>JALHPN010000077.1 GCA_022842465.1 Polyangiaceae bacterium | reverse complement strand
CCTCGGGCGCGCGGTGCGCCTGGCCGCGGTGCTCGCGCCGCCGCCGCCGCTCGACGACGAGGCGTCGGACGGGACCGTCACCGCCGCCGCGAAGGTGTCGGCCGATCGGACGCTCGACTGGACGGGGCGGGACATCGTGCTCGTGACGATCGACGCTCTCCGCGCCGATCACGTGTCGTCGTACGGCTACGCGCGCACGACGACGCCCTCCATCGACGCGCTCGCCGCGCGCGGCGTCCGCTTCACGCACGCGTACTGCCCGACCCCGCACACCTCCTACTCGGTCGCGTCGATGATGACCGGCAAGTACGTCCGGCCGCTCCTCGCGATGGGGGCGAAGGACGACGCCGAGACCTGGCCGCTCCTCCTCCGGCGCTACGGCTACCGCACCGCGGCCTTCTACCCGCCCGCCGTCTTCTTCATCGACGCGCACAAGTTCCCCACGATGCAGCGGGAAGGGCTCGGCTTCGAGTACCGGAAGGAGGAGTTCGCGGACGAAGAGCGACGGCGCGCGCAGATCGAGCGCTACCTCGCCCAGGCGCCGCGCGACAAGCCGCTCTTCCTCTGGGTCCACCTCTTCGAGCCGCACGAGCCGTACGAGGAGCACCCCGCGCACGTCTTCCGCGGCGACGAGACGAGCGACGCGTACGACAGCGAGATCGCGGCGGCGGATGCCCTCGTCGGCGACGTCGTGCGCCTCGTCGAGGCGCGTCGCCCGGGCGCGGTGACGATCGTGAGCGCCGACCACGGCGAGGAGCTCGGCGATCACGGCGGCCGCTACCACGGCACCACGGTCTACGAGGAGCAGGTGCGCGTCCCGCTCGTCGTCGTCGCGCCCGGTCTCGCGCCCCGGGTCGTGACCGCGCCGGTGCAGACGATCGATCTCCTCCCGACCACGCTCGCGGCCCTCGACGTCCCGCGGCCAGCACGGCTCCGCGGCCGCGACCTCGGACCGCTCCTCGTCGGCAAGGCGGCGCCCGACGACGAGGGGCTCGCGTTCGCGGAGACGGACGAGCAGACGCTCGTCGCGCGCGGATCGGACCGCCTCGTCTGCGCCCGGAAGATCGGGGCGTGCACGCTGTTCGACGTCGCGAAGGATCCGGGGCAGAGGTCGCCCGTCACGGATCGTCCCGCGCGCGTCGCGGAGCTCCGGAGGCTCACCGCCGCGATCGAGCGCGAGAACGGGAAGGTCGAATTCGCCGGGCTGCCGGAGGCCCTCCGTCGCGGCCTCCAGGGCGACCGCGACGCGGCCGAGGACGTGCTCCCGCTCTTCGACGACTCTCGCGTGGACATTCGCCGCGCCGCCGCGCGCTGCGCGTTCCGTCTGCGCGCGCCCGAGATGACGCCCCAGCTCCGGCGCGCGCTCGCGAAGGACGAGGACGCGGAGGTGCGCGAGTGGAGCGCCCTCGCGCTCGTGCGGCTCGGTGAACCGCTCGACGAGCTCGGTCCGCTCGCGGCGACGGCGCTCGAGGGAGGCGACGCGGCGAGGAGGACGGCCGCGGCGCTCGCGCTCGCCGAGCGCGGTGACGCTCGCGGCGAGCCGAGCCTCGTCGCGCGATGGGACGAAGCGTTCACGCCCGGCGCGACGGCTCCCGGCGAGATCGACGAGGCGCGCGAGATCCTCGCGGCGTTGGCGACGGTCAAGGCGAGGTCAGCCGTGCCGTCGCTCGTCCGATCCATCGGGGACGTGCGTCTCCGGCCCTTCGTGGTCGGGGCGCTCGGGGCGCTCGGCGATCCGCGCGCGCGCGAGCCGATCCTCGCGGCCTTCGTCGCCGAGCGCTACGTCCACATGCGCGCGCCCGAGGCCCGCGCCCTCGTCGCCCTCGGGGAGAAGGGCGCCGTCTTCCGCGCCGCGCTCGCGCGGTTCCTCGGGACCCCGGACCCCACCGTGGAGCTCCTCGCGATCGCGCACGAGGCGGGGCTCGTGCCCGCCGGAACGACAGGGGAGGGGCCTTCCCGCCTGCTCGTGCTCGTCCAGCGCGGTACGCCCCCGGACGCGGTCGCCGCCACGCTCGAGCCCGGCGAGAGGCTCGCGCTCACCGCGAGCGCGGAGGACGTGCTCGTGGCGGAGATCCCCGCGCTCGTCGCCGGGGCGCGGGTCGCCGTCACCGGCGAGGCCGTCCGCGCGCGCTGGGTCGTCCGCCGCGCGCCCGAGGTCCCGCCGCCCCCGCCGCAGGCCTGGGACGGCGGGGCGTCGTCCGCGGACGACATCCCGTAGGCGGGGGGCGCGCGGAGTGTGTGCGGGGTTCGTTCCCCTTCGCGATTCGGGATGGCTCGAGGGGGATCACGAGACCCGAGGCCGGGAGTCCGCTGGCCGGCGTCCCACGACGATCCGCCGCGGTGAAGGGTGGTCCGAGTCGTGCTGCAGCGGAGCGGATGCATCGACGTCGGCTAGGTCTTTCGTTGGTCCTGGCAGGATTCGGCGTGGCGTGCGCAGCGCCCGTGAACGACGACACGGAAACGGGAGACTCCGCGCACACCGCACGCGAGTACGTCCTCGACAACAGCCCGTACGCATGGGTCGACGAGCCGTACGAGGGGTTCCGTGCCGCCCGGGCGCAGTGGGGGGAAGAGCTGCCCCCCGCGGCCGCCGACGATGAAGCGCTCACGCAGCGTGTGCAGACGTGGCTCGATCGCTTCGACCGCATCGTCCGCGACGAGATCCTCAGGAAGACAGGGACGGCGCTCGTCGCACCCCGACCGATCGCGAAAGTGCTCGCTTCGAAGGCGAAGTGGAACGCCTGGGTCAGCGGGAGCTTCGCGTGTCTCGGCGCTCCGCTGGGCGCTGGCACGCCGGGCAGCAAGTCCCTCGTGCTCGACGACGGCGTCTGGAAGCTCCCGGCGAGGACCTGCGCGCGTACGGCGGGCTGGACTCCCGACGGCTACCTCCGCTACGTGGCGGCGGCGCCGCGTCCGAGTTGCGCGATCACGGCGACGGGTGGCGGCGCCCTCCGGCTCGAAGCGTCCGCCGCGTGCCAGGTGCAGCCCGGCGCAGCGGACGCCGAGGAGGCGGTCGTCAGCGCCACCTCGCCGTACATCCAGTTCTCGAGCGACATCCTCTCCGACTTCGACGAGCCAACGCTGGCGGCGGTCGCGGCGCACGAAGCGGGGCACTACTACCTCGCGCACGCGTCGAGCCGCAGCCGGGCCGAGTACGGGTTCTGGTACATCGTCGACGAGCGCTCGACGCGCAAGCCCACGCGCGCTCCGGGGAGCGCCGACCTCGAGGCAGCGTATCGCGAGGTCGAGGGCGGCCAGCCGAGCCAGCCTGCGTTCGCCCTCGTCTACAGCCAGCGGCTCGTCCCGCTGCTGCTGCGAGGAGTCGCCCCCATGTTGCAGCAGAACACCGACCGCGACTTCGTCTGCGCGGGCGCACGGGCCGTCCTCAAGGTTCATCCGGAGATCTGGGCTGCGACCGACTCCGCGCCCACCGCCGCCACGCGCGCGGCATTCCAGACGTTCGAGCGCGAGCTCGCGCAGTGCGCGCCCTCGCTCGCGCTTCGCGATGGCACCGGGGGCTCGCTCGGCGCGGGCAAGCTCCTTCTCCTGGCCGGACGCGAGCGGCCCGACCGCCGTGTGAAGGTCTCGTTGCGTCACGGCGACTCGCTCGCCGACTTCCTCGGTCGTCTCGACGCCTCCGCGCGCGCGCTCGACGCCAAGGCGGCGCGTCTCCTCGAGCGCGCCCGGGCCAACGGCCTCGGCCTCTACACGCACGAGCAAGCGGCCGACGACTTCATGCTCGAGCTCGGCACGCGCGCCGGCCTCACGTCGGAGGAGGTTCTCGAGGCGTGGCTCCACTTCATGCGTGCGAGCGACGCGCGCCTGGACGCGCAGTACGGCGCCGACGTGATGCGCCAGTGGCGCGCGGAGAACCGCGAAGTCGCGGCGACCGACTGCGAAGCGATGATGCGCGCGGGCTTCACGCAACAGACCGGGAGCGCGCCGTCACCGCGGTTCGTCTCGCTCGGCGACCTCACGTCCGCGCATCACGCGACGTGCTACCGGCTCTTCAACCTCTGGCGCGAAGCGCGCGCGCACCGCTACGTGCCGGGGCCGCGCGCCGAGATGCTGCGGCCGGAGGCGTGGGAGTCGCTCCGCCTCCGCGCCCGCGCTCTCTCGGACGCCGCTCCGGCCCCCTGAGGCAAGTAGACGAGCTTCCGACCGGTTCTGGCCCGCGGAATCGGGCTTTGACGCCCCGTCGCTGCCGGGGGCAGAGTCCGCCCGCCGTGACCGACGAATGACGTAACGAGGACGACAGGAAGGCCGAGGACGAGGCTGCTTCGAAGGCCACGGACGAGGCGGCCTCTGCCGCCGACGACGCCGGCGACGAAGAGGAGCCCCCCGCGAGCAGCGAGGTGGAGGACGCCGCGCGTCCCGACGTCGTCGCGCGTCGCGTCGCCGCCCTCGGCGACGAGGAGGACCCGCTCGAGGCGAAGGCCCGCGAGGAGGAGCGCAAGCTCGCCGAGCGAAAGGCCGCCGCGCGCAAGGGCAAGAAGAAGAAGGGCGGCCTCGAGACCGCTGCGTCGAAGAAGCTCGCGAAGATCGGCGAGCGCGCCGAGCCGCGTCGCGCCGTCGCCGTCGCCTCCGATGCCGACCCGCTCATCGAGCGCACGGCGAAGATCGGCGAGTGGGCGAAGAAGAACCAGACCGCGATCCAGATCGTCGCGGCGCTCGTGGCCGTGGGGCTCCTCGGCTTCGCGGACGTACGAGGCGCGACGCGAGGTGCGTAAGAAACGGTAGCGCGTCGGGGCTGCGAGGGCCTCGCGCTGATCCGCCGCGTCCTCCGAGATTTGGCCGTCGCGAAGAGCACGGTTGTCAACCAGTACGAGCCGGAGAAGAAGGTCCATCCCGTCTATGCAGACATGCCACTCCCGCCGGAGGCGCAGCCGGCCGCGGAGCGCGTCGCGCCGAGCCCTCGGACGCAGGGCGGTGCACCGCCGCGCACGGAGCTGAGGGTCGACGTGATGTGTGACGGTGCCCTTCGCCTCGCGGGCGTGTGGATTGACGAGCACCAGCTCGCCGCCTCCGCGCGGGCTACGCTGGCAGGGAACTCCGACCTTCAGGTCATCGTTGCCGACGAACGGGGTGCCAAGCTGGGGCACCCGGGTGGGGTGCGAGGTCGGCCTTCGGGTTCCCGAGCTCGTAGGCGAAGCAGCCCGCCTCCCAGCGCTCGACCCCGTCGACGGCGCGGGCGTAGGGATCGAGGAGCACGACGGGAAGCGGTGCCCGCGCTCGGGTTCGTACGGACCGTCGACCCGGTAGCCGTACCGCTGCCCGGGGCTGATGCCGGGCACGTAGACGTGCCAGACGAACGCCGTGCGGTGCGGCATCGCGACCCGCGTCTCCGGCCCCCCGGTTCCCCTCGACGCCGACGGCTCACGTCCGCATCGGCATCCGCGGCGGCAAGAACACCGGCGTCGTTCGGCGCCGCGTCGTTCATGCCCCCGTCCTCCGGCCCCGGAGGATCAGGCCGCGAGGGAGACCAGCTGCGGCACCCAACGTCCCTGTCCGGGATCGCGACGCACCCGCAGCCCTCGACGTAGACCGTGTCCGACGGCATCAGGCCGGACGAACAGCGGCCACATCCGGTGAGCGGCGCGGCAAGAATCCCGAGCAGGGCAACGAGGCAAGCGCTGGAGACGCGGCGGGCGGTGATCACGACCACGACGATGCGTCGCCCGCGGATCCTCGCCAAATGACGTCGTCTGACATGGCGGGCTGCTGCTGTTCGCCGCCGTCGATCTCTCGCTCGGCCAGCCGAGCGGCGCTCCAGTCTAGAACGTTACCTTCGCGTCGAGCCCCGCGTTCCATGCGAGGTAGGTCTCGGCCTTGACGAAGTTCTTCCCCGGCTCGGCGTTCGAGCAGTAGGTGGTGCCTGCGAAGCCCGGGGCGCTCGTCGACATGCACCCCGCGATCGGGCTGTTGACGCCGAGCTCGAAGGAGGGACCGAGCGAGAGGAACTTCGTGACGCGGTAGTCGACGCCGATCGCGATCGGAACGGAGATCGCGTGGTGATCGAGCGAGACGTCGCCCTGCACGTTGCCGCCGTTCGACGTCGCGATGCGCCGCTTGAACGACTGCGCGTCGTTCTGGTAGCCGACGCCCACGCTCACCCACGGGTCCACGTACTTCGACACGCTCGGAGCCGCGGCGGCCGGGTAGAGGCGCAGGTAGAAGCCACCCTCCCAGCCCGTACGCGAGAGGTTCGTCGAGCCGTCGTCGAGGTCCGAGCCGGACACCCTCCGGAAGCCCGCGCGCAGGCCCGCGCTCATCAACGGGATGAAGCGGTAACCGACCGACGCCTGACCGACGAAGCCGCTCCCCCACGGCGACGCGCCCTTCAACAGCGCGCCCGGATCGCCCTGGAACTGAACGCCGTTCTGCGGCGCGAATTTCACCGGCGAGTCCGACGGCGCGCCTCCGAACGAGGGGCGCAGCATCAGCTCGAACCCCTTCAGACCTGCCGCCGGAGCCTCGGCCTTCGGCGCCTCGGCGGAAGGTTCCGCCGCGAGGGCCGGAGCCGAGGCGAGCAGGAGGGAGGAGAGGAGCGAGGCAGACGGCACGAGGAAGAGTCGACGAAGGAGAAGCATGCGGACACCGTGATGCGAAGGAAAGATGATCGAGCGGCCGCGCACCGTGCGCGACGCGTCCGCCGCGCATCCACGATCCGGACCACCACGCGGCGTGTCGACGCGCACGCGCGAGGAATGATGAAGCGACGCATTTTCAGGGCTGTCCGGGCCGGCGAGACGCGCGTAACGGCGTGCGCATCTCCGTGCCGGACGATGACACTGGGGACGACCGTTCACGAAGCGTGGTGATGCCGTTCACAGGCGGAGTGAAGACTGCATCGACTCGCGACGATGAGATCATCCCCCCCCTCGCGCGCGTGAACGCACGGCGTTCAGTATGATCTGTGGTCGCGATCCTCGCGCCGCGGCCAGGCCTGGCAACCGCAGACGACGCGATCCCTTCCGAGCAGTGGCGTGGGAGGGTCGGGGCGCGTCATCGACGTGCTCTCGCGGCTCGTCAGCGTGCATGGCGCTCCCGCCTACCGGTCGTGCCCAGCACGCGCACGTCGACCTAGATCGTCGCGAGGTCCTCCAGGTTCACGCGCGGGGGGGCGATCGCGACGTAGGTTCGGACGTGCACGACGGGAGCGACTTCCGGGAACGCGGCGTCGGGCGCCTGCGCCGCCGCTCGGGCGAACGCATGCACGAGACCGAGTTGCTCGTGGCGAAGACGCGGTGCTAAGGGCGACGCGTGAGCATCGACTACTACGCCGTCGACACCGACGACACCGAGCGCGCGCGGCAGATCGTCTTCGACGGTCACGACGCCGACCTCGGCATCGACCAGGAGGTGCTCGCGCAGAAGATCCTCGACGCCGTGCCCGGCTTCACGCGCTTCGAGCCGGACGAGGGCGTCGAGGTCGACCACATCGAGCTGAGCTGGGAGGAGGACAGCTACATCCAGGTCACGATCGGCGACGCGTACGTGAGCGTCAACCACGGCTCCGGGAAAGGAGACCGGCAGCTCGAGGTGCTCGACGCGGTGTTGACCCTGCTGGGCTCCGAGGGGCTCTACATCTTCGATCCGCAGAGCGACGCCATGTTGATGGAGTACTGACACACCGCGTCCTCGGAGATGCCCCATCGCGATCGTCGCGCGGCTCCGCGTGTCCCTTGCTCCCTCTTCTAGAGCCTCGGGCGCTTCGGGGGGACGGGGACGTTTCCGTCCTCGACGCGCAGAGGACCTCGACGGCGCGCCGGGCGCGGAGCTCGGGCGCCTCGACCGACCGCACGAGTGCGCGAGAGCGCCCTCGAACGCGGTTTTCCTTGCGCGTCCGAGGCGAGCTGCTACCTCGCCCCACGTGTCCGCCCAGCCCTCCTCCTCGCGTCGCCTCGCGCTCGCCGTCGCGGCGCCCCTCCTCGTGACGGTGGCGTTCGGCGCGAGCGGCTGCGCCGCGCCCGCGGACGACGACGACGGCGTCGCGTCGTCGGAGGACGCGCTGACGGCGCTCGGCTCCGGTCACTACGTCGTCGAGCGCGCACCGCTCCGCGGCTCGTACGTCGCCGCGCTGACGATCGCGCCGAACCGCCGCTTCGAGATGGAGTACGTGCGCGTCCGCGAGACGACCGAGCCGCTCTGGGGAAACCCCTTCTTCCCCGTCCCCGTGCGCAAGGAAGAGAAGCTCTCGATCCACGGCGCCTACCAGCTCTACGCCTCGGACGGCCAGCGCCTCGCGTTCCGCTCGAGCGACGCGGGGGCGGAGAGGGTCGACGTCGGCCTCGAGGTGCGCGACGGCAAGCTCGTCTTCACGTCCCGGAGCGGGACGTACACCCTGAAGCCGAGCGCCGCGGCGCCGTCCGACGATCGGGCGTTCGTCGCCCGCTGCAAGGCGAGAACCTGGGAGGGGACGATCCGGCTCGATCGCAACGCGCGCCGCCGCGGAACCTTCACGCTCGACGCCCGCCTCCCCGGCGCCTCCGACTCGAGCACGCCGAAGGTCGGCGCGACGTTCGCCGTCGCGTACACGGGCGACACGGGCGTCGAGGACGCGATGGGCTTCGAGGGCGAGGACCGCGACGCGAACGCGATCGACTTCACCCTCCGCCGCGCGATCGTCGAGGCCGCGCGCCCCGGCGCGACGTTCCAGACGGGCTTCGGGTACACGCGCGACCTCGCGGGCTACGCGATCCACCACAGCCCGACCTGCACGGTCGTCCCGTGAGTCGATCGGCGCTCGCGCGGAACACGCGCGGAGCGTGAGGGCGCCGGGGAGGACGTCGATGCGCAGCGGGAGCGGGCCCATCGCCTCGCCGTCGACGCAGCGCGAGACGCGCCGCGACGACTTCTTCATTCGATAGGAGATGCGGCCGTCTCGCAGGACGCGGAAGCGCGACGGCGAGAATGGCGGACGCAAGCCGTACCGGCACGGGCGCTCTCGGCCGAGATCGTCGTCGGCGGCGATGGTGAGGCTGGCGTGCAAGTTGAAACCGTGGCGCGTGACGGCTTCGTCTCGGAGAGGGGCGGCGGGCTCGGCGAGTCCTTCGCTCTCGCCCGTGTCGCCCTTGACGTTCTCGACCGTGCCGCGCTGCGTGGCGAGCTGAGCAAGCACCTCGGCGAAGGTGCGGTCGGGCGTGTCGTTCGAGGCGTGGTCGTCGTCCTTTCGCGTGCCCGCGCTCGCGAAGCCACGTCATCACCCGCAGTGCCACTCTCTCGGTGAGAGGCGTGGGAGTCGCTCCGCCTCCGCGCCCGCGCTCTCTCGGACGCCGCTCCGGCCCCCTGAGGCAAGTAGACGAGCTTCCGGCCGGTTCTGGCCCGCGGAATCGGGCTTTGACGCCCCGTCGCTGCCGGGGGTAGAGTCCGCCCGCCGTGACCGACGAAAAACGTAACGAGGACGACGCGAAGGCCGAGGACGAGGCTGCTTCGAAGGCCACGGACGAGGCGGCCTCTGCCGCCGACGACGCCGGCGACGAAGAGGAGGCCCCCGCGAGCAGCGAGGTGGAGGACGCCGCGCGTCCCGACGTCGTCGCGCGTCGCGTCGCCGCCCTCGGCGACGAGGAGGACCCGCTCGAGGCGAAGGCCCGCGAGGAGGAGCGCAAGCTCGCCGAGCGAAAGGCCGCCGCGCGCAAGGGCAAGAAGAAGAAGGGCGGCCTCGAGACCGCTGCGTCGAAGAAGCTCGCGAAGATCGGCGAGCGCGCCGAGCCGCGTCGCGCCGTCGCCGTCGCCTCCGATGCCGACCCGCTCATCGAGCGCACGGCGAAGATCGGCGAGTGGGCGAAGAAGAACCAGACCGCGGTCCAGATCGTCGCGGCGCTCGTGGCCGTGGGGCTCCTCGGCTTCGCCGGCTTCCTCTACTTCGGCCACAAGCGCGAGACGGAGGCGTCGGTGCTGCTCGCGAAGGCGGTGGCCGACGAGCGCGCGCGCGTGGGCGACACGAAGGACGACGACGAGAGCGCCGGTCCCGCCTTCAAGACGTACGAGGCGCGACGCGAGGCGGCGCTCGCCAAGTATCGCGAGGTACAGTCGAAGTACGCGAGCACCGGGGCCGCGATCCTGTCGCGCCTCGCCGAGGGCTCGCTCCTCCTCGACAAGCGCGAGCCGGATGGCGCGCTGAGCGCGTTCCAGGACGTGAAGGGCTCGGCGCTCGCGCAGGCGGACGTCGAGGTGAGGTGCCGCGCGCTCGAAGGCATCGGCTTCGCGTACGAGCTCAAGGCGCAGCAGAACGCTGGCGAGGCCGCCAAGCACCAGGACGACGCGCTGAAGGCCTACAAGGAGCTCGAGAACACGGACGTCCGCGGCTTCAAGGAGGCCGCGATGTACCACCAGGCTCGCGTCCTCATGGACAAGGGCGAGAACGACAAGGCGAAGGAGACGCTCCTCAGCCTGAAGACGCGGCTCGAGAAGCCGGACGACGCGCTCATGCAGGGGATCCCGGTGGGCCCGTCGTTCCCGTACCTCCGCGCGATGGCGTTCGAGCGCCTCGCCGAGCTCGACCCCACGGCGGTCCCGAAGGCGCCGAAGGGCGGCGGCGGGCAGATGGATCCGGAGGCGCTCCAGCGCCTGATGGAGCAGCTCAAGAAGGGCGGCGGGCACCCGTGAAGCGCGCGAACGCGGCCGGGGTGCTCGCCTTCGCCGCCCTCGCGACGAGCGTGCTCGGCTGCAGCCTCGGCGAGACCTTCCGCGGCGACCGGGTCAACCCCGAACGTCCGCTCTGGTACGGCCGCCCGAGCGGTGCGATGCAGGTCTTCATCCACCGTCCGCTCACGGTCCCCGGACGGGCGACCGGCGAGGAGTACGAGCGCGGCCGGCCCGAGATCGATCCGGCGGGCACGCGGGTCTTCGTCGGCTCGTCGGATCGCGGGCTCTACGCGCTCCGCGCCGGCGACGGCACGACCCTCTGGCGCTTCGAGACGATCGGCATGGTGCAGAGCGAGCCGCTCTACGACGCCGAGCTCGACGTCGTGTACTTCGGCTCGAACGACGGCGCGCTCTACTGCGTGAAGGCGGCGACGGGCGAGCTCCTCTATCGCTACGACACCGGCGCCGAGGTCTCCAAGAAGCCCGTCCTCGGCGGCGAGACGCTCTACTTCGCGAACGCGGCCGACTACCTCTTCGCCGCCGACCGGCGGACGGGCAAGCCGCGCTGGCAGACCCATCGCACGCCGGCGCTGGGGATGGAGATCGCCGGGCACGCCGGCCCCGTCCGCGACGCCTCGCTCGGCCTCGTCTACATGGCGTTCTCCGACGGTCACGTCGTCGCGTTCGACGAGAAGACCGGCGCGGAGAAGTGGGCGCCGGTCGACCTGTCCGCCGAGGCGGAGCAGACGGCCGGCGAGGCGCCGCGCTACCTCGACGTCGACACCACCCCCGTCCTCGACGCGCACGCCACGGGTCGCGTCGTCTACGTGTCGAGCTACGCGGGCGGCATCTTCGCCCTCGACGCGAGGACGGGCTCGCGGATCTGGACGAGCGAGAAGGCGCTCGGGGTGACGGATCTCCTCCTCTACAAGGAGGCTGCCCACCGTCCGAACCCGAACGGGCCGGATCGCGGCGGTCCAGAGGTCCCCGAGCGCAAGGTGCTCGTCGCGTCGAGCGCGCAGAGCGGGCTCATGGGGCTCGACCCCTTCACCGGCCGGATCCTCTGGCGGAACAAGCTCCCGGAGGGCGGCGTGACGGCGCCCGTTCCCGTCGCGGGGGCGCTCATGGTCGGTACGACGCGCTACGGGCTCTTCCTCCTCTCGCCGCGCAACGGCCGCGTCATCGACGGGATCGATCTCGGCACGGGCTTCGGCCAGACGCCGGGCGCGTACGGCGGTCGCGCGTACGTGACGACGAACGCCGGCACGCTCCTCGGCGTCGAGATCTCGCCGCCACTCCCGCTCGCCCGTCGCTGATCCGCGGCACACATCTCCGCCGAGACAACGAGACGTCCGTTGTCTCCGTAGAGTGTCACCGAAGCGCGCGGTCGAGCGCGTCGATCGGCGCGGAATCACGTGAGATCCGCGTGGCCTGCGCCTTGCTCGAGCGTGAGCACGATGAAGCTCTCACGCATCCTCGCTCTCGGGCTCTTCGGCCTCGGCCTGTTCGCGTGCGCGGCGCCGCTCTCGGTGACGCCGTCGAAGGACGACGACGACGACGACGACACGACGTCGGGCTGCACCGCATCGAGCGACGACGAAGAGGCGAGCGGCGGGGCTGATCCGTCGAAGCTCCCGACGTGCAAGGGCACGAAGGGGACGTCCGGGCGCTGCATCTCGACCGCCCTCGACGCGGAGCTCTCCGCCTTCGAGAAGGGGAGCTGCAAGGGCTCGGACGAGGTCTGCGCGCCGGAGGAGATCATCCGCGCGGGCGGGAACCCGAAGCTCGACGAGTGCAAGGCGGTCATGGGCGAGGAGGGCCGCTGCTTCTGGCCGCTCGCGAAGGACGTCGTCGAGTCGTACGACCTCCTGAAGAGCTCGACCGGCGACCAGTGCAGCGGCGGGAAGATCTGCGTGCCCTGCAAGGATCCCCGCAGCGGCGAGTCGACCGGGGTCTGCAAGGTGACGGCATCGGGGAGCGGGAAGAAGCCGTGCTCGTCGGCATCGGCCGAGAAGGAGGAGAGCAAGGGCTCGTCGCCGAAAGCGGGCACGACCTCGTGCCCGTACACCGGGACCCCGCTCGACACGTCGTCCTTCCCGCAGGACACCTGCCCCACGGGGCTCCTCTGCGTCGGACGGGACCTCGTCTCGCCCGATCAGGCGAGCCAGCTCCCGAGCTGCTCGAAGGGGCTCTGCGCGCCGAAGAAATCCGTCGCCGCCGCAGGGATGTTCCTCCCGAAGACCTGCCGCTCCGTCGGAAGCCTCGAGGGGCGCTGCCTCGCCGCGGGGCTCCCCGCCATCGCGCAGCAGAGCACGCTCCCGCGCGCGGACTGCGACGCCGACGAGAAGTGTGCGCCGTGCTTCGACCCGTTCACCGGGCAGCCCACCGGGGCGTGCACGTCGGTGCCGTGCGACAAGCCCGCGGAGGCGGCGAAGACGTTCGCGAAGTGCTGCGGAGGGAAGGGGAGCTGCGTCCCGAACGCGCTCGTGCCCGCGAGCAGCCGCGAGAACTTCGACGACGAGGCCGCGGGCTGCGTGCGAAAGGCGGAGCTCTGCCTCCCGACGGAGCTCGCCACGGGGGACTTGAAGACGGCGAGGGCGTGCAGCTTCAGCGGCATCGACGTCTTCGGCATCGAGATCGCGGCGCCCTTCAAGGGGGCGTGTATCGCGGATTGCTTCGACGGCTTCCCCGAGCCCCCGCAGGCGAACTGCGCCGGCGGGACGGCGTGCGTCCCCTGCGACGAGCTCCCCGCGGGCACGACGGCGTGCGGCAAGTGACCGCCCGCGCGTGACGACCCCCGGTCATGCGTCTCCGTCCCGTCGTCGTCTCCGTCTTCGCGCTCGTCTCCCTCGCCACCGGAGCCGCCCGCGCCGGCGGGATGAACGAGGCGCCCGAGCAGGGCGCGCAGGCTCTCGCGCGCGGCGGCGCGTTCGTCGCGAAGGCGGACGACGCGACCGCCATCCTCCACAACGTCGCCGGCCTCGCCGGCCAGCGCGGCACCCGGATCCTCCTCGGCGCGAACCTCCAGGCGAGCAGCTTCACGTTCCGTCGCGTCGGCAACTACCCGGCGGACGCGGGCGCGGACGCCGGGCGGCCGTACCCGGCGGTGACGAACACGGGCGGGCCGGGGGTGCTCCCGATGCTCGCGGTGGCGTCCGACCTCGGGACCGAGCGCCTCGGCGTAGGCATCGGCGTCTTCGGCCCCAACGCGAACACGGGCAAGCGGTACGAGGGGGTCGTCGGGACCGCCCCGTCCCCCGCGCGCTACGACACCGTGAGCGGGGAAGGGGGCTCGCTCCTGCTCCTGCCGACCGCGGGGGCGGCCTACGCCCTCTCGTCACGCCTGCGCATCGGGGTCTCCGCCCACGCCGCCTTCGGGAGCTTCCAGCAGGGCTCGACGCTCTACTGGAACCTCCCCGATGCCGCAGGCAAGCCCGCCTGCGCGGGTCCGGAGAACCCGAAGTGCGACGGCCGCGCCGCAGTGTCGGTCGACGGCCTCGGCTTCGGCGGCGCCGTCGGCGCGCTCTACCGCGCGAGCGAGCACGTCGAGATCGGCGCGCAGGCGCGGACGGGCTCCACGATCGACGCCTCCGGCCAGGCCACCATCATGCGGCCGAACAAGTCCTACGTCGGGAACAAGGCCCACGCCGCGACGCTCGCCCTCGATCTCCCGCTCGTCGCGCAGGTCGGCGTCCGCTACATCGAGACCGCGGGTACCTTCGAGGTCTACGACCTCGAGCTCGACGTCCGGTACGAAGGCTGGGGGGCCTCCGAGGGGCCGCGCGTCGACATCCCGGACGTGAGCAGCTTCGCGAGCGAGCAGGGCTGGAACGACACGTTCGCGGTCCGCGCGGGCGGCGCCTACAACCTCGCCGTCGGCCGCGCCGTCGTCGCGCTCCGCGCCGGCGCCTACTACGACGGCTCCGCGACCGACGCGAAGATGACGCGCCTCGACTGGGACACCCTCGCGAAGGTCGGCTCGACCCTCGGGGTCGGCCTCCGTGCGGGCGCCTTCTCGCTCTCCGTCGCGTACGCGGCCACGGCGTCGATCCCGCGGATGGTGATGGACGGCGGGCTCCACCTGAAGAACGCCGCGGACCAGGACGCGGAGACCAAGGATCAGAGCCTCGGCGTCCTGAACGACGGGGAATATCGAGGGTTTTCGCATACCCTGGGTTTGTCGGTGGAGGTCGACGTCGCCCGCGTCCTCGGCGGCGTCGAACGACCTACTACCGAGCGTCCGCCCGCCGGAGATACGATCGACCCATCTGCATGGAAGACCCGACACGTACCGTCCTTACGAGCCAGAGCTGCCTCCGCGTCCGCGCGGTGACGGTCCGGGTGACGAAAGGCCCCGACGCCGGCCGTCACGCGCGCGTCGACCAGCCGAGCTTCGTCATCGGCGGCGGCGACGGCGCCGACTTCCGCCTCACGGATCCGGCCGTCTCGCGCGAGCACCTGCGCCTCACGCTCACGCCCTCGGGCGTCCGCATCCGCGACAACGGGTCGAAGAACGGGACGATGATGGGCTCGGCCCGCATCCACGAGATCACCGTGACGGCAGACACGGCGGTCTCGCTCGGCGGGACGACGATCGCGATCACGGTCGAGGCCGACGCCCTCGAGCTGCCGCTCAGCGACAACGACACGTTCGGCGACGCGATCGGCACGTCGCCCGTGATGAGGCACCTCTTCGCGCTCCTCGAGAAGGCCGCGGCCTCGGAGCTCACGATCCTCATCGAGGGCGAGAGCGGCGTCGGAAAGGACGTCCTCGCGCGCGCGGTCCACGGAGCGAGCCTGCGGAAGGAGGCGCCGTTCGTCGTCGCCGACTGCAGCGCCATCCCCGAGAACCTCGTCGAGAGCGAGCTCTTCGGCCACGAGCGCGGCGCGTTCACCGGCGCAGACCAGGCGCGGCGTGGCGTCTTCGAGGAGGCGAACGGCGGGACGCTCTTCCTCGACGAGATCGGCGAGCTCCCGCTCGACATGCAGCCGAAGCTCCTGCGGGCGCTCGAGCAGCGCGAGGTGAAGCCGGTCGGCGCGCGCGGGACGAAGCGCGTCGACGTCCGCGTCATCGCCGCCACGAACCGGAAGCTCGCGGAGTCCGCGCGCACGGGAGAGTTCCGGAGCGACCTCTTCTATCGCATCGCCGTCGTCCGCGTGACGGTGCCGCCGCTCCGCGAGCGTCCGGAGGACATCCTCCCCATCGCGCGCGCCATGCTGCGCGTGCTGAAGCGCGACGAGGCCGCCGACTTCAGCCCCGACATCGCGGCGATGCTCGGCGCGTACTCGTGGCCCGGAAACGTGCGCGAGCTGCGGAACGTCGTCGAGCGCCACGCGGCGCTGGGAACGGGGAGTGAAGGGCTCTTCGAGTCGGCGGAGGCGGTGGTCCTCTCCGCGGACGACGAGCTCGCGCGGCTCTCCTACCACGAGGCCCGCAAGATCGTGCTCGACCGGTTCGAAGAGGCCTACCTGCCCCGCGTCCTCGCGCGGGCCGGCGGCGTCGTGAGCCGTGCCGCCGAGCTCGCCGGCGTCGCGCGACCGAGCCTCTACCGCATGCTCGAGCGCATCAAGCCGCCCGAGACGCGCTGAGCCCGCGGTATCATCCGAGACGATGGCGCGGACCGATCCGACCGCGACGTTCCACGACGCCTCGACCCCGTCCGCGGTCGACGCGGGGGCCGAGCTGCGGGAGGACGGGACGCGCCTCGACGAGAGCGAGCCGAGCGTCGTCCTCGGCGTCGATCTCGAGGACGCTGCGCCCGATGGGCCCGAGGCGCGGTACAAAGCGCACGGGCTGCTCGGAAAGGGCGGGATGGGGACCGTGCTCCTCGTCCAGGACACCGTCGTCGGTCGCCGCGTCGCGCTGAAGCAGCTCCACGCGCCCCGCGAGAAGGACAACGGGGCGCGCGCGCGGTTCGGGCGCGAGGCGAAGCTCCAGGGCCAGCTCGAGCACCCCGCGATCGTGCCCGTCTACGACATCGGGACGGACGCGGCCGGGAACCTCTTCTTCACGATGCGGCGCGTGCGCGGCCAGACGCTCGACGACATCCTCGGGCAGCTCGCGGCGGGTCAGCCGGTGCGGTTCTCGCGCCACAAGCTCCTCACCGCGTTCGCGCAGCTCTGTCTCGCCGTGCACTACGCGCACGAGCGTGGCGTCGTCCACCGTGACATCAAGCCCTCGAACATCATGCTCGGCTCCTACGGCGAGGTGTACCTGCTCGACTGGGGCATCGCGAAGGTCGCCGACGAGCCGGCGACCCTGCGGCAGTCGTTCGACGAGCTCGACACGCCGGCGGCGCCGCACACGGGCAGGGGGGCGGTCATGGGGTCGCTCGTCTCGATGTCGCCCGAGCAGGCGCTCGGCACGGAGATCGACGCGCGGACCGACATCTACTCGCTGGGGGCGGTCCTCTTCGAGATCTTGACGCTCACGCCCCTCCACCCAGGGGGGCCTTTCGCGGAGGTCGTCAAGAAGGTCGTCTACGGGGTCGAGGCGCGACCGAGCGTCCGGAAGCCCGAGGCGGACATCGCCCCCGAGCTCGAGGACATCGTCGTCCGCGCGACGCAGCTCCACCCCGACGACCGGTTCCCGACGGCGCTGGCGATGCAGGAGAAGCTCGAGGCTTATCTCGAGGGTGACCGGGACCGGGAGCTCCGCAAGGTCGGCGCGAAGAAGCACGCCGCCTCCGCGAAGACGGCGGCCGACGAGGCGCTCGGGCAGGGCGAGACGGCGGCGCAGGAGGCGGCGCGCGAGACGGCGCTCCGGGAGGTGGGCCGCGCGCTCGCGCTCGACCCCGAGAACGAGACCGCGCTGCAGACGTTCGTGAAGCTCCTGACGACGGCGCCGCGCGAGGTCCCGCGGGAGGTCCTGGAGGAGGATCACGTCGCGATCCGGCGGCGCCTCCGCATGGGCGGCATCGCGGCGGCCTGCCTCTACGGCTACATCTCCGTCAACGCCGTCACGACGCTGAGCCTCGGGGTGCGGAACACGCTCGTCTTCACGCTGTGTCACGTCGGGTGGGCGATCGCGATGCTCCTGAGCATCGCCGCGGCCGTCCGGCCGTCGTACAAGCTCCTCGGCGCCGTCCTCGTGACGGGCGTGACGACGTCCGTGTACCTCACGAACGTCTACGGCCCGTACCTGATCGTGCCGACGCTGCTCGGTGTCCACGCGGCGCTCTTCGCGCTCGTCCGCGAGTGGCAACTGCGGCTCCTCGGGGTGCTGCTCACGAGCGTCGGGTGGACCGTGAGCATCTTCGGCGAGCGGTTCGGGCTCTTCCCGAAGACGCTCGGGTTCGAGGCCGGGAACCTCGTCATCCGGTCGCCGGTGATCGATCTCCCGGAGGGCATGACGTCCTTCTTCATGTACTCGGCGGTGCTGACGTCCATCCTCGCGCCGGCGCTCGTCATCGGGTCTCTCCGAGCGGCGTCGGCGAAGAACGAGCTCGCCGCGCGGGTGCAGGCCTGGCAGCTCCGGAAGCTCGTCGGCGAGCCGGGCGAGACGAAGCGACCGTGAGCCGGGGAAGGCGCCCGCAGGCCCATTTTCTCGGGGAATCGCCCCGTTCAAATTTCGCATAAGATGCATTATGTCAACTGTGAGCATGCGCCCGCCGGGGCGGCAGGCGCACGGCGGACGAACGCCGGCTCGCTCACGTCGTCCGCTTCGTCTGCGTCGCGTCGGTCTGCGTGCCGGCACCGAGCTGACGCGGTGCATTGACGCGGAAGAACAGGGAGGCGAGCGTCAGCCGTGGCTCCGAGCCGGTCTTCCCTGCCCCTGGTCGCGCCGCGCGAGCCTTGCGTCGCGCGGGGGCGTCTCGTCGCGCGCGCGACGCGGGGGCGGACGGGGCTCGCGGAGGCTCGTGCGTCGAGCCCGCTGCGCTACGTCGTGCCGACGTTTCCGGGCCAGCGCGCGGGCTGCTCGGTATGCCTCGTCACGTTCGGCGGTGGGCTCGTCGACGGGGATCGCGTCGAGGTCGACGTGGTCGTCGAGGCGGGCGCGACGCTCGTTCTCTTCACGCAGGCGAGCACGAAGGTCTTCCGCGGCTCGTCTTCCCAGATCGTCCGCGCGCGCGTCGACGGGACGCTCGTCGTGCTGCTCGATCCCGTCGCGTGCTTCCGAGGCGCGCGCTTCGACGGCCTCACGGACGTCGTCCTCGGCGAGCGAGGCGCGTGCGTCGTGCTCGACGGCTTCACGTCGGGGCGCCCGGCCTACGGCGAGCGATGGTCGATGGAGCGGCTGGCGCTGCGCACGCGCGTGACGCGCGACGGGGCGCGCGCGCTCGACGACGCCGTGGTCCTCGACGCCGCGCACGCGCCGGTCCTCCCGCGCGTCGCGCCGTACGACGCGTTCGTGACGGTGAGCGCGATCGGCGCCCGCAGCGCCCCGATCCGCGACGCGCTCCTCGAGGCGCCGTCCCGGCGACGGGACGTGATCGTCGCGCCGAGCCGCCTCCCCACGCAGGACGGCGCGCTCGTGCGCATCGCCGCGACGAGGCCGGATGCCGCGCTCGACGAGGCGCGGAGACGGCTCCGAAACCTCCCCGACATCGACGCGGTGGATACCTTCGCGTCGCGTCGCTGAACGCTCCCAGGCGCCCGCCCACCCACCGTCCCTCGCATGCACCTCTCTCCTCGCGATCTCGACAAGCTGATCCTCCACCAGGCGGGCGTTCTCGCGCAGAAGCGGCTCGCGCGCGGCCTCCGCCTGAATCACCCCGAGGCGGTCGCGCTCCTGGCGACGCAGATCCTCGAGCTCGTCCGCGACGGCAAGAGCGTCGCCGAGCTGATGGACGTCGGACGGCGCATCCTCGGGCGGAGGCAGGTGCTGCCCGGCGTCGCCTCGCTCCTGCACGACGTGCAGGTCGAAGGCACGTTCCTCGACGGGACGAAGCTCGTCACGGTGCACGATCCCATCACGCTCGAGGACGGGGACCTCGCCCTGGCGCTCCACGGCAGCTTCTTGCCGGTCCCCGATCTCGCCGTCTTCGGTCCGCCGGAGCCCGAGGTCGAGCCGGGGCGGATCGAGGCGCTCCCGGGGGAGATCCTGCTCCACGAAGGGCGAGCGCGCGTGACCTTGACGGTCACGAGCAGGGGCGACCGGCCGATCCAGGTCGGGAGCCACTACCCGTTCGCGGAGACGAACCGCGCGCTCGACTTCGATCGCGAGGCGGCGCGGGGATGCCACCTCGACATCCCCGCGGGCACGGCGGTGCGCTTCGAGCCCGGCGAGACGCGGACGGTCACGCTGGTGGCGAACGCGACGACGGAGGATGTCGAGGGGACGCGCGCGATGGACGTCGCGCGCTACTTCGAGCGCGCGTCCGGCAAGCTCCCCGAGCCCACGGAGGGGGCGTCGTGAGCCGGATGAGCCGCGCGGCGTACGTCGCGATGTACGGGCCGACGACCGGCGACCGCGTCCTCCTGGGCGACACCGGGCTCGTGGTCGAGGTGGAGAAGGACCTCGCTTCCTACGGAGACGAGTGCATCTTCGGCGGAGGAAAGGTGCTCCGCGACGGCATGGGCCAGATGCCAGGCGCCGACGACGATCAGGCGCTCGACGTCGTCATCACCAACGCGCTCGTCGTCGACTGGACGGGGATCTACAAGGCCGACGTCGGGATCAAGCACGGTCGCATCGTCGGCATCGGCAAGTCCGGCAACCCGCACGTCATGAGCGGCGTGACGCCGAACATGATCGTCGGGGTCACCACGGAGGCGATCGCGGGCGAGGGCATGATCCTCACCGCCGGCGGCATCGACAGCCACGTGCACTTCATCTGCCCGCAGCAGGCGCACGAGGCCCTCGCGAGCGGCGTGACCACCTTCATCGGCGGCGGGACAGGACCCGCGACCGGAACGAACGCGACGACCTGCACGCCCGGCGCGCGCCACATCGAGCTGATGCTCCTCGCCACCGACGTCCTCCCCGTGAACATCGGGCTGACGGGCAAGGGCAACTCCTCCCTGTCGGAGGGGCTCGTCGACCAGATCCGCGCCGGCGCCGTCGGCCTCAAGCTCCACGAGGACTGGGGGACGACCCCGTCGGCGATCGACTGCTGTCTCGGGATCGCCGACGCGGAGGACGTCCAGGTCACGATCCACACCGACACCCTCAACGAGTCCGGCTACGTGGACGACTCGATCGCGGCCTTCAAGGGGCGGACGATCCACACGTACCACACGGAAGGCGCAGGCGGCGGCCACGCGCCCGACATCCTCCGCGTGTGCGGCGAGGCGAACGTCCTCCCGAGCTCGACGAACCCGACGCGACCCTTCACGGTGAACACGCTCGACGAGCACCTGGACATGCTCATGGTGTGTCACCACCTCGATCGGACGATCCCGGAGGACGTCTCGTTCGCCGAGAGCCGGATCCGCGGAGAGACGATCGCCGCAGAGGACGTCCTCCACGACCTCGGGGCGCTCAGCATCATCGCCTCCGACAGCCAGGCGATGGGACGCGTCGGCGAGGTGATCTGCCGGACCTGGCAGACCGCGGCGAAGATGAAGGACGAGCGGGGGCGGCTCCCGGGGGAGACCTCGTCGGCGGACAACCTCCGCGTCCGGCGCTACGTCGCGAAGTACACGATCAACCCGGCGATCGCCCATGGCATGTCGCACGAGATCGGGTCCGTCGAGGTCGGCAAGTGGGCGGACCTCGTCTTGTGGCGCCCGGGGTTCTTCGGCGTCAAGCCGGAGCTCGTCCTGAAGGGCGGGTTCATCGCGTGGGCGCAGATGGGCGATCCGAACGCCTCGATCCCTACCCCGCAGCCGGCGTACATGCGGCCGATGTTCGGCGCCTTCGGACGCGCGACGGGCGCCACGTCGATCGCCTTCGTCTCGCAGCGGGCGCTGTCCGAGGGCCACATCGCCGCGCTCGGGCTCTCGAAGCGGCTCAACGCGGTCCGCCGGTGCCGGAAGCTCGGGAAGGCGGACATGAAGCTGAACGACGCGCTCCCCTCGATGCGCGTCGATCCCGAGAGCTACGAGGTCTTCGCCGACGGAGCGCTCCTTCGGAGCACGCCGGCCACGCGCGTCGCGCTCGCGCGGCTCTACTCCCTCTTCTGACCATGGCCCCCTCCCCCTCCCCCTCCCCCGGGCCCTGGCTCCTCCTCCAGCTCGCGGACGCCGCGTTCCCGAGCGGCGCGTTCGCGCACTCGACGGGGATCGAGGCGGCGGTCACGATCGGGGGGAGGACGAGCCCCGAGGAGCTCCTCGACGCGGCGCTCTGGCAGGCCGGGCACGCCCTCCTGCCCTTCGTCCGCATCGCCGCGGAGTCGCCCTCCGAGCTCGCGGCGCTCGACGGTCGGTGTGACGCGACCGTGCCGAGCCACGTCGCGAACCGCGCGAGCCGGGCGCTCGGCCGCTCGCTCGCCAGCGCGGCGGCCCGCGCCTTCGGGGAAGACGCGCGGGTGCGCCTCGTGACCGCGCACGCGGCGCGGGGGCCGGCCCACCAGGCGCCCGTCTTCGGCGCGCTCTTCGGTGCGCTCGGGGTATCCTCCGGGGACGCCGAGGTCGCGTTCCTCCACGGGACGGCGCGGCAGGTGCTCTCGTCGGCCGTCCGGCTCGGCCTCGTGGGGCCGCTCGAGGCGCAGGCCATCCAGGCCGCGCGCGCGCCGCTCATGGACCGCGTGCTCGAGGCGTCGCGCGCGCTCTCCGTCGACGACGTCGCGACGACGGCCCCGCTCCTCGAGCTCTGGGGAGCGAAGCACGACGAGCTCGACGCACGGATGTTCCAGTCCTGAGGAGAGACCGATGCACGATCATCACCATCACGATCACCCGCACGACCATCACCACGAGACGTGGACGCACCCCGGGCTCTTCCGCCAGCGAGCGCCCCGGAAGGCGCGGTCGTTCGCGGAGCGCGCGTTCACGGTCGGCATCGGGGGGCCCGTGGGGAGCGGCAAGACGGCCCTCGTGCTCTCGCTCTGCCGGAAGCTCAAGGGCGGCATGCGCCTCGGGGTCGTCACGAACGACATCTTCACGCGGGAGGACGCCGAGTTCCTCCAGCGGAACGACGCGCTCCCGTCGGCGCAGATCCGCGCGGTCGAGACCGGGGGCTGCCCGCACGCGGCGATCCGCGAGGACATCACCCCGAACCTCGACGCGCTCGATCAGCTCATGCGCGAGGTCTCTCCCGAGCTCCTCGTCGTGGAGAGCGGCGGCGACAACCTCGCCGCGCAGTACTCGCGCGAGCTCGTCGACTTCACCATCTACGTCGTCGACGTCGCGGGCGGCGACAAGGTCCCCCGCAAGGGCGGCCCCGGCGTCACGCAGAGCGATCTGCTCGTCATCAACAAGATCGACCTCGCGCCCTTCGTCGGCGCGAGCCTCGACGTGATGCAGAAGGACGCCGAACGCATGCGTGACGGCGGCCCGCTCGTCTTCGCCCGCTGCAACACGGGTCAAGGCGTCGACGAGATCATCGAGCACGTCCTCCGCGCCCGCGCCGAAGCGCTCGCCGTCACGGGAGAGGCGGCAGAGACGGCGGGATGATCCCTTCGAGCTCGTCCTTCTGGGAGCGTGTCATGAGGAGCTTCAGCGCCTCGAGGATCGGCCTCCCCTCGTGGAGGACGGCGTGGACCTGTTCGGTGATCGGCGCGTCGATGCCGAGCTTCTGCGCGAGCTGCCAGGCGGCGCGAGCCGTCGAGAAGCCCTCCGCGACGGTGCGCTGCGACGCGAGGTAGGCCTTCGCGTCGAGCCCCTCGGCGACCTTGATCCCGAGCTGGCGGTTGCGCGAGAGCGCGCCCGTCGCCGTCAGGACCAGATCGCCCATCCCCGAGAGCCCCATGAACGTGAGCGGCTCGCCGCCGAGGGCCACGCCGAAGCGCGCCATCTCGACGATGCCGCGCGTGACGAGCGCCGCGCGGGCGTTGTTGCCGAGCCCGAGCCCGTCGCAAGCGCCGGCCGCGACCGCCACCACGTTCTTCAGCGCGCCGCCGACCTCGACGCCGACCGGGTCGCGGCTCGTGTAGACGCGGAACATCGGCGCGTGGAGCGCGTCCGCGACGACTTGCGCGGTGGCGGCGTCCTTCGCGGCGACGACGACGTCGGTCGGCAGGCCGGCGGCGACCTCCTTCGCGAAGCTCGGGCCGGACAGGGCGCAGATCGTCCGCGGATCGACCGCGGGGAGCGCCTCGGCCGCGACGGCATGCATGAGGGCGAGCGTGCCCTCCTCGATCCCCTTCGAGGCGACGACGACGATGGCGCCCTTCGCGAGGTGCGGCGCGATCGTCGCTGCCACGTTGCGGAGGAACTGCGAAGGCGGCACGAGGATGACGATGTGGGCGCCGGCGAGGACCTCGGCGGCGTCGCTGGACGCGCGGAGCTCGGGCGGGAGCGGTACGCCGGGGAGGAAGAGGCCGTTCTCGTGGGCGTCGTTGACGCCCGTGACGACGTCCGCCTCGCGCGCCCAGAGGAGCGTCTCGTGCCCGAGCCGCGCCGCGTGCGCCGCCAGGGCGGTGCCCCAGGCGCCGCCTCCGACGACCGCGACTCGTTTCCGCGCGGGGGGCGTCACTTCAGGCCTCCTTCGCCTCGGCAGCCTTCGCCGCCGACGCCGCCTGCGCCGCGAGGCCCTCCTCCACGAGCGGCGACGCTGCCTCGCTCGAGAGACACCAGAGCTGGTGGGCCGCGCGCGTCGCGCCGACGTAGAGCCCGTGACGCGCCTGCGCCGTGTCGGGGTAGCTCGAGCGTGTCGTCTCGAGCAGGATGACCTCGTCGAACTCGAGCCCCTTCGTCTGCCGGACGTCCGTGATGTCGAAGCCGCGCTCCCACGTGAAGTCCTGCTTGCGGACGCGCCGGACGTTCGGGACCTCGGCGCGGGTGAGGCCCTCGAAGTAGACCTCCGCCTGCTGCGGGAAGCGCGAGAGGAGCGCCACGTTCGCCTCGGGCTCGGCGAGGGCGAGATCGCGGAGCACGTCGGCGAGGAAGGCGACCGCCTCGCCCGCGGATCCGAAGGAGAAGAGCTCGACCGGCGGCCCGTTCCGCGTCGCGATCGGCTCCGCCTCGTGGGCGAACGGACCGAGGACGCCGCGCGCGAACGACGTGATCTCCGCCGTCGAGCGGTAGCTCACCTTGAGCGGCTCGATCATCCCGGCGCCGCCGGGGACCCCGAGCTGCTTCAGCGCCTCGTCCCAGTCGAAAGCGACGTGCTGCTCGTCGTCCTCTTTCATGCGCTGGGCCATGTCGCCCGCGAGCGTGACGGAGAGCTGCGTCGGATCGGCGCGCCCGTCGTCCTTGGGGCTCGCCGCCAGATCGAGGAGCACCTTCAGCTCGACGGGGCTCGCGTCCTGGACCTCGTCGACGAAGAGGTGCGCGACGTTGAGCGGCGCGCCCTCGATGTCGAGCAACGGGCCGCGCA
The DNA here is from genome assembly GCA_022842465.1 of Polyangiaceae bacterium. Lineage (GTDB taxonomy): Bacteria > Myxococcota_A > Polyangia > Polyangiales > Polyangiaceae > Labilithrix. The sequence continues at coordinate 11,194 of JALHPN010000077.1, read as the reverse complement.
GGACCTGCCAGATGCGGAGGAGGAGCGCGTAGTCCTCGCTGTCGAGCGAGGGCGTGTCGCCGTCGCGCTCGTGCTCGGAGCGGATGCGCGCCTGGCGGACGCACCACTCGTGGACCTGGTCGAGCTGCCCGGTGCCGAACGCCTCGCCGAAGAACGCGTCGAGGCGCGCGCGGCTCGTCAGGATCTCGTCCCAGATCCCCAGCATCGATCGAGACTCGCTCCGGAGCTCCTGGCCGAGCGCCACGGCCGCGCTCATCGTGACGTCCGACAGGCCGGACGCGGGAGGGACGCCCGGGATCTCGCGCTTGCCGGAGACCCACTGGCCGAGCATCGTGACGCGCTTGTCGGCGACGCCCTTCGTCGCGCGGTAGGCCGCGAGGACGCGGTCGCCCTCCGGCCAGCGCGCCATCGCGGCGGCGGCCTTCGCATCCATCCGCGCCTCGACCTCGGAGACCACGGCGTCGATCGCGTCGATCATCCGGTGGTGGTTCTTGACCCGGCCGACGAGCGGCGGCGTCTCCTCGCTGATCGCGCTCGGGAGCCGCGGGAAGAGATCATGAAGGACGCGCACGGACCAGCGCGCGAACGTCATCACGGGCACGCCCTCGACGCCGAGGCCCGGGAGCACGCGGCTCGTGTAATGGATGAGCGCCTCGTTCGGGACGATGACGAGCAGCCGGTTCGCGCGGAAGCGCTGCGGAGCCGTCGCGTGGAGATAGGCGACGCGATGAAGGCCGACCGTCGTCTTGCCGCTCCCTGCGCTTCCCTGGATCGCGACGAGGCCCGTGCCTGGCCGCGTGATGAGGTCGTACTGCTCCTTGTCGAGCATCGCGGCGATCGAGGGGAGGAGTCGATCGGGCGAAGCGACGCTCGAGGCCGCGGTGGGCGCCGGAGCTCCCGCGACTCTCTCGCGCGGGAGCCGGAGGCGCGACGTGCTCTGCTCTGCCCGACGCCAGCGCCCGTTCGCCTCGACGACGAACGTCCCCTGCGCGGCGGTGACCTTCCGGAGGACGCCGTCGACGATCGTGACCGTGCGTCGCGCGAGCACCTCCCCTTCCACGGGCTGCTCGCCGAGCGTCTCCTCGTAGGAGTCCGACTCGCGATAGCGGTAGAAGATCCGGCTCACGGGCGCGTTTCGCCAGTCGACGATCCGGATCCCTGCGGCGGGGTCGAGGTACTGCTTGTTGCCGACGAGCACGTCGCGACGGCGCTGCTTGGCGGGCTGCCCTGGCCTGCCGCGAACAGTCACCGTCTCCTCGAGGCGGAGATGGCCGAAGTAGGGGCTCCGCCGATCGAGCGTGCCGGTCGCCCCCTTGCCCCGGAGCCCGCGCAGCGCGCCGAGCTGGTGCATCTGGTCGAGGAGCGACGCCATGTCCTCGGGCTTCGCCGTGGCGAGCTCGTCCCGGAGCTCGAGCATGCGCTTGTCGTCCTGGGCGAGGGCCTCCGCGATGCTCGGCCCAGGCGGGCTGCTCGGTGAGCGGACGCTCGCGGGCGCGTCGTCGGGGCCGAGCGCGCGCTGTACGACGGCGAGGAGCTGGAGCTCTTCGCGGACGATGCGCGTGCCCTCCTCGTCGTCCTCGAGCCCGGGGACGGAGATATCGCTGCTCTGGCTCGGGGAGGCGTCGGACACGGGGTCAGACGGTGTAGCAAACGCGAGCGCGCCGCAAAAGCCTCCCGTGCCGGCCAGCCCCCGAAGGGTCAGAGGAGGAGCTGATCGCCGAGCGCGAGCACGGTCAGGTCGACGCCCTTCAGCTTCGCGCACTGGCGCTCGACCTGCGACTGGAACGCAGGCTTGATGTGGTAGAGGAGCGTCGGCGCCCGGCGCGCGTCGCGCTGCTTCTTCAGGTCCGTGAGGAGGGTCTGCGGGGTGTGGTGCCCGCTGACGGTGGCGACCCGCTGCTCCTCGTTCGGGAAGCTCACTTCCATGAGGAGGGCGCGGAGATCCTGCTGCTCGTCGAGGACCTTCCAGAGCCGCTCGGTCGGACCGGTGTCGCCGCTGTAGGCGATCGACTGGCCGCCCTTGTCCACGATGAACGCGCAGGTGTCGATCGTGTGGCTGACGGCGATCGCCCGGACGCCGTAGCCGGCGATCACGGTCCGGACCTCGGGCGTGAGGACCAGGTACGCGATGGTCGGCTCCTCCTTGGTCGGGATCTGCGTGAAGTCGGGCCAGAGGAGGTTGTTGAAGAAGTGCTTCTTGAGGACGCCGAGCGTCGCTCTCGTCCCGGCGACGACGAGCGGCTTGCACCCCGCCTGCGCGCGGTTGTCCGCGATCGTCGCGAGATCCCGGATGTGATCGAGGTGGGAGTGGCTGACGAGCACGGCCTCGAGCTGGCACTGGAGCTTCAGGTCGAGGCCGCTCGTGAGCGAGCCGGCGTCGATGGCCAGGCGCTCGTCGAGCACGAAGGCGCTCGTCCGATGTCTCGGAGTCTCCCCGCCATGGCAGCCGACTACGCGTAGCTGCACACGGTTCTCCTCGCGACGAGCGGACGCATCGGGCCCTCCGAGCTTACCCTTCGCGTTTCGGTCGAGTCAAAAACCAGCATCCGCTCGCGCTCGGCGAGGATCTATCCTCGGCGGGTGTCCGGCACCGCGAAGCGACGGAAGATGCTGGCGATCGTCGCCACGGACGCGACGTTCGTGCGCGGCCGCCACGGGGCGAACGAGGCCTGGATCGGCAAGTGTCTCCACTGCGGGGGCCACCTCGTCATCGCCCTCGACGGCGAGCCCGTCAGCCGAGCGACGATCGAGCACATCCTTCCGACGAGCCACGGCGGCACGGACGAGCTGACGAACCTCGCGCTCGCATGTGCGCGCTGCAACCACCAGAAAGGGGTCCGCCACGACAGCAAGCGAAAGGGGGACGCGCGGCTCGCCGAGATCGTCGCGAAGCTCGCCGAGCGCCGCCGTGCGCGATGGCGCGATCCCGTGGGAGGATCCTCTTCGCGAGCCGAGTGAATGCTGTAGAATCGTCCCTATGCGTATGCGTACTCCCATGGCCTTCGTGGCCGTTTGCATGTTCTCCGTCGCAGCGTGCGGCGGCGAGACGCCCGATGCGAAGTCGCCCGGCTCGTCCTCTTCGAGCGGCGATGCGAAGACCGAGACGAAGAGCTCGAGCGGCGGCGGCGGCGGCGCCGGCGTGAAGGTCGGCGACAAGGCCCCCAACCTCTCGCTCGACTCGCTCAACGGCGCGGGCAAGGTCGCCATCACGCCCGGCAAGGTCACGCTCGTCGACTTCTGGGCGACGTGGTGCGAGCCCTGCAAGAAATCGTTCCCGAAGTACCAGGACCTCTACGTCAAGTACAAGGTCTCGGGCCTCGAGATCGCCGCGGTGTCGGTCGACGAGGAGGACGCGAAGAAGGAGATCCCCGGCTTCGCGAAGAACCACGGCGCGGTGAAGTTCCCCGTCGGCTGGGGCGGCAAGCCCGTCGCCGAGCAGTGGAAGGTGGAGAACATGCCGTCGGCGTACATCGTCGACAAGACCGGCATCGTCCGCCACATCCACCGCGGCTACCACGACGGTGAAGAAGCCGAGATCGAGAAGGAGATCAAGGCGCTCTTCTGAGCTCGCGCGCGACGCGGATCAGACGACGAGCCGATCAGGCGACGAGACGGTGGGGGTCGGCGCCGAAGGGGGTCGACGTCACTCCCGCCGCCGAGGCGAGATAGGCCCAGAGTTCCTTGGTCCCGGCGGCTCCGGAGCCGAGCTCGACGTCTCCGTTCACGTTGCCCGTCGTGCCTCGCTTGACGCGCCTGCCGATGACCGTCGCCGAGAGGTTCGGCTGGTGATCGGAGCCGGGGAGGCTCCGCGCGAAGTCGCCGAGGAGGCAGAGCACGACGTTGCGCGTGCTCGCCTCCGTGATCATCCGCGCGACGAACGCGCGGAGGGCGGCCGCGTTCTCCGTCATCTGGTTGCGCACGCGCGTGCCGTTGATGTCGCCGTGCGTGTCCCAGCCGCCGTCGACGAGGGTGACGACGTTCGCGCCCGTCCGCACGAAGAGCTCCGCCGCGGCCATCTTCGACGCGAACGACGCGACCCGGGAGGCGGCGCCGAGGCCGTAGGCCGTCTGGAGCTCGGCGAGGTCGAAGGAGGCCGGCGGCCGCGAGAGCGTCTCGACCGCGGAGGCGAAGCCCTGGCGCATGCCCATGAGCGAGCGCGGGTTCGCGTCGAGCGCGTGCTTCGACATCGCGTCGGCGCCGCGGAGGGCCGCCAGCATTCGGGCGCGGTCCGGATCTCGCGGCCCAGGCCCGTTCGCGCCGATGGCGTCGAGGTAGCTCCGCATGTCCGTCACGTTCTCGAACGCGACGCCGGAGACGGCGGCGCGGGGTCGCTCGTCGATGTCCTGCTGGCCGGCGAAGAGCGCCTTGTTCGAGCCCGTCCCTCCCATGGCCGCGGCGAGCTCGTGCGCGAAGCACTTGCCGGCGTTCGACCAGATCGCGGCGCGCGCTTCGGGGTGGGCGCTTCGACCGTGCGCGACGCCGATCGTCGCGACGTGCGTCTTCGCGAACGGCGAGAGCGCGTCGGCGAGCGTGTTGTCCATCGAGACGCCGTTGCCGAGCGCGGTGAAGTTCGAGGCGGTCACCCCGAACTTCCCTTGGAGCGGGGCCGCGCTCGCGAAGAGCGCGTTGTAGCCACCCATGTGGTGCACGATCACGACCGACGCAGGCTCGCCCGCGGCGTGTGCGTCCGGCAAGAGCGGGCCGAAGACGCGGGCGCCAGCCGCGGCTCCGGCGGTGACGCCGAGCGCCTTCAGGAATCCACGTCGCGAGAGTCGGGAACGAACCATGGTCGACAGCTCCTGGATGTCAGTAGGTGAGGAAGCCCGAGGCCGTGAGGACGGCGGCGCAGGCGTAGGCCCAGCGCTTCGACATGTCGGCCTCGCCCGCCGAGCCGACCACGGCGACGTCCACGCACGCGGCGATCTCGTCCGGCGACGCCGTCCGGCTCCAGAAGGCGCGGGTCATCGCCCCGCACCGCTCGCCGGCGTTCGCGGCGTTGGGAGCGTCGGGGAAGCCGCCCTTCGCGACGAAGGCGAGGCAGCCGTCGAACGCGACGCGGTAGGCCGTCTGGAGACCGACGCCTCCTATCGACGGCTCCTCGTACCAGCGAGGGGCCGTCCGCCCGAACGTGTCCGCGGCGCCCGCGAGGCTCGCTGGGGCGGCGCCGAGGACACGCGTGTACTCTGCAGCGAGAACGTCGTACGGCTTCAGCCGGGCCCGGTCGGTGCCGGCAGGGACGTGCGTCCTTAGGCCGAGGAGCGTCGCGCCGTCGAAGTCGGCGTAGTCCTTCCCTCCCGTGCACACGACGGCGGCGGGGTCGGGGGTGGACGCGTCGACGCTCGCGGAGGGGACCTCGGGCGTCGACGCGCGGAGGGAGGAGTCGTCCGTCCCCCCGCAAGCGAAGAGGAGAAAGGAAGCGGGGAGGACCGAGAGGAGGTGGAGGGAGGTCTTCATGGGGCTCACTGGCAGAACGAGGCGTCTCTGGCGATGACGGACACGGCGGACTGCATCGTCCCTTCGGCGGCGAAGGCGTCCATGCAGCGGTCGAAGACGGCCGCCTCGCACGCGCTCTCGTTCCGCGCGTAGAGGAAGCGGAAGGCGAGACGGCAGGCGTTCACCTGGAAGCTCGGCGACGCGACGAGCGCGTTCACGAGCGCGGCGTCGTCGGCGATGGTCTTGCCGCCGAGGATCTGCTGCGGACCGTCCGTCGGCGGGAGGAACGTCATGTTCCTCCCGAGCCCCTGGCGCCGGCTGAGGACGCGGGCGACCTTGTCGAGCGCGTACCAGCTCCCGTAGTGACAGCCCGCGCAGGCTCCGCTCTGACGGCCGGCCGCGCTCAGATCCGCGCCGGCCACGTTCGTCGTCGCGGAGAGCTGGAGGCCGGTCGTGTTCTGGAGGATGCGGTAGGCGGCGACGAGGCGGTAGCCGTCCTCTTCGTTGCCTGCGTAGCGCTTCATCCAGGCGGCGCTCCGGAAGTAACCGAGCCCGTCCGCGCGCGGGGTCACCGTGTCCGCCACCTCGTAGGCGCCGACGAACATCTCCTTCCACGGCTTCTTCTGCTCGAGCACGTGCTTCGCGAGGGTGTAGGTCGCGTCCTCGGCCGCGGTCTGTCCGGGCTCCGGGTTCAGCTCGCGGTTCGCGTAGCGCGCGAACCGATCGACGAACGCGGGGTCGGCGATCAGCGCGTCGACCCCGTCCTGCGGGTTCGCCTCCGCGATCGACGCCGGCGTCGCGCTCCGGCCGACGAGGGCTATCGAGAGGCGGGTCGCGCACCGCTCCCGGCGGGCGGCGTCGCCCTCCCCTTCCGCGAGGACCGGGCGCTCGTAGGAGGCGCCGAGCAGCGCCGCCACGGCGAGGGCGAGAGGGCCGAGCACGCCGAACCGCTTCGAGGTCTGCCTGGGCATCACGGAGACCTCGAAGAGCAACCGCCGCGCCAGCCGCGGGCCGCCCCATCGCGCGGAAATCCGGCGCACGCAGCCCGGGCGAGACGCCGGACCGGCCTCGTCACGAGACAGCGCGTCCTCTCGAGAGGACAGACCCACATGGCGGTCTCGTGCGCGAGTCGCGCATTCGCCGGACACGGGGTAGCGGGGCGGCCGCGGCGACGTAGGATCGACCGATGAGCACTCCCTCGCGCCGGGCCTTCCTCGCCATCGCGCTCCTCGGGCTCTCGGCCGCGTGCAACGACGGGGCGACGCCTCCGCCGACGACGCCAGGGGCGGCGGCCGGTCCCGTGAAGGTCGGTGACGCAGCGCCCGCGCTCGACGCCGAGCGGATCGGCGCGAAGGGGCGCGTCAGGATCCCGAAGGGCAAGGTGGTCCTCGTCGACTTCTGGGCGACGTGGTGCGGCCCCTGCAAGGAGTCTTTCCCGGCCTACCAGGACCTCTACGTGAAGTACAAGGCGAGCGGCCTCGAGATCCTCGCGGTCTCGGCCGACGAGCCGGAGGAGAAGGCTTCGATCCCGGCTTGGCTGAAGGGCCGCGGTCGCGAGGCCACGTTCACCGTCGGGTGGGACGACTCGCGGACCGCGCCGAAGCGATGGGGCGTGAAGGTGATGCCGACCGCCTTCCTCGTCGACAAGCAGGGCGTCGTCCGCCACGTGCACGAGAAGTTCGAGGGCGATGCCGACATCCAGGCGCTCGAGAAGCAGATCAAGCAGCTTCTCTGAGTGAGGCGCAGGATCCTCTGGGCACGGCCGTGTCGCCTGGGTATGTCACCGGGACGATGACGGCGACGGCAGCGAAGGACGTGACGGCTCCGGCGGTGGTTCTCGAGACGTCGACCCGTGCGGTGACGCCGAGGCCCTACGAGGTCCTCCAGCCGACGTGGATCCGCATGAGCGTCTACTGGGTCCCGTTCCTCGCGCTCCTCGGCGCCGCGCGAGCGTTCGGACCGCACGCGACGACCGAGCTGCTCGTGTCGGTCGTGGTCGCGGGCATGGCGTGCCGGCTCGCGCGGCGCGCCGCGGCGATCCGCGATCACCAGCGCTGGACCCGTCACCTCGGCGGGGGCGTCGAGCGGGTCACGATCGACGCCATGGGAGTCACGCGCGGCGGCGAGCGCCTCGCCTGGGCGGAGGTGACCGACGCGGCGGAGATCGACACCCCGAGCCCGGGCGGCGACGAGAACGTGATCGCCGTCAGGGGCCGTGGCCCCTGGTGCATCGTCGTGCCGAAGGCGAAGTTCATCCGCGGGACGTTCGAGGACGCTCGCGCGACGGTGATGCGCGCGCGCCGTGGGAACGTGCGCGTCGTCACGACTTGAGCAGACCGCAGAAAGACGAGAGCCCCGGCGTCCTCGCGGACACCGGGGCTTCGTTCGTTCGTCAGGGACGACCGACGTGAGCCGGGAGGCTCAGTCCATGTCGAAGTCGCCCATGCCGCCCATGCCGCCCATGCCGCCCATGCCGCCCATGCCGCCGCCCATGCCGCCGCCGCCGCCGCCGCCGGCTTCCTTCTTCTTCGGCTTGTCGGCGATGAGGGCCTCGGTGGTGAGCATCATGCCCGAGACGCTGGCGGCGAACTCGAGCGCCGAGCGGACGACCTTCGCGGGGTCGATGACGCCGGCCTTCACGAGGTCCTCGTACTGGTCGGTCGCCGCGTTGAAGCCGAAGTTCCCGGTGCCGTTGCGCACCTTCTCGACGACGACCGAGCCGTCCTGGCCCGCGTTCTTCGCGATCTGGCGGAGGGGCTCCTCGACCGCGCGGCGGACGAGCTTCACGCCGAACTGCTGCTCGCCCTCGACCTTGAGGCCGTCGAGCGCCTTGCTCGCGCGGAGGAGCGTGACACCGCCGCCCGGGACGATGCCCTCTTCGACCGCCGCGCGCGTCGCGTGGAGCGCGTCCTCGACGCGGGCCTTCTTCTCCTTCATCTCGGTCTCGGTCGCCGCGCCGACCTTGACGACCGCGACGCCGCCCGCGAGCTTCGCGAGGCGCTCCTGGAGCTTCTCGCGGTCGTAGTCGCTCGTGGTGTTCTCGATCTGCTTCCGGATCGTCTCGACCCGGCCCTTGATCTCCTTGGTGTCACCCGCGCCGTCGACCAGGGTCGTGTTGTCCTTGTCGACCGAGACGCGCTTGGCGGTCCCGAGATCCTTCAGCGTGATCGACTCGAGCTTCACGCCGAGGTCCTCGCTGACGACCTGGCCGCCCGTGAGGGTGGCGATGTCCTTCAGCATCTCCTTGCGGCGATCGCCGAAGCCCGGCGCCTTGACGGCGCAGACCTTGAGCGCGCCACGGAGCTTGTTGACGACGAGCGTGGCGAGCGCCTCGCCCTCGACGTCCTCCGCGATGATGAGGAGCGGACGCCCCTCACGCGCGATGCCCTCGAGCAGCGGGATGATGTCGGCCATGACCGAGACCTTCTTCTCGCTGATGAGGATGTACGGGCTCTCGAGGTCCACCGTCATCTTCTCCGTGTTGGTCACGAAGTAGGGCGAGAGGTAGCCGCGATCGAACTGCATGCCCTCGACGACCTCGAGGGAGGACTCCATGCCCTTCGCCTCCTCGACCGTGATGACGCCTTCCTTGCCGACCTTCTCCATCGCCTCGGCGAGCATCTCGCCGACCGACGTGTCGCCGTTGGCGGAGATCGTGCCGACCTGCGCGATGTGCTGCTTGTCCTTCGACGGCGTCGCGAGCTTCTTGATCTCGCCGACCATCGCCGTGACGGCGGCGTCGATGCCGCGCTTCAGCTCCATCGGGTTGTGACCCGCTTCGACCAGCATGAGGCCCTGCGTGTAGATCGCCTGCGCGAGCACGGTGGCCGTGGTGGTGCCGTCGCCGGCCTTGTCGCTCGTCTTCGAGGCCACTTCGCGCACCATCTGGGCGCCCATGTTCTCGAACTTGTCGTGGAGCTCGATCTCCTTCGCGACCGTGACGCCGTCCTTCGTGACGACGGGCGAGCCGAAGGACTTCTCGATGACGACGTTCCGGCCCTTCGGTCCGAGCGTCACCTTGACGGCATCGGCGAGGTGGTTGACGCCGTGGAGGATGCGCTGGCGGGCGTTGCGGCTGTAGAGGATCTGCTTGGCGCTCATGATGTCTTCTCCTGCTTCTCTCTCTCAGCTCACTTCGTGAACACGGCGAGGATGTCTTCCTCGCGGAGGAGGACGAGCTCTTCGCCGTCCACCTTGACCTCGGTGCCCGAGTACTTGCCGAAGAGGACCTTGTCCCCCTCCTTCACCTCGAGGGCCACCGTCTTGCCGCTCTTCAGGATCTTCCCGGAGCCGACGGCCACCACGAGACCCTCGAGGGGCTTCTCCTTCGCGGTGTCGGGGATGATGATGCCCCCCTTGGTCTTCTCCTCTTCCTGGGTGCGCTTGACGACGAGTCGATCAGCGAGCGGTCGGATCTTCATGAGTTTTTCCTCGTTCGCCCCGCCGGGGCGGGGGCTGTCAGCACTCACCGTCGGTGAGTGCCAGAGTCGGCGCGCAACCTAGGCCTTCCCGCCGCGGCGTCAAGGGAGAGCAGGGCGGGTCAGCCCGCCGGGGCATATCGCCCTTGACGAGCTCGGGGAAAACCGGCCCGATCTCGGCGAGATGACGCGCTGCGTCTCACCTCGGCCCGGGGCACGTGGGGTGCAGCGGCTGCGAAGCATCATGGTCCCGCGCCTCCGTCCCGCCGTCGACCCTCGCGCCTCCGTCGTCCCGGGGCTCTCTCTCCGGCTCGGCGACGTGCTCGCCGGACGCTACCGCCTGGAAGACCTCGTCGCCTGCGAGGCGTCGGTGGTGACCCTCTACGGCCGCGGCCTCCACGGGCGGGAGCCCGTCGTCATCGAGGTTCTCGTGGGGTACTCCGAGAGCGACCGCGCCAACGTCGAGGAGCGCATCGCACGCGCTCGCCTCGCCGCGAACCTCCAGGGCGCGAACGTCGCCCGCGTCCTCGACATCGGAAAGACGCCCGACGGGATGCCCTACGTCGTCACCAGCCGCGCGCTCGGCCCCTCCCTCGAAGAGGAGCTACGGGAGCGAGGGAGGTTCGTGATCGACGAGGCCGTCGACCTCGCGATGCAGGTCTCGGCCGCCATGGCCGAAGCCCACGCCCACGGGCTCGTGCACGGGGACCTCGAGCCGCGGAGGATCGTCCTGACGACGCAGGGCGACGGCTCCCTCCACGCGACCGTCCTCGGGTTCGGTGTCGCGAGCGCGATCTCGTCGCTCGGGGAGGCGAGCGCCTCGGCGTGGTTCGGCTCGCCGTCGTACATCGCGCCGGAGCAGGCGCGCTCCGAGGCCGTGGACGCGCGCGCGGACATCTGGTCCGTCGGCGTGCTCCTGCACGAGCTCGTCTCCGGCGCGCCTCCGTTCGACGGGGAGAGCGCCTCCGCGGTCCTCGTCGCCGTCGCGTACGACGCCGCTCCCTTGCTCACGGACGCGCCCTACGACCTCGCGAGGATCGTCGCGCGGTGCCTCGCGAAGGATCCCGCCGCGCGCCCGCAGTCGATGGTGGAGCTCGCGACGCTGCTCGCGCCGTACGCGGCCGACCTCGGGGGGCCTCGGCTCGAGGGGGTCCGTGCGAGCGCCGAGGCGGGACGTCGTCGGGTGGCGCGCGACGCGGCACGCGGGGGCGCACCACGGAGGCCGAGCCCGGCCGCCATGATCCACCGCGCGCCGGCGAAGGCGGAGTCCGGCACCCGAAAGGTGGCGCCGCGAGCGAGCGCACCGCCTCCCGCGCGGCACGAGCGGCACCTCGCCCCCGTCC
>JALHPN010000076.1 GCA_022842465.1 Polyangiaceae bacterium | reverse complement strand
GGAGCGGCGCTCGCCACGGGCGACGGCATGGCGACGGCGCCTGCGGTCACGGCCTCGGGGGTCGCCGCCGGTGCGGCGACGCTCTGCCCCTCGGCAGCCTTGGGGCGATGGGGCGCGGCCTGCGCCGCGGACGGCGCTCCCTCGGCGGACGCCGAGCGCTTGCTGCATCCGGTCACGACCGCTCCGGGGCCGATGGCGAAGCCGCGGACGAGATGCTCTTCGTCGGCAGGGCGCTCGATCGACGTGAGCCGGACGCCTCGGAGGCGCGAGGCGCGACGGCCGATCCCCTGCTGGCCGTAGGCGAGCTCGCTGTCGAGCGCGATCGAGCTCGTGAACGGCGTCACGAGGCCGTACTCGACCCCGAGCTGGAGGATCTGCGCGCGGCTCTCCTCCGGCGACGCGCCCTGACCGAGGAGGCGCCGCACGTACTCCGCTGCCCAGAGGCGCGGCACGAGCGTCGAGGTGACGGACGACGTGTCGACCTTCACCGGGTACTTCGTCTCGAAGTCCTTGCCGTTCATCCGGCCGTGGACCGTGACCGCGTCGGGGAGCGGATGATGTGACCGCGCGAGCAGCACGAGCTCCTCTCCCCGCGAGAGCTTACCCGTTGCAGAATACATGGGCTGATCGAGGCCTGCGCCGAGGTCGATCGCGAGGTCGGAGATGACGGGGTTCTTGAGCGAGCTGACGAGGCGGAGCGCCTGCGCCGTCGTCTGCCCTGCCTCGTCGACCCGCGCGTACTGGCCGCCGCCGGTGCGCGCGAGCTGGGCGAGCACCTCGTGCCTCGCATCGCTCCCCGTGCCTATGGCGAAGAAGCGCGCACGGGAGCCGGTGAGCGACCGGCGGAGGCGTTCGGCGAGCGCTTCACTCGCGGTCTCGCCCGACGTGGCAGCGCCGTCGCCGACGTAGACGACAGCCGCCTGCTCCTTGCCGTGTAGCCGCGCGAGCGCAGGCTCGAACATCGCGCCGAGATCGGTCGCGCCGCCGGCGACGTGATCGGCGAGCTTCTCGAGGGCACGAGCGATGTCCGTCTCGGTCGCGGGGGCGAGCCCGTCCTTCGGGTAGACGACCTGCGGCGAGACATCGAGCGTCACGAGCGCGAAGTGGTCGCGATCGCTGAGCGCGCGGAGGGCGCCTTCGGCAGCGAGCGTCCGGAGCTGGCGCGCCGCCTCGTCGCCTCCGGCGGAGGTGTCGACGACGAGCACGACGTCCGCGCTCTCGGGGGCGGCCTTCGTGAAGTCCTTGTCGGGCGCGTAGCGGAGCATGACGTAGTCCGCCTGATCCGCGCCCGCTTGGAAGCGCCACGCCGTCACGGGAGGCCGCCTGCGCTTGTCGGTGATCTCCAGCTGGAAGTCGGCGCGCGGGACGTAGCCGCTCCGGCGCATCGAGACCTGACGCCCCTTCGTCTCGACGCGCGCGTCGAGCGACGTCGCGAGCTCGACCTCGTCCTCGTCCGCCCCGACGTCGACCGAGAGCGCGAGCTCGTCGTACCGGACGGGATCGTCCGAGCGGAGCGGGTAGACGTACCGCGTCTTGCCCTCCACCATCGGGAGCATCTCCATGTAACGCAGCACCACGCGACGCGTTCCGCTCGCGGGCACGGGATGGATGCGCGCGCGGTAGGTGCGGCCGTTCACCCACTCGAGGAGGGCGGGCTCGTGCCCCGCAGCGGCCGCGTTCGCGTACTGCGCGGCGGCCTCCCGCTTCTCGATGACCTCGCCTTCGACCAGCTGGCCGTTGGTCTCCAGCGCGAAGCTCGTCACGGTGGCCGCGTCGGGGATCGAAAACCAGTACCAGCCCTCGATCGGCGCGCTGCTCGGGTTCGAGAAGGTCTGGTCGACCTCGGTCTCGGCGATGCCCTCCCGGACGACGGCCTTCACGACCTGCTTCGCGATGCCGAGCTCGTGCGCGGCGGCGCCGGCAGGAGCCGAGGGATCGATGCCGTAGATGCGGCCCGTCCCGGTCGCGACGCCACGCGCCGCGTGCTGGTCTCCCATCCCGCCCGTCCAGTCCTGCCAGAAGGCGACGGCGGCGACGGCCGGCTTGCCACCTGCCTTCGCGACGGCCTGCTCGCCGGCGCCGATCTCGACACGTCCCCCCGGCGACGTGAGCACGGCGAGACCGCGCGCGACGTAGACGACGATGTCGTCGCCGTCTCGCCGGATGTCGAGCCCGGCGTCCGAGGCGGAGACCTTGTAGGGGCCGACGGTGCACGCGAGGGCGTCGCCTTCGACGCGCGGCGCCTCGAGCCAGACCTCACCGCTCGCGACGTCGACGTCCCGCTCGCGGAGCTCGAGGGCCGTCTCGCCGCGGAGGAAGATCGACGCCCCTTCGCCGGTGCGGACGAGCGCCCGTGCGCCACGCGCCGTCTTCACCCGAGCGCCGGTACCGAGCGGCGTGCCGGAGAGCGCGCTCCCCTTCCCCCCCGTGTCCTCCACCGTGACCTCACCGGCCGCGAGGTCGAGCCGGGCGCCGAGCGTGCGCGCGCGCTTCGGGAGACCAGGCTGGCTCGCGAGGGTCACGGCGAGCGAGACGACGGCGACCGCAGCGGCGGCAGCGGCGATTCCCACGCGGAGCGGCACCCGGCGCCCGAGGGGGAGCGGAGGAGGCGGAGGCGCTGCACGAGGCACGAGCTCGGTCGGAGGCGGCTCCGGAGGAGGCGGGCGCCCGTCGACCGGCCGGTGGGCGCCTTCGTCGGACGGAGGGTTCGCGGCAGCGACCGGGTCGTTCTCTCGCATGACCCCCGGGTACGTGCCAGCGCGCGAAGCGATCTACGGCATGCTGGACGCCCGCAGTGATCAGCGGCAGGAGGGCCGCGCGTAGGCGGGGGCCTCCTTCGCGATCGGCGCGCGGCAGAGGAGCTTCTCGACGAAGCGCGCACGTCGTCCGAGCTCGTCTTCGCCGCCGTCGGGGTCGGCGAGGTCGGTGGAGACCTGCGTGCGTCCGTCGCGCGCGTAGTAGGGCCCCGGTGCGTCCCACGGTGCGATGTGCTGGAAGCGGAGCGGATCCCCCGAACGCTCTCCTCCATGACAGCCGTTGCAGGTCCCGAGGGAGAAGGTGCGACGCGCCTCCTCGTCGACGGGCATCCCGCGCGCCCAGGTGAGGTAGGGGCTCGCGAGCGTCGCGGCGCCTGCCTGCATCGCGAGGGGGAGCTCGGGCGTGCGGCCCGCGAGGAGCGCGTCCTCGTTCTCGACGAGCCACGTCCGGAGGCCCGCGGAGCGATCGAGCCCGTCCCTCGGCGTCGTGGGGAGGAGCACGAAGGCGAGCGCCGGTGGGCTGGACCTGAGCTCGAGGCGCGACTCGCGGAGCTCCCAGTCGTCGTGGAACGCGGCCTCGTTCGTGCGGATGCGCGTCAGGCGCGGATCGGCACCCTCGGTCACCTCGCGGGCGAGCGCGGCGAGCTTCGCGGTGTACGTGTCGTCGAACGAGAGCCCGCCGAGCTCGTGGAAGGCCTCCGCCCATTCGCGCGTCGTGCGCGTGTCGGGGAGCATGAGCTCGACGATCGCCGTCATCGCGAGCGCGTTCCGCTGGAGCGGGTCGACCGCCGTGTAGACGAAGCGGAGCTCGCCGACGTCGACACGGTTCACGATCGCGACGAGGCGAAAGGGAGCGACGCCCATCGGGGAGGCCGCGGTCCGCGCCGCCGTGCGCCAGGGCGCGAGGAGCACCTCCTCGACGGCGGGGCGCGGAGTGACGGGGGCCTCGGAGACTCCGACGGAGATGGTCGACGCCCAGCTCGCGAGCCACGACGAGGTGAGCTCGTACGCGCCGTCGGGGCTGCCGGCGAGGGCTTCCATCTGCGACCGGAAGCTGAAGGCGGCGCCGGGAACTTCGTTCTTCGACTCGCGCCCGCGGATGACGCTCGAGTCGACGACGAGGAGCTCCTTCCCGCGATCCACGTGCACTGCACATGCACCTGCAGACGCGCCCTCGCCCTGGGCTTCGCCGCGCGGCATGGATCCCTGTTCGGAGGAGTGTGACTCGCGGCGCGAGCTCCCGCCCAGCCGACCTTCGAGGGTACACGCGGAGGAGACGAGGAGCGTGAGGAGGAGGGGGCTGCGAAGTAAGCGGAAGACGTTCATGCATGGTCGTCCCCGCTCGAGGCGCGTCCGTGAACGGCGCCGCGTCGGTTTCGGTCAGCGTAGGGAATCGACGAGGCGCGTCGCGTCGTCGCGGCGGTAGCCACCGTACTCGCCACGCGCGAAGGGCTCGAGGGCGGTGCGGGCTTCCTCGCGGCGGCCGAGTCGGAGGAGCGCGATCGCGCGGCTGTAGCGGGCCTCGACGGTGAAGCGACCGGCGGGGCCAGCGGCGGCGAGGTACCGATCCCAGGCGGCGAGGGCGAGGGCGTAGTCCTTGCGATCGAAGTGGGCGGCGGAGGCCTCGCGGTAGAGCGCGTCGGGGTCCGGCGTGGGGGGTGGAGAGGAAGAGGGAAGGCGAGACGGCACACGCGCGGGTTCGGGTGCGGGGGCGGGTGCGGGGGGAGGGGCGGGAGGGGCGGAGGGCGGCGGCTCGAAGGGGGCCGGGGCCGGCGGTTCGAAGGTGGGAAGAGGAGCGGAGACGGGGGGCGGCTCCTCCGTGGTGGCGAGGGACTCGAGGTAGCGGACGGCGCGCGGGAGGCGGCCGGTCGTGCCCGCCCAGGCGGTGAGGCCGACGAAGGAGGCGGCGAGGAGGACGTAGACGCCGACGCGACGGCGCTTGGTCCGGTGTTCGGCGACGAGCGCGCGCTCGAGGCGACGACGACCGAGCGCGCCGTCCGCGGAGGCCTCCAGGTCGTGTGCGTCGCGGAGGGCACGCGTGAGCGCGTCGAGGTCGTGGGGTCGCTCGCTCATGCGACACCTCCGCGCACGGGTCGCGCGAGGATCTCGCGGAGCTTCCTCTTCGCGAGCATCACGCGAGCGCGGATCGTCGCGTCCTTCTCGCCGAGCATGGCCCCGACCTCTGTGCTCGTCCGTTCCTCGACCTCGCAGAGCACGAAGGCGACCCGCTGATCGACCGGGAGCTCGTCGAGCGCGCGCGTCAGGATCTCCGCCATCTCCCGGCGGAGGGCGGCATCGTCGGGGAGCTCCGGTGCCGACGTCGGCTCACGCGAGAACGACGCCTCGGTCGCGCGGCGGCGGGCGGCCGAACGGATCTGCCGGTGCGCGCGCTTGGCTGCGATGGAGACGACGTAGCTCCGCACGCTGCACTCGCCGCGGAAGCCTTGGAGCGCCTTCGGCAACGCGAGGAAGACCTCGTGGACGAGATCGTCGGCCAGCGCTTCGTCGCCGACCACGCGCCGCGCGAACGCACGAACGTGCGCGTGGTGTGCCTCGTAGAGCTCCACGAGCGCAGCCCGATCGCCACGAGCGGCGCGGACGCAGGTGCCCTCGCTCCGCTCGCTCGGCGCCGCGTCGTCCATCCGGAGGAAGAATGCCAGGGAGAGGTTCAGAATTGCACCCCTCCGAAGAGCTCGGGCACGACCCGGTAGAGGCCGTCTCTGCCTTCGTCCACGATGCGGACCCGGAGGAGCGCGGACGCGCCGACGAAGAGGCTGAGGTGAGGGAGGAGCGTCACGCCGCCCATGATCCGCGCGCGCGCGTCGACGAGCACCTCGTGGTAGCGGAGCTGGGGGTTGTCCGAGCGCGCCGAGGATCGGGTCGCGTAGTGAGGCGCGGCGCTCAGGTCGAAGTCCACGAACGCGCGGTCGATCGGGAGGTGGCCGCCGAGGAAGAAGCCTCCCCCGAGGAAGTCGCGCGGTTCGAGGGTGACCGTCCGAGCGTTCTCCTCGTCGTACGTGCGTTCACTCTCGCGCGCCCAGTGCCCCGCGATCATCGTGTACGTGTAGCGGGTCGCGAACTTCAGACCGACGTTCGCGTAGGTCGAGGTGCCGCTCCACACCACGGGGTGGATCCCGCCGCTCTTCGTCACGCTGATGAGGCCGATCGGGACGCCGTCGACGTCGTCCGCGACGTTGACGAGGCCTAGCGTCGCGCCGTTCACGCGCTTCGCGACGTTCACGAAGCCGAGCTGGAGGCCCGTGACGTCCCCCGCGACGTTCACCGCCGCGAGCTGCGTCCCGCGCAACGCGGAGCCCGAGACGTTGAGGCCCATCGCGATCTGGGCGCCGTCCGTCTCCTTGCCGCTCACGTTGCCGAGCAAGGAGAGCTGCGCGCCCGCGAGGCCGCCGCCCGCGACGTTCGCGAGGTGGGCGAGCTGGAGCCCCTCCGCGACGCCGCCCGCGACGTTGACGCCGAAGAACGGCGCGAGCTGGACGCCGGACATGCGACCCGAGGCGCGATCGCCGCCGGTGACGACGTTCACGATCCCGAGCTGGAGGCCGTGATCGAGCTCCCCCGCCCGCCCGTAGACGAGGTTCAGCCCGAAGCGGGTGCGCGCGTACGGCTTCTGGGCGTTGCTCGCGAGCGGATGGACGAGCGAGACGACGGCTGGCACCTCGTCGTCGTCCTTCGCGCGCTCCTTTGGTGCAGGAGGAGGAGCTGCCACGGGAGCGGGTCGGTCGATCGGCTCGTCGACCGGTGGCGGGGCCGTCGGCTTCTGCCCGAGGAGCTCGTCCGCCTCGTTCCGCACGAGCGAGGTGGAGAGCAGGACGGCATCGTCGACCGCGTCTTCGGGCTTCGGACGCGAGGGGACGACGCGGCTGACGGTCCCTCTCCCCGGCTCGTCGTACGCGACGGCGAGCTCGTCCCCGCGCCAGGTGACGGTGATCTGCGGGGCAGCATCCGCCGGAGCCCGCTCCGCGGCGAGCACCACAGGACGGTCGAGGGCCTTCGCGAGGCGCTCGCGGAGCACCTCCCGGGGCAGCTCGCCGAAGACGACGAGCCGCATCGGACCGGAGGGGGGCACATCGGGCGCCCCGAGCGCAGGCCGGACCAGGGCCAGCGTCGCGAGCGCGACCAGGAAGCGGAGGAAGCGAAGGGCAATCACGTAAGTGTCCCCTACGTCCCCGGTCCCGCACGGTTCGTGAACGAAAATCGTCTCTGGACCGGCAAGTCGCGGAAGTCGTCGCGGCTGCGGCTTCTCGTGCGCAGGAAGCACGTGCACCGTCGCTGCGTACACGGTGCTGTCATGATGTCCGAGAACCCGTACGCACCGCCCGTCCAGAGGCGTGGTCCGCTCCACGGCGCGGCCGGGATACCTCTCCAGCGCGAGGGCGATGTCCTCGTCGTTCCGTTCGGCGCGACGATCCCCGACGTCTGCCTCCGATGCGGCGCCGTCGACGACCTCGTCAAGCGACGCGCGAGCTTCCAGTGGACGCCGGCCTGGGCGCGCGTGTTGCTCGTCCTCTGCGCGTTGCCCGGGCTCGTCGCGTTTCTCGTGACGACGAAGCGGGCCGCCCTCGACGTCCCGCTCTGCGCCCCGTGCGACGCGCGATGGACGACGGCGCGGAACGCGATCGTCGGCGCGGTGGTGCTCCTCGTCGGTGGGGTCCTCGGCGTGAAGATTCTCGAGGATGCCACGATCGCCCTTGTCGGGCTCGTCGCGCTCGTCGGCGCCGCGCTGTTCGCGAGGACTCGGATGCTCGGCGCCCGTCGCATCGACGACACCCGGATCCTGCTCGAGCGCGTCGCGCCAGCTGCGATGGCGAAGCTCTTCGCGTGAGGACGCCGAAATGACGCGAGGCGTGCCCCCCACATGGAGCACGCCTCACAAGTGACGCTTCGATTCTCGGATGTGATCGTGGTCGATCACTGACCCTTGCGCTGGAACGCCGGGATGTCCCAGTCGCTCTCGTACGCAGGGAAGCTCGTGGCGGCGCGGTCGCGCACCGGGATGCGCGCGCTCGACGGGGCGACGCGGTCTCCGCTCATCACCTGGCTCGGCGGCGCGGGCCGACGCGAGAAGGCAGGAGCGGCCTCGCTCGCGTGGCGCGAGGCGGGCGGCGGCGGCGCGTAGCTCTGCGGCGCCGCGTGCTGCGCGTACTGCATCTGCTGCGGGCGCTGGTGCATCTGCACCGACGGGATCGTCGCCGGGACCTGGACGGAGACGCGCGCGCCGGCGTCCATCGCCGCCATGCGGTCGGCCGACTCGAAGCCGGTCGCGATGACGGTGACCTTCACGTTCTCGCCCAGGCCTTCGTCGATGCTCGCGCCGAAGATGATGTTCGCGTCCTCGTGCGCCTGCTCCTGGACGAGGCTCGCGGCCTCCTGGATCTCGCGCATCTTGAGGTCGGGGCCGCCGACGATGTTGATGAGCACGCCGGTCGCGCCGTCGACGGAGATGTCGTCGAGGAGCGGCGAGCTGACGGCCATCTCCGCCGCGAGACGCGCGCGGTTCTGCCCCTTGGCGATCCCCGTGCCCATGAGCGCGCGGCCCATGTTGCTCATGACCGTCTTCACGTCGGCGAAGTCGACGTTGACGATGCCGTTCTGGGTGATGAGGTCGCTGATGCCCTTGACGGCCTGGTAGAGGACCTCGTCCGCCTTGCGGAACGCGTCGATGAAGGAGAGGTCCTCCTCCCCGAGCATCATCAGCTTCTGGTTCGGGATCGTGATGAGCGTGTCGACCTGCTCGGAGAGCTGGGCGAGGCCGAGCTCCGCGCGGCGGGACCGCTGGCGCCCCTCGAAGAGGAAGGGCTTCGTGACGACGCCGACCGTGAGGGCGCCCTCTTCACGCGCGAGCTGCGCGATGACGGGGGCCGCGCCCGTGCCGGTGCCGCCGCCCATGCCCGCGGTGACGAACACCATGTCCGCGCCGGAGATGAGCTCCTTGATGCGCTGGTGATCCTCGAGGGCGGCCTTGCGACCGCGCTCCGGATCCGCGCCGGCGCCGAGGCCGCGCGTCACCGCGTTGCCGATGTTCAGCTTCGTCGGCGCCGCGTTCCCGTTGAGGGCCTGCGCGTCGGTGTTCACGACGATGAACTCCACGCCTTCCAGGCCGAAGTTGATCATCGTGTTGACGGCGTTGCCGCCGCTGCCACCGCAGCCGATGACCTTGATGCGCGCCTGGTACTCCTGGGTCTCGTCCGCGAACTCGATCGAAAAGCTCATTGCCTTGTGTCTCCCGGGGATGGAACTCGTCCTACCGAGCCGAGGCGCCTCTTCCTCGTCACGGCGGTTTGACTGCGGGTGTCGTACGACTCAGAAAGCGGCCTTCAGCCACTCCCAGAACTTGCTGGACTTCGGCGGCACGTCGTCCGTGCCGGTGGCGCGGAGCTCCTCCGCCGCGCCCTTCTTCGGCGCCGCGGAGGTCATGCGGATCATCGACTCCTTCGGAGCCTCGCGGCGCGCGTGCGCCTCGCTGATCGCGTGGGCGCCGTACTTCACGAGGCCCACGCCGGTCGCGTACTGCGGTCCGTGCACGAGCTGCGTGATGCCGCGGACGCCCGTGGGGAACCCGATGCGGACGGGCATCCCGAGGATCTCCTCGGCGAGCTCCTGCGTGCCTTCGAGGAGGACGGAGCCGCCCGTGAGGACGACGCCGGCCGAGAGCTGCTCGAGCATGCCCGTGTCCTCGATCCGCTTCCGGACGACGGCGAAGATCTCCTCGACGCGGGGCTCGATGATGTCGGAGAGCACGCGGCGCGGGGTGCGACGCGGCTTCTGCCCGCCGACCCCCGGGACCTCGATCTCCTCGTCGCCTCCGACCATGCGCCCGAGCGCGCAGCCGAAGAGGCGCTTCAGGCGATCCGCCTCCGCCATCGGCGTCCGGAGACCCGCGGCGATGTCGTTCGTGATGTTGTTGCCGCCGACGGGGACGACGCTCGCGTGGGCGATCCCGCCGTCGACGTAGAGGACGATGTCCGTCGTGCCGCCGCCGATGTCGACGACCGCGGCGCCGATCTCACGCTCGTCGTCGGAGAGGACCGCCTCGGAGCTCGCGAGGGCCTCGAGGACGACGTCGGCGACGACGAGGTTGCAGCGCTCCGCGCAGCGGATGACGTTCTGGACGCAGCTCGTGGCGGCGGTGACGAGGTTCACCTTCGCGCCGAGGCGGACGCCGCTCATCCCGATGGGGTCGCGGATGCCGTCCTGGATGTCGACGATGTACTCCCGCGGGAGGACGTGGAGGATCTGGCGGTCGGCGTCGACCGGGATGGCCCGGGCGCCTTCGAGGACGCGCTCGACGTCCTTTTGGGTGACCTCGCCGCCGGCGATGGCCGCGACGCCGTCCGAGCTCTGCGACCGGATGTGACTGCCGGCGACTCCGGCATATACGGTCCGGATCTCGACGCCCGCCATCGTCTGGGCCGCCTCGATCGCGTCCTTGATGGAGCGAACGGTCCAGTCGATGTTCGAGACGATGCCCTTCCGAAGACCCCGGCACGGGACGGACCCGACACCGAGGATCGTGATGCCGTCCTCCGCGATCTCGCCGACCACGGCGCACACCTTGGTGGTGCCGATGTCGAGACCGACGACGATCTCTCCCTGCGAAGCCATCGTGCTCATCGCACAGGACGGTTCGCACACCGGCCGACGCTTGGCCAAATAAGTGACCGACGTGTCCAGAAAATAGGTGGGATACGGTCTCGCGGCGATGCCCCTTCCCTCCCTCGCGCCCCCGAACGCCCCGCTCGTCCACGCGTCGCGCCTCGTCGAGGGCGAGACCTTCACCTTCGACGAGACCTGCGCGAAAGGCCTCCGATTCCGCGAGATCAACGTCAAGGAGGCGTTCACGATCGTCGACGCGGAGGGCGCGTTCTTCCGGGCGAGCCTGCGCCGGCTCGAGGCGAAGGGAGGGGACGCCGTCGCGTACGAGCGAATGGCGGGCTCGACGGAGTCCCCTGCCCGCGTCACCCTGGTCTGCGCCGTCCTGGGGCGTCAGCGGATGATCACCGTCGTCCAGAAGGCGACGGAGCTCGGATGCATCCGGGTCGTCCCGGTCCTCTCGGCGAAGAGCGTCCAGACGAAGGACCTCGAGCACGAGAAGCCCTGGGCTTGGCCGGGCCAAGCGCTGAAGGGCGCAAAGCAGTCCCGGCGCGCGAGCGTCCCCGAGGTGCATCGCGTCGTTCCGCTCGCGACGATCTTCGCGTCCCCGTTCTGGACGGACTCCGTACTCAGGTACGTACTCGACGACCGCGCGCCGCACGGCGTGGATCCCTTCGCCGCGGCGGCTCGACCGGCGACCCACCGCGACGTGGTGCTCGCGGTGGGGCCCGAAGGGGGCTGGTCCGACGACGAGCGACGCGAGCTCGAGGCTCGGGGCGCCACGCCGCTGGCGCTCGGCACCCGTGTTCTGCGCGCAGAAACCGCTGTTTTTGCTGGCCTCGCGATCGTGCAGCACCGGCTCGGCGATCTGCGCTGAGAAATCGCGATCGACGACGGGCCGTGAAATCGCGTTGCCTCGTCGCGAGGCATTCCCCCTAGGGGGAATGATTGGAGATTTGATCGACACGTGCACATTGCACGCATGTCGTTTTTTTGTCGCTTTCTCCGCCCGCGAGCGACAGGAGTTTTCGCCCAGATTTCGGGCGCCTAACACCGAGCGCGGCCATGAGGCAAATTAATTGTGATTGATTGGGCATTGCCCGCCCGATCAACCGCGCGGTAAGAGGGTTTCCGTGGCGACGACAGACACGAATTCGGAGCTCTCACGACGTTCGCCGAAGAGCTCTTTCTCGGCCCGAATCTGGGGCTTGTCGTGGCCTATCCTGACGGTCGACGGGGTGACCGTGAATGCCGAAAGCTTCGCCGAAGCTCTTCCGTTCATGACGAAAGAGTACCCCTCCATCTTCGGACACAATAACGACAATCAATCACGCTTTCTCGCGGAGCCCATGACCGATGCCAAACGTCGCTTCTGCGACGAGATGGACGTGCTCGTGTTCCGCGACGGAGCGCGCATCGTCGGCGTGATGATGGGCCATCCCGTCGACTGGAGCACCTACTACTGGCGCACGATCGCGCTGCTGCCCGAGATGCAGGAGCGGAGGATCGCGACGCGCGTGCTCGAGCTCACCGATGCTCCCCTCCGCGCTGCCGGCGTCGCGCGCCTCGAAGGGGAATGCCTGCCTGGAAACCTCCGCATGGTGAAGATGCTCACCGGCCAGGGCTACCTCGTGACGTCGACGGTCGCCTCCGAGCGGTTCGGCGTCCTCCTCCGCCTCACCAAGTTCCTCGTCCCCGAAGCGCGCGCGGTCTTCGACCGTCAGTTCTCTTCGATGTCGTTCGTCAACCCCCAACCCTCAAGGAGGCTGTCATGAAGAAGTTCGCCCTCGGCTGCTTCTGATCCTTTCGGATCGGACCAAGGACGCCGGCGTGACCTCGTGACGACGAGGTCACGCCGCTGTTCCTGCGCTTCTCGCTTCTCGCTTCTCGCTTCTCGCTTCTCGCTTCTCGCTTCTCGCTTCTCGTCCCTCCTCCCCACCTTCCATCGGAGTCAGCATCATGATCGGAGACGCGCTTCGCGCACGCATCGAGACCTACGCGGCCTCGTCGAAGGAAAGGAACGCACTCTTCACGAGCGCGGCGAAAGGAACGATGACGGCGGAGCACGTCACGCTCTACCTGGCGAACGTACGCGCCCTCGTCGCCCATACGCCGCTCCACCTGGCGCGGGCGCGCGAGGCAGCCACGATCCGGAAGGACTACGCGCTCGCGGCGCACTACGACGAGCGCATCCGTGAGGAGGACGGCCACGAAGCCTGGGCCGTCGAGGACCTCGCGAAGGTCTCGCAGCGCGCGAAGAACGGACGCACCGACGTGCTCCCGAGCATGCGCGGCATGCTCGAGTACATCGAGAGCGTCATCGACGAGGATCCGACGCTGTATCTCGCCTACATCATGTTCGCGGAGTACCTCATCGTGCTCGTCGGGCCCGACTGGCTCGACGTGCTCGAAGAGCGCTGCGGCATCCCGCGCTCCGCGATGACCGTCATCGCGAAGCACGCCGAGCTCGACAAGACGCACGTGCAGGAGGCGCTCGACAAGATCGACGACCTCGTCGCGGCACCCGAGAAGCTGCCCGCCCTGCGGCGCGTGCTCGAAGGGAGCATCGCGCAGTTCGACCGGTTCTGCGAAGAGCTCGTCAACACCCCGATGGGTACCAGCCATGTCGCTCCCTCCGCCCGCCGCATCGCTGCCCACGCCACGCCTTCCTGAGGGCTGGTCGGCGCCGCAGACGTTCGCGGACACCGTGTCGCTGGGCGAGACGGTCGTCGGCCGCGTCGGCCTCGCGGTCGCCGGGCCCGGAGGGCTCGAGGTGACGGGCTCCGCCGCCCAGGTCGGCGAACCGCCCCACGCGCGCGCCCTCTTCGAGCTCCTCGAGCGCGTGGCGACGCTGGAGGCCGAGGGTCGCGGAACCGCGGCCGCGCAGGACCCGGCGTTCCGTTACGCCCGCTCGAACGGGGTCGCGCTCCACGACTCGCTCGAGGAGGCCCGCGCGCGCGCGCAGTGGGAGCTCGGCGAACGGCATCTCGTCCTCAAGGCGTGGTTCGGCGACATCCGCCCGGAGCGCATCTCGCTCGACGTGAGGGAGACGGCGTTCCGCGGCGTCGACGGCTGGGACGTCCGAGCCTACGCCTTCCGCGACGACGGGGCGTCGCGCGCCGCGTGCGGGGTCGTCGGTGCGGGTGTCTTCGCGTTCCCGCGGAAGGACGACCTCCCGCTCGCGATGGGCTTCGCCGCGCGCCCGACGGAGACCGATGCGCTCGCGAGCGCGCTCGGCGAAGCCGTACAGAACGCGGCCTTTCTCTGGGGTGAGGACCTCCCCGCCGCGGCTCCCGCCGTCGGCCCGTCTCCCCTCCACCATCTCGAGTACTACCAGCACCGCTCGCGCCACGCGGCGCTCGAGGCCTGGCTCGACGGCGGCCACCTGCCCTTCCGGGGGGCGCTGGCGAAGGCTCTCGCGCTCGCGGGACCGGACGCCCCCGTGACGTTCGAGGACATCACGCCTGCCTGGGCCGCCCCGATGCACGTCGTCCGGGCGCGCTGCGACAGCGCGGTTCCGCTCGTGTTCGGATCACCGCCCTGGGTCGAAGCGCTGCCGCTGCCGCTTCGGGTGCATCCCATCGCGTGATCAGCGCGGCAGCATGCCTCGCGGCCCCGCTCGCTCCGCTCTCCCGCCCAAACCGCCGGCACCCCTCGACCTCACGGCGAGGTTCGCCTATCCGTAGAGGGTGGCCGCTGCCGTGTGGATCCCGGGCGTCACGCTCGACGCCGAGCTCGGTCGCGGCGCGAGCTCCGTCGTCTACCGCGGCGTGCTGGACGGCGCTCCGTGCGCCGTCAAGATCCCGTCCGTCGGCGGGCGGTGGACACGGTGGGTCTACCGCGAGGCCGTCGCCCTCGCGCGGGTCCGCCACCCGGGCCTCCCCCGCGTGCTCGAGGTGGGGCACGCGAACGATCTGCCGTACCTCGCGATGGAGCTCGTGGACGGCGAGCCGCTCGCGACGCGCCTCGCGCGCGGCTCGCTCCCGGAAGCGGAGACCGTCGAGCTGGGGCTCCAGCTCGCCGCCGCCCTCGCGGCCGTGCACGCCGTCGGCCTCGTCCATCGGGACGTGAAGCCGCGGAACATCATGCTCGAGGCCGGGGGGCGGGCCCGCCTCGTCGACTTCGGCTTCGCGATGGGGCTCGAGCGCATCGGACGCGAGCCGTCCACGGCCGGGACGCCGCTCTACGCGGCGCCGGAGCAGCGACGCGCCCCGAGCCGACTCGACGGGAGGGCCGACCTCTACGCGCTCGGCCTCGTGCTCGTCGAGTGCCTCACGGGGAAGGTCCCCGCGGAGCGGTCCGCGGCCGACGTCGCGAAGGCGCTCGAAGGCCGCGCGTCGGCGGCGCTGACGCGCCTCCTCGTCTCCCTCGTCGCCGAGGCTCCCGAGGGCCGGCCGCGGACCGCGTCCGATGTCGTCGACGCGCTCCTCCCGCTGCGGGACGGCTCGGGGGCCGGCCCGTCCTCCCGAGCCGGACGCTACCAGCACATCCATCGCAAGACGTTCGCGCTCCCCGGACGCATGCGCGAGCTCGAGCGCATCCTCCGCGAGACGCGTGACGTCGAGAAGCGCGGCGGGTCGCTGCTCTGCGTCGTCGGCGATCGAGGCTCCGGGAAGACGAGGCTCCTCGCCGCCGCCGTCGCGGCGGCGCGCCGACCGAGGCTCGGCTTCGCGAGCCAGGTCGCGTGCAACAAGGGGGACGCGCCCCTAGCCCTCGTGCGCCGTCTCTGCGACGCGTTGATCGCCGACATGCGCGCCGAGATGGACGGCGACGACGTCGCGCTCGCGAAGGCGCTCCGCGCGGCCGTCGGCCCGGAGCTCCTCCCCTTCGTCTCGCTCGCGGCGCCCGCCCTGGCCGCCCTCCTCGGCGCCGCGGACGCGCGCCACGACGCGACGACGGACTCGTTCACCGAGGCGACCGCGGAGCTCCTCGCGGCGCTCGTTCGCCTCCGGGCGCCGATGCTCCTCGCGATCGACGACGTCCACTGGATCGACCCGCTGAGCCGCCACGTGCTCATCGCGCTCGCCGACCAGATCGCGAGGCTTCCGCTGACGCTCGTGCTCGGCGCGCGGCCGGACGCGCACGAGATCACCTACGACGCCGTCGTCGCGGCAGCCGGCGCGCGCGCGTCGCGGCTCGACGTCCCCGGCCTCACCCCGAAGGCGGTCCGCGAGATCCTCACGAACCACCTCGGCGTCGAGCCCCCCGCGCTCCTCGCCGAGCGGGTCGACGCCCTCGCGGAGGCGACCCCCCTCGGCGTCCTCGAGGTGCTCGAGGCCTACCAGGACGCGGGGGCGCTCCGGCCACGCGGGGGCGGGTGGGTGTTCGACGAGGAGCGCGCGGCCAAGATCGCGCTCCCGCGTGGCGTCACCCCGCTCGTGAGGCGAAGGCTCGAGGACGTCCCGCCCGCGACGCGGCGCGTGATGGAGGCCGCCGCCGTCCACGACCACACCTGGGACGAGGCGGTCCTCGCGCGCGTCTTCGGCCTCACCGTCGAGGACGTCGGCTACGCCCTCGCCGATGCGCGCCGGGCCCGCCTCGTGGACCTCTCGGCGGCGGGCCGACCCCGCTTCGTCCACCACAGCGTCGGCGAAGCCCTCGTGGACGGGCTCGACGAGGACGCGCGCCGAGACCTCCACCAGCGGCTCGCGGAGGTGCTCGACGAGCTCGGGCGCCCCGACTTCGAGTCCCTCTGCTCGACCGCGCTGCACTTCGCGAGCGGTCGCCTCGCGAACACGCCCGCACGCGCCTACTGGGCGCAGCGCGCCGCAGCAGACGCCTCGCTCTCACGAGGCGCCAACGAGAGCGCGCTCCAGTTCCTCCTCCTCGCGAAGGTATCTGCCGCAGCGAGCGGCGTCGCGCTCGACGAGCGCTTCCACGCCGGGCTCGGGGAGGCCAACTTGCGCCTCGGGGACCTCGACGCGGCGCGCGCCGCGTTCGAGGAAGCCCTCCGCGTCGTCACGGCCGCCCGCGAGCGCGCGCGCCTCCTCGGCCGGCTCGCATGGGTCGATCAGGCGCGGAGCGAGCCCGAGCTCGCGTGGATCTCGCTCGGGCGCGCCTTCGAGCTCCTCGGCGAGCGGATGCCGGTCGAGAGCGTGGGCTCCGCGTTCGACACGGCGCGGGCGCTCGCGCGGCTCGAGCTCCCCCTCCCGCAGGGGCGCACGCTCCCGACCGCGGACATCGAGCTCCTCTGCCAGCTCCACTACCAGAACGCACGTCTCGGAAGCGAGTACGCGCGGCCGGCGCGCCTGGTCCAGAGCACCGTGCGCGCGATCGGCGTGAGCCGACCACTCGGGGAGTCCACCGCGCTCGCGCGCGCCAAGGCGACCCTTGGCTTGGTCTACGCCGCGATAGGGCGCGGCGACGCCGGTCGACGGGTCGCCGACGAGGCCGAAGCCGTCGCCGCGCGGTTGGGCGATCCGAGCATCGTCGCGTTCTGCGCGCAGGCCCGGGCGCTCGCAACGCTGTTCGCGGGGGACTGGGGCGGAAGCCTCGCTCGGATCCGCGCGTGCGTCGATCAGCACGGCCTCTGGCTCGAGCACTCGGAGTACTGCATCAACGCGCTGACCGCGGACTTCATCGAGACCGTTCGCGGCCACGCGCGGAGCTCCCTCGCCTGCGCGACCTTGGCCTACGACCGCGTCCGGCGGCGCCAGCGTGCGGACGGCATCACACCCCTAGTCCTCCTCCGCATGCGGGCGAGCCTCGCCGCGCTCGGCCTCGACGAGGCCGAGAACACGGCGCTCTCGGCGCAGCTCTTCCAGCTCCGACCCGCCGACTTCGCGAAGGGGTGGATCCGCACCCTCACGTGGGGGCCGCAGGCCCGTTATCTCGTCGAGCGCGGCGAGATCGGCAACGAGCTCGAGATGCTCATGCGCGAGTTCGAAGGCGAGCGGATCGACCCGCGGCGGGCCCACCCCATGCTCGCCGAGTTCTACATGGCGGTCGTCGACGCGCGGGTCCACCAGAGCCTCGCCGTACCCGCCGAACGACGCGCCGCCTTCGCGGGCCCTCTCCGCGTCGCGATCGACGACCTCCGGAAGACCTCGAAGCACGCCCCGATCCTCGCGCACGTCGCCGCCGCAGAGGGTCACCTCGCGTGGCTCGAGGGACGACACCGCGACGCCGAGAAGCGCCTCGCACGCGCCGAGCGACTCGCGCAGGACGCGGACGCCCCCGCCGTCCTCTACGCCGTCGCCCGCACCCGCGCCCACGCGCTGGCGGCACGGGGCGCGACGAGCGCGGCGCGCGATCAGGCCCGCATCGCAGAGGCCATCGCGCTCGAGCAGGGCGCCCGGCCGCGCGCCCGGCGCATCGCGGAGGAGCTCGGCCTGACGCCTCTCGCCGCGACGTCCGAGGCCTCCCAGAAGCGCTCCTCGAACGAGTCGCGCGGCCAGCTCAGGAGCCTCGTCAGCCTGGCGCACGGCCCTCGGCGCGACGCGAGCGTCCCGGAGCAGGCGGCCCTCATCGCCGAGGAGATCCTCCGCGTCGTCCACGCCGAGCGCTGCTTCCTCCTCTACGAGCCCGACGCGCGGATCGGCGAGATCCTCGTCGGCGTGAGCGCAGGGGGCGCGCCGTTCGAGCTGTCCGAGGAGGACCGCGAGCTCCTAGACAGCGCGCGTCGCTCCGAGATGCCGGTCGAGAGCGGCGCCAAGACGCCGGTCCTTCGCGGCCGTACGATCGTCACGCCGCTGCACCTCTTCGATCGCATCGTCGGCGCGCTCGGCGTGGAGCTCGGCGACGACGACGCCACGGACGGCACCGATCGCGCCGTGCTCAGCGGGCTCGCGGGACAGGTCCCGGTCGCGCTCGAGCTCGCGCGCCTCCTCGAGGAGCGCGAGCAGCTCCAGGCTTCGCTCCTCCAGGCGCAGCGCATGGAGGCCGTCGGGCAGCTCGCGGGCGGCATCGCCCACGACTTCAACAACATGCTCGCGGCGATCCTCGGCTCGGTCGAGGCGCTCGGCGACCTTCCGTCCGACGATCCGCTCCTCGCCGAAGAGCTCGGGGTCATCCGCGACGCCGCGACGCGCGCCGCGGATCTGACGAAGCGCCTCCTCTCGTTCTCGCGGCACAGGCCGCTCCCCCTCGAGCGCGTGGACACGAAGCAGGTGCTCACGGGCCTCGTGCCGATGATCAAGCGCATCGTCGGCGAGCGTGTGCAGGTCGAGACGCTGCTCGGGGACGAGCTTCCGGCCGTGCTCTCCGATCCTCCGGCGCTCGAGCAGGCGCTCGTGAACCTCGCGACGAACGCGCGAGACGCGATGAAGAAGCGCGGCAAGCTCACGCTCCGCACCCGCGAAGTGGAGCTCGGGCCGGAAGCCGTCCGGCGCGGAGCTCCGGCCGCTGGGATCTACGTGGCGATCGACGTGACGGACAGCGGGGAGGGCATGTCCCGCGAGGTGCTCCAGCGCATCTTCGACCCGTTCTTCTCGACGAAGCCGACGGGCGCCGGGACAGGCCTGGGCCTCACGATGGTCTACACCTTCATCAAGCGCTCGGGCGGCCACATCGAGGTGACGAGCACGCCGGGGTCGGGGACGACGTTCTCCCTCTACTTCCCCGTCGACCAGGCCGTGCAGACGCAGCCGGCGAGCACGATCGTCGAACGAACGCCTGCGCCGCGGGTCGCGCGCCAGGCCGCGGGCGAGTTCATCCTCGTCGTCGACGACGACCCGCTCGTCCGCTCGTCCCTCCAGCGCATGCTCCGCCGGCAGGGCTACGAGGTCATCGTCGCGAGCGGGTCGGAGGAGGCGACCGTGATCGTCCGGGAGCGCGCGCAGCAGATCGCGCTCGTCATCCTCGACGTGCTCATGCCCGGGGCGACCGGACCCGAGCTCGACCGCCGCTGGAAGGCCGAGCTCGACAAGCCTCCGAAGGTCCTCTTCGTGTCGGGGTTCTCCCCCGAGACGCTCCCGACGGCCGACGCGGGGCAGGTGCAGGGAGCGATGTTCCTCCAGAAGCCGTTCTCGAACGCCGACCTCGTCTCGCGCGTGGAGCGCATCCTAGAGAGCGCGCCGCGCGTCGCGACGAGCTGAGACGTCAGCGCATCCGCACGACGACGCGGTCCGGGCGGCCCTCGTTGTCGAGCATCACGCTCTCGGCCTTGCCCCCGCGCCGGTCGATCTCTCCGAGCACGCGCACCGCCTGGTCGATCTTCCGGCGGTACGGCGCCGGACCCATGTAGAGACGGACGCCGCTCTTGCCGATCACGAGCGTCATCTCGCCGTTCGCCTCGACGTGGACCTCCTCGAGGGCGGAGCGATGCGCGAGCGCCGACCGCTCGACGTCGAAGGCGAGGTCGAGCGCGCGCTTCACCGTGCGCGTCGCGCCCTCGCGATCGGCCGTGAGCTGCTCGAGCGACACCCCCGTGACGACCGGCAGGTCCGTGGGATCCCCCGTCTCGAGCTTCTTGATGATCGTCCCTTCGCGCGTGACGAGGTACGTCCCGTCGCCCGTGCCGAGGACCCCCGCCGCCTCGCGCTCGACCACGCGGAGGAACACTGTGCCCGGCAGCTGGCGCGCGAGCGTCGCCTCGCTGACCCATGGGTCGGCGAGCAGACGCGCCCGCGCGCGATCGAGGTCCGTCGTGAAGACGTTGTCGCCCTTCGCGATGCCCGCGATGGTCGCGAGCTCGTCGGGGCTCCGGCGCTTACCGCCCGTCGTCACGATCTCGCGGACGGCGAAGCGCGGGCTCGTCTTGATGTACCGGCGCGCAGCCCAGGCGACGGCGATCCCGATCCCGACCACGAGCGCGAACCCGACCACGCCGCGGAGGATCCGCATCGCGGCGCCGAGACGTTCGGGCGAGACGCGCGGCGGCTCCGAGACGGGGCTGTTCGACGGCGGCGCGACGGACTCGAGACCGTGGACGGGAGCGGCCGAGAGCCTCCGGACGTTGCGCGCGGTGCGCGGCGGCGGCGGCGTGAGAACGTTCTTCATCCCGCCGCCTTCTTCTCGAGCATCGCCGCGAGCTCGCGGGCGCTCGCGTTGATGTCTCCGGCGCCGAGGGCGATGACGAGGTCTCCCGGCCGGACCTCCGCCTCGAGCACCGCGCCCAGCTTCTTCTTGTCCTCGATGTAGCGGACGGCGTGGTGGCCGTGCGCCTTGATCGCGTCGGCGAGCGCCTTGCCGTTCGCGCCTTCGATCGGCTTCTCGCCGGCGGCATAGACCTCGGTGACGAAGAGCACGTCCGCCTTGTTGAAGGCGCGCGTGAAGTCCTCGAAGAGGTCCCGCGTGCGCGTGTACCGGTGGGGCTGGAAGGCGACGACGACGCGCCGGTCGAAGCCCCCCTGGGCTGCGTCGAGCGTCGCCTCGATCTCCGCCGGGTGGTGGCCGTAGTCGTC
Source organism: Polyangiaceae bacterium (assembly GCA_022842465.1). GTDB lineage: Bacteria > Myxococcota_A > Polyangia > Polyangiales > Polyangiaceae > Labilithrix. Next base: position 16,444 of record JALHPN010000076.1, on the reverse strand, counting down.
GACGATCATCACGTCGCCCTTCGCGCCGTCCTTCACGAGCGTCGGCTGCGCCACGACCGTGAAGCGCCGCTGCACGCCGTGGAAGCCGGAGATGCCCTCGCGGACGGCGTCGAGCGGCACCTCGAGCTCGTCGGCGACGGCGATCACCGCGAGGGCGTTGAGGACGTTGTGAGCCCCCGGCATGCGCACCGTGAAGTCGCCGAGCGAATCGCCGCGGCGGAAGACCTCGAAGTGGGTCTCGAGCCCGGAGAACCGGGGGTTCTTCGCGCGGTAGTCGGCCTGGCGGGAGACGCCGTAGGTGACGTGGCGCCGGCCGATGCGCGGGAGGATGGCCTGCACGTGGGGGTGGTCGATGCACACGACCGCGAGGCCGTAGAACGGGATCTTGTTCGCGAAGGAGACGAACGCGTCCTTCACGGCCTCGTGCGTGCCGTAGTGGTCGAGGTGCTCGGCGTCGATGTTCGTGATGACGCCGATGGTGGGCGTGAGCTTGAGGAACGACCCGTCGCTCTCGTCCGCCTCCGCGACGAAGAGGTCGCCCTCTCCGAGCCGCGCGTTCGAGCCGAGCGCGTTGACCTTACCGCCGACGACCACCGTGGGGTCGAGGCCGGCGTGACGGAGGACCGTCGCGACGAGCGAGGTCGTCGTCGTCTTGCCGTGCGACCCTGCGATGAGGACGCAGTACTTCACGCGCATCAGCTCGGCGAGCATCTCCGCGCGGGGGATGATCGGGATGTCGAGCGCCTGCGCCCGCTGGATCTCGGGGTTCTTCGGGTCGATCGCCGACGAGTAGACGACGACGTCCGCCCCCTCGACGTTCTCCGCGCGGTGACCGACGAAGACTCGCACGCCCATCGTCTCGAGGCGGCGCGTGATGTCGTTCGGCTTGAGGTCCGAGCCCGACACCTCGAACTCGCGCGTCCGGAGGATCTCCGCGAGCCCGCTCATCCCGATGCCGCCGATCCCCACGAAGTGAGCGCGCCTCACGCGTCCGCGGAACATCAGGACACCTCCTTGCCGGCGTTCTTGTGTGTCGCCGAGCCGTTCGAGCCGTTCGTCTTCCCGTGCGGAGACGCCTTGCGCCGCGTGAGCCCCGCCAGCGCGAGGAGATCCTTCGCGACGTCGTCGGCGGCGTGCGGCCTCCCGTGCGAGCGCGCCGCGGATGCCATCCGCATTCGTCGATCGTCGTCGCCGAGGAGGAGCTCGAGCTCCACCGCGAGCCGACCCTCGTCGGCCGCCTCCTGCCTCAGGCAGACGGCGCCCCCGAGATCCGCGAGCGCTCGGGCGTTCTTCGCCTGGTGATCGTCGGCGGCGTGCGGGAACGGGACGAGGAGCGAGGCTCGACCGATCGCCGCGATCTCCGCGACGGTCACGGCACCGGCCCGCGCGACGATCAGATCCGCCCGCGCCATCTCGTGCGCGACGTCCTCCAGGAACGAGACCACGACCGCGCCCTCGAGCCCGGCTGCGTCATAGGCTTTGCGGACGTCCGGCACGCGCTCGGGCCCCGTCTGGTGGACGATGTGGACGTCGAAGTGGGCCTTCGCCTTCGCGCGACCGAACGCGACCGGCAGCCGCTCGTTGAGCGCCGTCGCGCCCTGGCTCCCGCCGAGGACGAGGACGCGCTTCGGCCCCTTGGACGGGCCGTACGCTCGCGGCGAGAAGCCGGGCCGGAGCGGCACGCCGTAGATTCGCGCCTTGTCCCCGCGGAAGACGCGGGCCGTCTCGTCCCATGCGACGTACGCGCGCTTCGCGAAGGGGGCGAGCAGGCGGTTCGCGAGCCCGAGGACGCTGTTCGGCTCGAGGATCGCGAGCGGGATCCGCATCCGCACGCCCGCGAGCGCGGCCGGCCCCGCGGCGTATCCGCCGACGGAGAGGATCGCCGCCGGGCGGATCCGCCCCATGAGGCCCGTCGCGTGACGCATCGCCTTCGCGGCGACGAGCGCGCCACGAATCGCGCGCGCCGGGCCCCCGCCCTTCATCGGCTCCACGTCGAGGAGCTCCACGGTGTAGCCCTGCGGCGGGAGCACCTTGCTCTCGAGCCCGCGCGGGGTGCCGGCGAAGACGACGTCCACGTCGGAGATCGCCGCGAGCGCCTTGGCCACGGCCAGGCCGGGGAAGACGTGTCCGCCGGTGCCGCCGCCGGCGACGAGGATGATCGGGTTCACGCGCATCAGCCGGCGACCTCCGACTCGGCGAGCACGTCCCCGAGGTCGGCCGCGGGAGGCTCCGGCGTCACGATCTCCGACTCGAGCTTGTCGCGCTCGCCCTGCCTCGAGATGTTGAGGAGGATGCCCGCCGCCGCCGCGTTCACGAGGAGCGACGAGCCGCCGAAGCTGAGGAAGGGCAAGGTGAGGCCCTTCGTCGGCAGGATCGCGAGCGCGACGGAGAGGTTCACGAGCGCTTGTACCCCGAACATCGTCGAGATGCCGAAGGCGAGGTACGAGCCGTAGTCGTCCGGCGCGCGATAGGCCGCGCGCACGCCGCGGGCGACGAGCGCGAGGTAGACGATGCAGAGCGAGAGGATGCCTACGAAGCCGAGCTCCTCGCCGATGATGGCGGCGATGAAGTCGTTGTGCGCCTCCGGGAGGTAGAGCGTCTGGAGGCCCTTGCCGATGCCGGTGCCCCAGGTTCCGCCCGAGCCGAAGGACATGACCGACTGGAACGGCTGGTAGGCGAGGTCGCCCTTGTGCTGCTCCATGTTCAGCCAGGCGAGATAGCGCTCGTAGCGGTACTCGCGGAAGCGGATCGCCGCGGCGCCGAAGGCCGCGCCGAGGATCGAGGCGCCGAGGATGTACCCGACCTTCGCCCCCGCCACGAAGAGCATCGTGAAGGTGAGCAGGAGGAGGACGACGCTCGAGCCGAAGTCCGGCTGCTTCATGCAGAGGAACATGAAGACGCCTGCGACGAGGAGGTGCGGGAGGAAGCCGACGGTGAAGGTCTTCACCCGCTCGGCCTTCTTCGCGAGCGAGTAAGCGAGCCACGTGACGAGGGCGAGCTTCGCCATCTCCGCCGGCTGCACGTGGATCGGCCCGACCGCGAGCCAGCGCGTCGCGCCGCCGCCCGAGTGGCCGAAGCCGACGACGGCGGCGAGGAGGAGGAGGCCGACGGAGACGAGGACCGGGTACGTGAGCTTGTAGAGGCGGTGATAGTCGATGACACCGATTCCGAAGAAGAGCGCGAGCCCCACCGCCGCGTACGCCGCCTGGCGCTTCAAGAAGAACTGCGGGTCGTGCATGTGGAGCGTCGCCTGGACCGCCGACGCGCTGTAGACCATCACGACGCCGAAGCCGACGAGGCCGACCACGATCGCGGCGAGGACGACGTCGACGGGACCGTGTGCGCGCGCGACGTCGGGCTTCGCGTCGAGCGGAGCGACGAGCTTCACCGCGGGGAGGCGGCGAACGTTCTTCACCATGTTCACGACCCACCTCCGACGAGCTTCCGTACGGCGGTGACGAAGGCGTCCCCGCGGTGCTTGTAGTCCCTGAACATGTCGAACGACGAGCACGCCGGCGACAGGAGCACCGCGTCGCCTTCGCGGGCGAGCTCGGCGGCCGCGCGCACGGCGTCGTCCATCGACGCGGCGCGTGACGTGGGGACGGCGTCCCCGACCGCCTCCGCGATGAGCTCGGCGGCCTCGCCGAAGAGGACGGCGGCGCGCCCCTTCGCGCGGAGGGCAGAGGCGAGCGGCGCGTAGCTCCCGCCCTTGTCCCGCCCGCCCGCGAGGAGCACGACCTTCGGCTCCTTCGCGCCGAGGAGCGCGGTGACGGAGGCGCCCACGTTCGTTCCCTTCGAGTCGTCGTAGAAGCGCACCCCGCGGTGCTCCGCGACGAACGCCATCCGATGAGCCAGCCCGCGGAAGGTGCGCGCGACGTCTTCGATCGCTTCGCGCTTCGCGCCGAGGGCGATCGCGGCGGCCATCGCGGCCGCGAAGTTCATCGCGTTGTGCTCCCCGGAGAGGGAGAGGTCGGCGCGGCGGACCGAGATGCCCGTCCCGCGATCCGTGATGCGCTCGGCCGTGACGTCGACGTCGCCGCCGGGCCCGAACGTGACGAGCCGACCGCGCCCGCGCCGCGCCTGGGCCGCGCAGACCTCGTCCGAGACGGGCACGATCGCGACGTCGTCCTCGGTCTGCCGCACGAACGCGTTGCCCTTGGCGGCGGCGTATTCCGCCATGCCCTCGTAGCGATCGAGGTGATCGGGCGTCACGTTGAGGAGCACCGCGGCGCGCGGTCGGAACGCCTCGACCCGCTCCATCTGGAAGCTCGAGACCTCGAGGACGATCGCGTCGAAGCGCTCGTCGACGTGGTCGGCGAGCGGCTCACCGAGGTTTCCCCCCGCGAAGGTCGCGAGCCCGGAGGCGACGAGCATCGCGGACGTGAGCTCGGTCGTCGTGCTCTTGCCGTTCGTGCCGCCGATCGCCGCGATCGGCGTCGGCTGACGGAGGGCCTGCACGGCGAGCTCGACCTCGCCCCAGATCCGCACCCCGGCTCGCGAAGCGTCCGCGAGCTCGGCGAAGGACGGGACCCCCGGAGAGACCACGACGAGCTCGGCCTCCGCCATCTTCGCGTCCGCATGACCGCCGAGGACGAGGCGCACGCCGCACGACTCGAGCTCCAGGACTCCGCGCGACGCCTGCGCCCGGGGCTTCGCATCCGTTCCGGTCACCTTTGCGCCGCGCGACGCGAGGAGGCGGCACGCGGCGACGCCGCTCGTACCGAGCCCCACGACGACGACGGTTTTGCCGGACAGATCGACCACGGACGTCACCTGAGCTTCAGGCTCGCGAGGCTCACGAGCGCGAGGAGGATCGAGACGATCCAGAACCGGACGATGATCTTGGGCTCTGGCCACCCCTTCTTCTCGTAGTGGTGGTGAATCGGCGCCATGAGGAAGATGCGCTTGCCCGTCAGCCGGAACGAGACGACCTGCGTGACGACGGAGAGTCCCTCGAGGAAGAAGATCCCTCCGAGGATGACGGAGAGCAGCTCGTTCTTCGTGAAGACGGCGCACATGCCGAGCCCGCCGCCGAGAGCCAGCGCGCCGACGTCTCCCATGAAGACCTGCGCGGGGTACGTGTTGTACCAGAGGAAGCCGATCCCGGCGCCGACCATGGCGCCGCAGAACACGGCGAGCTCGCCGGAGCTCGCGAGGTACGGGATGTCGAGGTACTTCGCGACGACGAAGCGCTGCGCGACGTTGACGATGCCGAAGGTCGCGCCGGAGAGGTACGCCCAGACGAGGTAGGTGCCGGCGTTGAAGATGACGGGCCCGATCGCGAGGCCGTCGAGCCCGTCGGTGAAGTTCACCGCGTTCGACATCGCGACGACGGTGAGCACGGCGAACGCGACGTAGATGCCGACCGGCATCGTGATCGGATGCTTCGCGAAGGCGACGAACGGGACACCGAGGCGGTTCCGGATCTCCCACCAGTCCGGCGGGACGTGATCCTGCGCCGTGTAGACGTAGGTGAGGACGGCGGCCGCGACGAGGAACTGTCCGGTGAGCTTGTATCGGGCGGACAGGCCCTTCGAGTGCTTCATCCGGATCTTCAGGTAGTCGTCGAGGTAGCCGATGACGCCGTACCCCGCCGTCACCGCCGTCGTCGCGAGGACGAAGACGTTCCGGAGATCACACCAGAGGATCGTGGAGCCGAGGACGGCGAGGAGGATGAGGGCGCCGCCCATGGTCGGGGTACCGACCTTCACCTTGTGCCCCTCGGGGATGAGGCCGTCCTCGCGGACGACCTGCCCGATCTGCTTTCGCTGCAGCTCGCGGATGAACCACGGCGAGAGGAGGAAGCAGATCAGCATCGCGGTGATCGTCGACGCGATCACGCGGAACGGGACGTAGCGGAGGACGTTGAGCCACCCGAGCCAGCTCACGGAATGCCGCAGCGGGTAGAGGAGCTCGTAGATCATTCCGCCTCAGACGATGCAGATTTTCCGGAAGAGGGCAAAGATTCCGGCGATTTCTCCCCCCGGCTCCGGACGAGCTCCGACACGACCTTCTCGGCCCCGACGCTGCGGGATCCTTTCACGAGGACGACGTCTCCCGCACAGACGCGGGCCGAGGCCTCCCGCGCCGCGTCGTCGGTCGAGGTGGCGCAGACGACCTCGATCGGGGTGGAGGAGACCGCGGCCGCCCGGGCCAGGGCGAGGCCGACGAGGCCGCCGCAGCCGATCGCGAGGGCGACGCCGGCGCTCGCGATGGCATCGCCGAGGCTCTCGTGCTCGGCGGCGGCGAGATCGCCGAGCTCCTTCATCTCTCCCAGGATCGCGACCCGGCGGCCGGAGCCGATCTCGCCGAGTGACGCGAGCGCGGCGCGGACGCTGGACGGGTTCGCGTTGTACGTGTCGTCGACGACGAGCGTGCCGTCGCCCAGTGTCCGGATCTCGGCGCGGCCGGGCAGGTGGACCGTGGCGAGGGCGGCGTCCACGACAGGGGCCGTGAGCACGACACCGCTCGCCGCCTCGGCGGCGGCCAGCGCCGCGGCGAGGTCGATCGCGGCGGCCTCGCCGGGCAGCGGGAGGACGACGGCGAGCTTGCGGCCCTCGGGGACCGCCAGCACGACCGTCGCCCCCGACGCGCCCCGCGGCATGCGCCCGACGAGGCGATAGTCGGCGGACCGCTCGCGACCGAAGCCGAGCGAAGGGCCGCGGTGCGCGCCTTCGAGCGCGCGTAGCGACCACGCGTCGTCGCGGTTCACGATTGCGGTCCCGCCAGGACCGAGCGCCTCGAACACGGCGCGCTTCTCGCGGAGGACGCCTTCGCGACCGCCGACACCCTCCGCATGGGCGACCCCGACGTTCGTGACGATGGAGACGTCGGGCGGGGCGATGGCGGCGACCGCCGCGATCTCCCCGGGCAGGCTCATCCCCATCTCGACGACCGCGAAGCGATGCGCGTCCTCGAGGGCGAGCACGACCGCTGGCACGCCGATCCGGTTGTTGAGGTTCCCGGCCGTGGCGTGGCAAGGCGCTACCGTGCGGAGGAGCGCGGCGGCGAGCTCCTTCGTCGTCGTCTTGCCGGCGCTACCGGTGATGGCGACGACCCGACGCGCGCCGCTCGCGCAAGGCGCCCCCCGCCAGCGCTCGAGATGGAAGCGCGCGAGGGCTCCCCACGCGACCAGCGTGTCGTCGACCTCGACGACGGCGGCACCCGTGACCCCCGCGCCGCGTCCCCGCTCGACGACGACGGCCGACACCCCGGCCGCGACGGCGGCGCTGACGAACGCGTGACCGTCGAAGCTCGCGCCCTTCAGCGCGACGAACACGCAGCCCGGACGCACCGCGCGGCTGTCGGACACGACGCCCTCGTGGACGCCGCCTCTGCCGAGGACGACCGCGCCGCCCGTCGCACGCGCGACCTCGTCGGTCGTGAAGCGCGCGCGGTTCTCGGGGATGGGAGTCGCCATGACCTACGGGGCCCCGCTCCGGACGCGTCGCCTCGCGAGCGCGGCCTTGGCCTCGACGCGATCGTCGAACGGCCGCTTCTCGGCGCCTACGATCTGGTAGTCCTCGTGGCCCTTCCCCGCCACCACGACGACGTCACCCGCGCGCGCGCCGCGGACGGCGAGCTCGATCGCGGCGGCCCGATCGAGCTCCACGACGTAGCCGCGATCGTGCCGTTCGAGGTGGTCGGCAGGTAGCGCGGCGAGCCCTGCGTCGCGGACGGCGACCTCGACGGGCGAGGCGATCGCGGCGGGATCCTCCGTCCGCGGGTTGTCGCTCGTGACCACGACGATCTCCGCGCGCGTGGCCGCGGCCTTGCCCATGGGGCCGCGCTTCGTCGGATCGCGATCGCCTCCGCAGCCGAAGACGCAGATCACGCGCGACGTGTCCTTCGCTCGCGCGGGCCTGACGGCCTCGAGCACGCGCGCGAGCGCGTCCGGCGTGTGGGCGTAGTCGACGAGCACCACCACGTCGTCCCCGGGGCCGTCGCATCGCTCGAGGCGCCCCGGCGCGCCGCGCTCGGCCGACAGGCCCGCTGCCGCGCGCTCCACGTCGAGCTCGAGCGCGCTCGCGATGCCGATCGCGACGAGGAGGTTCTCGACGTTGTGGCGGCCGACGAACCGGGTCGTGATCTCGGCGGCGCCGCTCGGCGTCCTCGCGAGGATGCGCATCCCCGCGGCGCTCTCCTCCACCCGCTCGGCGACGACGTCCGCGTCCGTCGCTCCGGGCTCCGTCCGCACGCGGAGCACCTTGCAACGCGCCGCCTTCGCGACGCGCTCGCCGAACGGATCCGACACGTTCACCACCGCGAGGCCAGGCGCGGCCGCCGTGAAGAGGCGCATCTTCGCCTCCGCGTAGTCTTCCATCGAGCCGTGGAAGTCGAGGTGATCCTGGGTGAGGTTCGTGAAGGCCGCCACGCGGAAGCGCACGGCGAGCACGCGCCCCAGGACGAGCGCGATCGACGAGACCTCCATCGCCACGTTCGTCGCGCCGCGCTTCCGCATGACGGCGAGCACGCGCGCGAGCTCGTCGGCCTCGGGCGTCGTGTGCGACGCCGCCACGGTCCGGCCGGCGAAGGTGTGCCCGACGGTGCCGACGACGCCGCAGCACGGCATCCCGACGGCTCCGTCGATGGCGGCGCGGACGAGATGGCTCGTCGTGGTCTTCCCGTTCGTGCCCGTGATGCCGGTGATGTCGAGCGAGAAGGCGGGGTGTCCGTAGACGGCCGCCGACGCGTGCGCGAGCCCTTCTGCGACGTCGCTCACGCGGAGGACGGGGATCGGCAAGGGCGGCAGCGCGAGGCCGCGCTCGGCGAGGACCGCGACGGCGCCGCGCGCGACCACGTCGTCGAGATACGCGCGCGGATCGTGGCTCGCGCCGAGCCGGACGACGTAGAGATCGCCCGGCCCCACGCGACGAGAGTCGTGGAAGACGCCGGTGACCCGCGCATCGGGGCGAGGCGGCTCGATCGTGACCTCGCCCGGGATCTCGCGCGCGATCGAAAGGAGCCCGAGCCCTTCGGCCGGCTTCGCTTCGCGGGAGAGGGCGTCGTCCGCGGACGCGCCGGTCATGAGGCGGGCTCGAAGACGAGCCGCACCGGCGTGCCCTTCGGCACCTGGGAGCCCGCCGAGGGCACTTGCTTCACGAGCTTGCCCGTACCCTCGACCACGGGGACGAGGCCCGCGGCGCCGATTGCCTTGATCGCGGTGCGCGCGCCCATCCCGCTCGCGTCGGGCACCTTGATCCCGCTCGGCGCCGGCGGCCCGATCGTCTCCGGGACGTTGCCGCTCGTGGTCGTGGTCGTGCCGACGCCGCCTTCGGGCGCGTCGACGGCCTCGGCCACCACCTTCTGTGCGTTCGCGTTCGCGGCCACGGACTTGAGCTTGGGTGCTGCGTTCGAGGGAGGTACGCCGAGGTAGCGCAGGCTCGCCTCGGCCACGCGCCGGAACACCGGTCCGGCCAGATCTCCTCCGTAGCGCCCGATCATCGGCTCGTCGAGCACGACGACGACGACCAGCCGCGGCTTCTCCGCGGGCACGAATCCCGCGAAGGAGGCCGTGTACTTGTCCTCGGAGTACTTCCCGGTCGCCGGGTCGACCTTCTGCGCGGTCGCGGTCTTCCCGGCGACGCGGAAGCCGTTCATCGACGCCTCGACGCCGGTGCCGCCCTCCTCGACCACGGCCGTGAGCATCTCCGCCACCATCCGCGCGACGTGACCCGGGACGGCCTCGCGCTTCACGTGCGGGGTCCACTCCTTCACGACGTTGCCCCGCCCGTCCGTGATCCGCCGGACGAGGATCGGCTCGACGAGCTTGCCGCCGTTCGCGATCGCCGACATCGCCTGCGCGAGCTGGACCGTCGTGACGCTGATGCCCTGACCGAACGACGCGTTCGCCGTCTCGACGTCGAACCACGGCCTTCCCTTCGGACGGAGGACGCCGGAGGCCTCGCCCGGGAGCGGGAGGCCGACGGGCTCCCCGAAGCCGAAGCGCCGGTAGGCGGAGTGGAGGCCGGCCTCCCCGAGCCCGAGCCCGATCTTGAGCGCGCCGATGTTCGAGCTCTTCGCGAGGACCTGCGTGGGCGAGAGCCAGTCGTTCTGGTGCGTGTCGTGGATCGTGACGTTCGCGAGCCGGTAGGTGCCGTGCTCGCAGTAGATCGTCTCCGTCGGCTTCAGGGTCCCCGCCGCGAGCGCCGCGGCCACCGTGAAGACCTTCATGACCGAGCCCGGCTCGAAGCGATCGCTGACGGCGCGGTTGCGGCGCGAGTCGACCTCGCTCCCGCCGTAGTCGTTCGGGTTGTAGTCGGGCACCGATGCGAGCGCGAGGATCTCGCCCGTGTGGGGCTCCATGACGACGAGCGAAGCGCCCTTCGTCTCGTACGTTCGCATCGCGCTGTTCAGCTCGCGCTCGGCGACGTGCTGGATGCCCTCGTCGACGGCGAGGTGCACGTCATGGCCGCGGAGCGCCGACTCGTCCGTCGTTCCTTCGGAGAAGATGAGGCGACCGCTCCGGTCACGCAGGCCCTTGACCTCTTCGGCCTTGCCGCGGAGCTCCTCGTCGAGCGCGAGCTCGAGCCCGTCCTTGCCGAAGCCGTCGGGGGCGACGAAGCCGAGCACCGGGCCGGCGAGCTCGCGGCCCGGATAGTAGCGGCGGCCCTCGCCCTCGATCGCGAGGCCCTTGATTGTGTGCGTCTGCTTCTTCGGGTCGGCGAGATCGCGGATCGCCTGCGCCTCTTCGGCCGTCACGCGCCGCTTCAGCCAGACGAAGCGACGCTTCGAGGCGATCTTCTGGCGGACGTCGGCGACGTCGAGCGAGAGCGTCTTCGCGAGGCGGACGGAGAAGTCCTCGACGATCGCTTCTCGGACCGCAGGCTGCTCGTACGCGCGGAGCATCTCGACGACGTCGGCGCTCACGCTCGGCACCTCGACGCTCGCGGCGAGGGCGGCGCCGGTCCGGTCGTAGATCGCGCCGCGCTTCGGCTCGATGTGGAGTCGCCGCTGCCGCTGGTTCTCGGCCGTGTCCTTCCACGTCTGGCCGTCCTCGACCTGGACGCGGAAGGCCCCGGACACGAACGCGCCGAGGCCGACCGCCATGGTCCCGCAGAGCAGCCCCATGCGGAAGCGGATCCACTTGGCGCGCGCGGGGTCGAGGTTCTTCATGGCAGGAGTGAAGGCGTTCGCGCGGACTTCTCGCCCGCTGCCGTCTTCGCCGCCTCTCCCTCGACGTCCACACGCATGCCGACCGGGACGATGCGATCCGGGCCGGGCGGCTCCATCCCGAGGAGGGAGCGCGCGACGATCTCGACGCGCTCGGGCGTCTTGTAGCTCGCGGCCTCGAGCTCGTGGACGCGCTTCACCTCGCGGAGACGCGCCTGCTCCTGGCGCGCCTTGCCGATCTCGTAGCCGAGCGAGACGGTGCGCCCCCGAAGCGCGAGATGGACGACGAACGCGCAGACGGCGGCCGTGACGGCGAGCGTCCAGTGGGTGAGGAAGATCCGAGCGCGGCGGGCGTTCACGGCTCGCCTTCGCTCTCGGCGTCGCCCTCGCCGAGCTCCGGCTCGGAGTCGACTTCCGGCGCCGGGTCGCGATCGCGCCGGTAGTAGCCGCGCTGCTCCTCTGCCGTACAGCGGGCGGCCGAGCGGAGCTTCGCGCTCCGCGCGCGCGGGTTCGTGTTGCTCTCCTCGTCGGCGGCGACGACGGGCTTCTTCGAGAGCGGCGACCACACGGTGCGATCGCCGAACGCGCGCTTCACGAGGCGGTCCTCGAGCGAGTGGAAGCTGATGATCGCCGCGACGCCGCGCGGAGCGAGGACGGCGGGAAGCGCGGCGAGGAGCTCCTCCAGCTCCTCGAGCTCGCGGTTCACGACGATGCGGAGCGCCTGGAACGTGCGCGTCGCGGGGTCGACGCCGCCGACGCGCACCGGCCCGACGGCGCGGACGATCGCGCGACGCAGGTCGAGCGTCGTGAGGAGCTGACCGTCGGCGAGCGCGCGCTTCACGCTCCGCGCGATGCGACGCGACCGGCGCTCCTCTCCGTACTTGAAGAGCACGTCGGCGAGCTCGTCGTCGCCGAGGCGCTCGATGAGATCGAGCGCGGTCTCGCCGGACGACTGGTCCATCCGCATGTCGATGGGCCCCTCGCGACGGAAGCTCATGCCGCGGCCGGCCTCGTCGAGCTGCGGGGAGCTCACGCCGAGGTCGGCGCAGAGCCCCGCGACGTGCGTGACGCCGAGCGTGGCGAGCACGTCCGCGACCCGCCCGAAGGACGTGCGGACGAGGGTGAGGCGATCGCCGAAGCGCACGAGGCGACCGCGAGCCGCCTCGAGGGCGTTCTCGTCGCGGTCGAGGCCGATCACGCGCGCGGCAGGGTGGGCCTCGAGGATCGCCTCGGTGTGACCTCCGCCGCCGAGCGTCACGTCGACATAGACGCCGTCCTTCGGCGCGAGCGCGGCGACGACCTCCGCCTTCAGCACGGTCTCGTGGACGAAGCTCGTCACCTCGGCCTCCTCTCCCGTTTCCTCGGTCCACGTCCACTCGGCGGCAGCTTCGGACGCGACGCCCGGCAACGCGAGCTGGGCCTGGCCCATGCTGACGGGTCCCGCCGTCACAGGCCGAGCTCCGCCAGGCGCGAGCCGATCTCGGCGCGCTCCTCGTCCGTGGTCTCGAAGTGCTGCTTCCAGAGGCCGGCGTCCCAGAGCTCGGCGTACTTGCCGCTGCCGGCCCAGAGGACGTCCTTCTTGAGGCTGGCGTGCTCGCGAAGGGTCGGCGGCACGAGGACGCGCCCCGAGTCGTCGACCTCGCACTCGACCGCGCCCGAGACGTAGAGCCGCTTCAGCTTCTGGACGGCCTTGTCGAACTGCGGGAGCTTCGCGAGCCGCTCCTCGAACGCGTGCCACTCGGGCGCGGTGTAGGCGACGAGGCACGGGTCGAGCGCGCTCGTGAGGATGATGCGGCGCTCGCCGATCGACGAGAGCACGTCGCGATAGCGCGCGGGGAGGCTCGTCCGCCCCTTCGCGTCGATCGTGTGCTCGTACCGACCCCGAAACATGCGGCCGCGCCCTCGCGACGTGGGGGGCCCTCGGGCAGTCGTGCCGTTTCTTGGCACTCTCCGCCACTTCTTCCCACGTAGCAGCGCGAAGATATTTTGACCCCGGCGGAGCGTCAAACATTTCCATGATGTAGGCCCACCGATTACCTTGCGCGGGGCGGCCGCGCGACAAGGGAGCGCGGCCGGTTTGGCCGAGAAAGCCACGCTTTCGCGGTTCACCACAAGTTATCCACAGGGAAGGATGCGTCGCCGGGGCACGCCGCATGCGACCCTCCGGCCCGTGTCCGGGATACGGGCCGGGGCTCGCCCGCCCTCCGCCGTGTCGAGGGGGAGCTCGACGCATGGATGGCGGACGTCGCGCGCCGCGGCGCGACCCCCGACGCGGACTTCCAGACGCTCGCGCCGCTCGTCGCGCACTGCGTGATGCGCTCCGCATGGCGGCGCCCGAACTCTCGATCTGCGCTGACGAAGCCGCAGTCCGAGCGAGGTAGATCGGCGCGCTCGACGCCGTAGGAGAATCGTCATGATGATCCTCCGCTGCTGCGTGCTCGCCTCCGTCACCACGCTCGCCTTCGTGCTCGTCGGCTGCGGCGCCCCCGGTCTCCACGAAGGATTCGCGGCGCAAGCGGAGAGCACGAACGCGCGCCTCGCCGACCACTGCAGCGGGACGGCCACACAGCTCCTCGCGACCTACTGCACCCTCGAGAACGAGCGCAGCGCAGCCCAGTCCCAGGTGAACCCGGTGAAGCAGCAGGCCGCCGCCCTCCACGCGCAGTGCGAGCGCCACCCCTCGGTCGCCCCCAAGCTCGCGGAGCTCGACGCATGCTCCGCTCGTCTCGACGCGAGCATCGGGCAGGAGAACGCGGCGCAGGCGCAGAGGCTCCCGAAGGTCCGCGGGAAGGTGGCCATCGTGCGCGCCGACCCCGAGTACGTGAAGCAGATGGAGGCGTGGAAGAGCGCCGAGCACGCCCTCACGGTCGCGAGCGACAACTGGGAGATCGCCAAGCGCGAGCGGAACCCTCGGGTCCTCGAGTACCAGGCACGCTGGGAGGCCGCGAAGCAAGAGGAGAGCGCGGCGGCGGCGGCGATGCGGAGCGTCTTCGAGCGCCACGGGATCGATCCCCGTGACGCCTCGGCGGTCGGTCTCTGGTGAGAGTCGGAAGGAAAGGAAGGTCACGCATGCTGCATGTCATCTCGGACCACGGCGTCACGCTCGATCTCCCCGAGGGCTTCGAGGCGAGCACCGACGGCTCCGTCTTCGGTCCTTCGGAGGAGTTCGCGCTCTACAAGGAGAGCGTCGAGGAGACGCCGCGCGCGGACCTCCCGTTCCGCCGCGAGATCATCGCAGGGCGCTCCTACGTCGAGACGTTCCTACGCGAGGAGACGACGACGGACGGTTGGATCACGACCTTCCGCACGGAGGACGGGACGTTCGGCTTCGAGCTCGGTCGTCAGCTGGGCGGCGCCCGCATCGTGTTCTGGGGGGATCGCCTCGTCGACGAGGCCTCCCTCGCTCGCGTCCTCGAGCTCTGCGCGACGAAGGCGAGCCCGGCGGCGAGCTGAGGCCGAGGTGAAGGGAGATCAGGGCCTCGGCACGAGAGCGATCGTCTCGGCGACCTTCTGCATCTCGTCGAGCATCTTCGCCTGGCGCGTCTTCACGAGGACGTCGGCGAAGGTGGCGCCGCCCGGCTCGAGCGGCTCGCTCGCATGGAGCCAGCCGCCCCCCTTCGGGAGCGTCTTCTTCTGCCACGTCACGTCGCGGCCGAGGAGCTTGCCGGGGACGGCGTCGCCGCCTCCGTCCTCCGTGGGGCGACTGTCCTTCTTCGGTCCGACGGCGACCGCGACGTTGCCGGCGTAGAGCGAGAGCGGGCGAAGCTTGTAGAGGCGGACGAAGTCTTCGCCCTTCACGGCGACGTAGTCGTCGGGGACGCGCGCGACGAGCTCCTTGTCTCCACCGGGAACGCCGAGGAGGTGACGCGTGCCCGCGGAGCGCTCGAGGGCTCGCGGTCCGGAGGTGATGGTCCTCGCGACCTTCTCCGCGAGGCGCGTGCATCCGACGAGCGCATTCCCCGTCGCGACCCGCACCATCTCCCCCTTCACGTGGAACGCCACGCTCTGGAGCGTCCCGTCCGGGTGAGCGACGAGGAGCGCGAGCGCCAGGGCAACGTCCTGGCCGGGCGGGGCATTCGGCTCCTTCGGCCGCGCCGCATAGGCACGGAGCTTGGCCTCGCCGATCTCGACGGGGGTGATCTCGAGCGACTCCTCGTTCGGGAACGTCGCCTTCAGGAACTTCGGCGCCTCCTCGTCGAGGGTGCCCGGCGTCGGCTTCGCGTCGGGCTCGGGCGCATAGCGATCGGGATCGAGCTGGAAGAGCTCCTTCGTGACGATGGCGAGTCCTTCGCCGCCTGCATCGACGACGAGGCGTGACTCCTCTTCGAGCGTGGGCCCGTCCTTCGGCGGCGGGAGCGCTCGGCTCCGCGGGAGCGGACCCAGGCGGAGTCGGCCGGAGAGGAGATCGACCGGCGCGTCAGTGGACGACTGCTCGGGTGCGGGTGCGGGTGCGGGTGCGGCCGCCGTCGCGTTGCCCCTCCCGCGCCCGCGCTTGGACCCCTTCCCCACCTTCTTGACGCCGCTCGGAGGCGCCTCGGTCTGCGGCGCGGCGGCTCTCGCGCTCCCCTTGCCGAGCACGGCAGGACCGAGCTTTCCGCAGCGCGGAATGCCACGCTCACCGCCCTGGACGAGCGGCTTCGCGGCCGCGCGCACGCCGGCGTCGCCCCGACGATCACGCTCGGCATTCGCGGCGAGCGCCTCGGGGACCGCGTCGTCGGGCGCCGCAGAGGCCTGCGGCGCTGCGGCCGGCTTCGGTGCGGCGCGGCCGCCACACGCGGCGAGCGCCGTCGCGAGGATCGCGAGCACGAGGGAAGAGCGGAGGGCTTCGTTGCGGGAGGAAAGGGCGATCACGTCTCTCCCAAACATCTACGCCTTTCTCGGCCGACGTCATCCCGGGCGTGGAGCGCGCGGAAGCACCGCGTCGGTCCGCTGCCGTAGCGCTCGCGCCGCGCGACGGTTGAAGACGACCACACCCGCGAGGAACGCGACCGTGCCCGCCGCGAGCGCCACGACCGTTCCCCGCCCGTCGGGCGCGCGCCGGAACGCGTCCACATAGATCGCGACGATCGCCGGCAGGAGCGGCGCGACGTACCAGAGCCACACGCGCTGGAGCAGCTCGGCTTGCCGCTCGAGCTCGGCGCGCTCGTGCTCGACCACCTCGGATGTCGGCGCCGTCGGCGGCGGGGCCGGCCCGCTCCCTCCTCGCCGCGCGATCACGAAGGCGACCACGAGCGCCCCGAGGGCCATCGCCACGCCGCCGACCTGCACGAGCGTGCTCTTCCCGATCCAGGCGAGCCGGATCCCCGCGGCGACGACGACGGCCGCTGCGAGC
>JALHPN010000075.1 GCA_022842465.1 Polyangiaceae bacterium | reverse complement strand
TCGCAGCCGATGGACGCCGCGGCGATGGTCGGCGCGCTCATCGGGAGGCCGTCCGTGCTCTCGGCGGTGTCCCTGCCGATCGCGGACCTCGAGGTCGCGAGGGAGAAGCTCGCGCGGCTCGTGTGCGGGGAGCTGGCCGCCGCCGAGGCCCTCGCCCCGTGGCTCGCGCGGACGGCGCCGCGGAGGACGTACCCCGCCGACGTGCACGCGGAGCTCCGGCCGATCGCGGTGCGCGATCAGGTGCTCGCCTTCAAGCCGGCGCTCCCGAGCATGGTGCGATCGTTCACCGGGGGCACGTCGCCGGCCGAGCGCGACCTCGTCGACGCGGGCGTCGCGGAGGTGACCGACCTCGCGACGGACGTCGATCGCGTGACGATGGACGCGACGATCGAGGGCGAGGGCGCGTCGCTCGTCACGCGCGTCGAGCACGGGAAGGCGTCGAGCACGACCGCGCAGCTCGCGCTCGAGCACCCGGAGCGGGCAGGCGCGCCTCCGCCCGCGTTCTGGCGACTGCCGGCGGAGACGGAGATCGTCCTCTACGGACACGGTTCGGATCCCAAGCTCCTCGAGCGTCCGCGGCAGCTCGTTTCTGCCTGGGTCTTCGAGCAACTCACGACGTCGATCGCGGAGGCGGACCGCCGCGCGGTCCAGGATCTCTTCGGCAATCGTCTCCTCCCGCTCCTCACCGGGCAGGCGATCTGGGCGAAGGGTACCAGCGAGGCAGGGATCACGAAGGCCGCCGCGTCCTACGCGACGGAGCGCGACAAGGCCACCGAGGGCCGCGCCTTCGCGGTAGCGAAGAACGAGCTCACGGCGCAGGCCATCGGATGGCACCTCCTCCGGCTCGAAGAGCCGGTCACGAGAATCGGACCCCTCCTCAAGGACGTGGTGAAGCTCTGGGGGCGCCCCTCCTTCGCGCGTTACCGGAAGGAGCTCGAGGTGAAGCTCTCGCCGCTTCCCGCCGGCGTGAAGCTCCCTGCGGACACGGTGCACCTCGAGCTGAGGGCGGTCGCCTCGCCCGACCCGAAGGCGAAGAAGGGGACTCTGCCGCTGCCGAGGCCCGTGCTCCACGTCTTCGCCGTCCCCGACAGCGGAGCCACGTGGATCGCGCTCGGGATGGACGGCAGGCTCGCGGGAGACCGCGTCGCGAGCGTCCTCGGCGGCGCGTCCGGCAAGGACACGCTCGCCTCGGTGCCGGCCTTCGCCGGCCTCCGCGACGTGACGGCGTCGAGCGCGATGGTCTTCACGGTGCGCGGCTTCGTGACGGCGGCGCTCGCAGACCACGACCTCTCGCTGCTCCCCAAGCTCTCGGCCTCGCCGTCGAAAGGCCTGACGCCGATCCCGCTCGTCCTCCGCGCCGAAGGCCGCGGCACCGGCGCGGCCGCGGGAGCGTCGACCACGACGATGAAGCTCCCGAAGGCGGCGATCGAGGACGTCGTGACGCTCCTCCTCTGACTCGCGTCCTCCTACGGACAGTACGGGGCGACGAAGGGGTTCGGGCGGCACGTCGGCGGCCTGCCGATCCACTGGCGCGTGATGGCTTCGTAGTCCTTGGGGTGGCCGGCCGCCCAGATCCCGCGATCCGCGGCGTTCGCTTCGGCCTCGGCGTGGAGCAGCGTCGTGTGGATCGGCTCCTCGGCGCAGCCGAACGACGTGAAGTACGGCGAGAGGCCCTCCCGGACGAGCCGCGTCTGCAGGAGCTCGCCGTCGACGAAGACGAGGGAGAGCTGGCGGTCGAACGCGTCGAGCTCGGGCTGGCCCGGCGCGGCCTCCCGCACGACCACGACGAGGGACGTCGCCGCGCGGAACAGCGTCTCGACCCGCCGCTTCGTCTCGACGCCGAAGGGCGTCGTCTGGTCTCCGAAGGACTCCTCGGTGTCGACGAAGAGGAAGCGGCAGATCCTGTCGCCCACCTGCGGGAAGGCGAACTCGGCGGTGTCGCCGTCGACGGGCCTCACGAGCGTCACGGTCGCGGGCGGGAGGTAGCCGGGGCCCACCTCCGAGGGCAGCAGCGCGCGTGGCGGCGGGCAGCCGCCGTCCGAGACGGGCAGGGGGCTCGCGTCGGCGGGTGGCGCCTGTGCACCGCCGTCGGCGACCACGATCGCGCCGGCCGGGGGCGGTCGGTCGACGTCCTGATCCGTGCAGGAAGGCGCGCCCGCGAGGAGGACGAGGACGGTCGCCACGCCGGTGACGCAGACGCGTAGGCGATTCATCACGCCGAGCATAGCGCGTGGCCGACCCGCGGCATCCGGGTGCGGCACCGCGCCGGATGGCAGGCGGCGCAGCCCTCGGCGATAGTCCGCGCCATGAAACCGAGCAAGGCATCCGCGCGCTGGAACGGGGACCTGAAGAGGGGCAACGGCTCGATGAAGCCGGAGCATGCTCCGGAGATCCCCTTCTCGCTCTCGACGCGCTTCGAGGGCGCGCAGGGCTCGAACCCGGAAGAGGTCGTGGGCGCGGCGCTCGCGGGGTGCTTCTCGATGGCGCTCTCGCTCGGCCTCGAGAAGGCGGGCATGAAGCCCGAAAGCATCCAGACGCGCGCCGAGGTGCACCTCGAGAAGGACGGCGAAGGCTTCACGATCCAGAAGATCGACCTCGTCAACGAGACTCGGGCATCGGGCGGCGACGACGCGACGTTCCAGAAGGTCGCGGCCGAGACGAAGAAGGCATGCCCGCTGTCGAAGGCGCTCGCCGCCGTCCCGGAGATCTCCCTGCGCGCGACGCTCGCCACCTGATCCGGAGGCACGGGTCGGCACACTCTGGCATCCTCGCCGCCTGCCGCCGGCGCCGATCCGCGAGGATTCTCGGACTCCAGCGCATGGCCCGGTCCCTGCTCGGGGCCGTCGCCATGAGCTCCCGCATCGTTCGCTTCCTCGCAGCCACGTCCTTCTCCGTCCTCGCCGCGTGTGGTGGTCACGTCGCGTCCGTCGAGGAGGCGCCGAACGAGGCAGCGTCGGGCACGCGCCCGACGCCGTCCACGCAGCACTCGCAGCCGGCGCAGGGGTGTGGAGCCGTCCCGCGATGCGAGGAGGGGGACGAGGAGGTCTCGAGCGCGTCGGGCTGTCCCCAGGACGACGCCCGCTGCTACTCGCGTTCGCTCTGCGGCCTGACGGTCTGGTGCGTGGGACCCGAGCTGGCCTGTAGGGCCATTCCCGTCTGTCAGGGGGGCTTCGTCGAGGTGAAGACGTGTCCGACCGAGGCGTCGTGCGTCCCCGTGACCGTCTGCGGGACGACGATCCTCTGCACGGCGCCTGCATGCGATCCCGACGTCGCCGCGTGCGAAGCGGGCGAGAAGCAGGTCTCCGACCTGTCCGCGTGCTTCCAGGGCGACGGCGCGTCCTGCTACGAGCGCACGGTCTGCGGGGCCACGATCTGGTGCACGGGCCCGTGAGAGCCCCCCGCGAAATGACGACGAATTCTCGGCCTGGTTGCGTACCAGGGAAGATATGTCAGACATCCGCGTACCTGGATGTGACCGACGCCTGACCGTCGGCCCCCTTGGAGGCTCCCCATGGTTCGCAACGTGATGCTTCGGTTCTCGTTCCTCGCGGCGTTCGCCGCCCTCTCGTCCTCGGTCGTCGTCGGCTGCGCGGCCGACACGTCGGCGGAGGACGTCGACGCGAGCGACGAGAACACCGACGAGGCGGAGCTCACCGCGGCCGGCAAGGCGCTCGTCGGCGCGTACGTCGACGACAGCGGCACGTTCAAGGGGCTCGTCCTCACGAACGACAAGGTCGGACAGGCCGCGAAGTTCTTCGCCGACGTCGACACCGGCGTCCGCTGCATCACAACGCCGTGCCCCTCGGCCGCGCGGATCGAAGGGACGTTCACGGCGGGCACGAAGACGATCACGCTCCGCTCGGCGAACGCGCCGGCACACGTCCAGCACATCCTCGGCAAGTACAAGTACGTGAGGCAGGGAGACAAGCTCACGCTCATGAAGAGCGGGACGAGTCAGTCCTTGTCGAGGGAGGTCTCGTACTGCGCGGAGGCGAACGACTGCTACGCGCAGGCCCTCATCGTCCCCGCCTGCATGGGGCAGTTCTTCTGCGGTGCGGAGAAGACCTGCTCCTGGTCCTGCGCCGCGTGGCCGCCGGTGCCGGTGTCGCCGTGCAAGGGGTTGGACCTCGCCCAGTGCCAGGCCTCTCCGATCTGCCAGCCGAAGTGGGGGCCGAGCAGCTGCTCGCCCGACGGCCGGATCTGTACGAAGGACATCGCGTTCAAGAGCTGCGAGGACAAGCCGGCGCCCCAGCCGACGAAGACCAAGTGCTTCTCGTCCGGCTCCTGCGCGGCCGACGAGTACTGCACGACCGAGGACGGCGTCTGCAACTCGTCCGGCATGCTCGCCGTCTGCTCCGGGTTCTGCGAGAAGGGCGCTCGCAACTGAGAGCCTGACTGCGGTGACGTGGCGTAGGATCGGGGGCGAATGTACCGCGTGAACGCGGGGCCCCCCGCGCCACCTCGTCGCTCCCGCTCCTCGCTCGTGATCGCGCTGGTCGCGGGCGGGGTGGTGGTCGCCGCCGGCGTCCTCGGAGCGACGTTCGTGCTGGTCCGCGGCTCGGGCGCGTTCGGCCAGGGCCGCACGTGGTCGGCGAGCCCGCCGACGTTTCGGGATCTGAACGGCGACGGAGTCGACGACCTCGTCGGTCAGTCCGGGATGGGGACGGTCGCCGCGCTCGACGGACGCACCGGGAGCTTCCTCTGGCAGAAATCGCCACGTGACCCGACGATGAGCCACGCGTTCGCGGGCGACCATCTCGCGTTCGTCCGCGGTCGGGAGGTCGACGTCTTCGACGTACGGACCGGCGCGCTCGTCCGCACCGTCACGCCACCCTGGGAGGACAAGCCGGCGCGCGTCGTCGCGTGCCAGGGCGAGCTCTTCGCGGTCGCGATCGACGACACTGCCTCGCGCATCGATCTCCGCACGTGGGCGGTCGCTCGCGCGAGGACGATGCCCTCGTGCCTCGCGCCGCCGAAGGAGCAGGCGGTGCCTCCGTGTCGCTACCCGAGCGCACCCTGCGAGGTGGAGAGGACCGGCAGCTACGGGCGCTCCGCGACCACGCTCCGCGACCAAGCCTCGAATCGACTCGTCCGGATCACGTTCAAGGAGAAGGGGACCGCGGTCGCGACCGCGACCCGCGACGACGGGGCGAGCCTCGTCGTCGCGCCGGAGGGGAACCTCGACGGGGTCGATCTCGCCGGCGACTGGCTCGTGGTCGCGCGTGGCCCTTCGGTCTTCGCGTACGACTTCGCGACGAAGCGGTCGTGGACGGCGCCGCTCCCGACCGCGCTGAAGACGTCCGACTCGGACCGCGGCTGGCTGCGCATCGAAAAGGGGCGGGTCTATGCGAACACGGCCTGGAAGCGTCGCGGCTCGAGCGGCGAGCTCGTCGCGCTCGACCTCGCGACCGGCGCGCGGCTCTGGAAGTGACCGGCCCTCGGCAGCCCCGCTTTCTTGGCGGGACTCGGCGGTGTGGGTAATTGTGGGCGTGTGCCTCGCGGACGCGCCCTCGCTCTCCTGATCTCCGGCCTCTTCGCGAGCGCGCCGTACGCCGCGGCCGCGTCGCCGTCTTCCGGCGGCGGGTGGCAGGAGTCGCATCGCAACGCGGACGACGTGAAGGTGGTCGTCGGCAACGACGGCGTCGCGCGGATCGAGCACCACCTCCGGTACCGCGTCGTCGCGGGCCGCCTGAAGACGTTCGAGCTCACGGGCGTCGACGCCGCCGCGCAGATCGAGCCCGAAGCACGGGTCACGGCCGAGACGCCGCCCGAGGTCCGCCCGGGCGCGAGCCCGAAGGCCAAGACGAGCGACACGCCGCCCCCCGCTCCCACCGCTCACGTCGAGCGGAGCCCTAAGACGCCAGGCGCCCTCCGCGTCACGATCGACGACCCGAGGGGGCTCGGGCGAGGCACGTACACCGTCGACGTCGCGTACCAGCTCGACCTCGTCGCCACGAAGCTGCTCGTCCGCGACGGCGCCATGTGGCGCCTCGGATGGACCGCGCCCGTGGCGCCCGAAGGCATGGACGGCGCGCGCGTCACCTTCGATCTCCCCGCCGCCGTCACCGAGCCCTCGCCCGCCGGCGATCAGACGACGACGATCGCCACCGTGCGCCACGGCGCGGGACGAGACGAGCTCGAGCTCCTCCGCGCGCACGTCCCGCGAGGCGAGGTCGTCACCTGGAGCATCCGCGTCGACCCGAAGGCCTTTCCCGCCGTCACGTCGCCGGAGCTCCGCGCTGCGCCGCCCACCGCCACGGCCCCCGGGGAGGCGCCGCTCCCGAAGACGGCGCTGCTCTCTGCAGCCGTCCTCTCCGTCGTCGTCCTGCTCCTCGCCTGGGCGCGCGCCGCGAAAGGCGCTGCCGTCGCGCGCTCGTGCGCCGCGCGTGGCGTCATCCCGCGTCCGCTCGTGCCTCTGCTCCCGGCTCGCTTCGCGCCCATCGCGTACGGCCTCACGCTCGCCCTCGCGCTCACGACCTTCCTCTGGGGGAGCGCCGTCGTCGGCTCCGTCCTCCTCGTCGCCGCGATGGCGCTCGCCTCGTTCCGTGCCCCGCGTGTGCTCCTGCGTCCCCGCGGCCCAGGTCGCTGGAAAGAGATGGACGACGCCGACGTCTTCCTCGCGCGGACAGACGGCGTGGCCGGCGACGCGTTCGACGTCGTGACGACGAAGGGGCGCCTCACCGCGAGCGTCCTCGTCCTCGCGGTGGTCACCGCCGCGTTCGTACTCCGCCACGTCGTCCCGTACGCCCACGTCGCGATCCCGCTCGCCGCGACCGCCCTCGTCCCGCTCTTCACGACGGGGATCCGCCCCCAGCTCCCGCCGTCGCCCATCGAGCTCGCGTCGCGCGTGCTCGCCCCGGCGCGCGACGTCCTCGCTGCCTCGATCGACCTCGCGCACGTCGACCTCGTCCCCATCGCGCGCCTCCGCGAGGGGACCCGCGCCGTCGACGAGGTACGCCTCGCCTGCGCGCCGTCGATCCGCATCCCCGGCCTACGCACGATCGAGCTCGCCCTCGCGACGTCCCACGAGGCGCCGGACGCGGCGATCCCCCAGGTCCTCGTCCGCTTCGACGACGGATCGCCGGCCGCGTCGAAGGTCGCCGCGATCGCGCCGGGGATGGAGGTCGTCGTCGGCCGGAGCCCCGAGGAGAAGGTCCTCCGGGTGACGCCCCGGATCCCGACGGCCCGCTCGGCGGCCGGTCTGGTCGCCCGCCTCCTCGGTGAGCTCGAAGGGCGCCGCGCCGCCGATCGCAACGAGGACCCTGCCCCGTTCCGAGGGGACGACCGCCGCAGCAAACGCCGCGCGAAGACGCCCGTCGCGGCGCGCCCGACCGCCGCGGCCTGACGCGCTGGACGGCCGCGACTGTGGTACAACGCGGACGAAATGTCGTCCGAGCCGGACACCCTGCCTCGCGCAGCTGCGCGGTCCGCGTTGGCCTCTGCGCTCAGCGTCTACGTCGAGCCGCTCGCTTCCGATGCGCGCGTCGCCGTCCTCGGGGATGCGTCGAACGGTCTCGCCGAGAGCTTCCTCGATCTCGGCGCGCGCACGGTCCACCTCTTCGATCCGGACGAAGCGCGCGCGGCCCGCGCCGCGGAGTCGATCCCGCGCGGCGTCGCGGTCCGTGCCCTGACGCCGGGGGACCTCGACGTGCGTGACGGCGCGTACGACCTCGTCGTGATCCCGGACCTCGCGCTCGTGCCGGACGCGGCACGCACGGTCGGTCGCCTCCGTCGTGTCGTCGACGCGCGGGGAGCGGTCGTCGCGCTCGCCCGTGCGCGGATCGCGGCCCCGGACGACGTCGCGGGCGAGTCGTTCGACGACGTCGTCGCGAGCGATTTCTCCTACGCCGAGCTGTACGATCTCTTCGCGAATCGCTTCGACGACGTCTCCATGACGGGCGTGCTCCCGTTCGAGGGCATCGTCTTCGCAGAGCTGGGTGGCTCCGAGGACGTCGCGGTGAGCGTCGACACGCGGCTCGCCGAGTCTCCTCTGCCGTCGCTCTTCGTCGTCGTCGCCGGGCGGGGCGCCTCCGCGCTCGACCCGTATGCGATCGTGCAGGTGGCCGCGGCGCCCGTCGCTCCGCCGGGTCGCGGCGCGCGCGCGTCGGGGGACCCTGCCCTCGTCGCGGCTGCGCAGCTCCGCGCCGATCTCCTCCACGCCCAGCTCGAGGAGCAGCGGGCGCGCGTGGTCGTCGCGGAGTCGCGAGGGGGAGACAACACGACGCGCCTCCTCCGAGCGCTCGAGACGAGCCAGGCCGAGGTCGAGGGTCTGCGCGACGCCGCGGCCCGCGCAGAGACGGTCATCGCGCGCGTGACGATCGAGCGCGACGCGATGACGCTCCGATCCGCGGAGCTCGAGACGGCGCTCGTCCAGGTCCAGCAGACGATGCTCCTCCTGGAGCGACGGCTCGCCTCGGCCGAGCAAGGAATTCTCGAGCGCGACGACGTGATCGCGACGCTCAACGCCGAGCTCGACACCCGCGCGCAGGAGGACGACGAGGAGGAGCGCGGAGCGCTCGCCGCCGAGACGGAGGCGCTCGAGGCGCAGCTCCGCGATCGCGCTCGCCTCGTCGCCGAGCTCGAGAAGGAGATCGGGCGCCGCGACCAGCTCGTCCGCGAGCTCGTGGCCGCGGTCGAGGAGCTCCGCGCCGGCCGCGCTCCCGCCGAGCCGCCGCCCCTCCCGAACCTCGACCACGAAGAGCTCGGGCGCGTTCGTCGGAAGGCGGACGAGCTCGCGCTGGAGGTCGCGCGACGAGAGAGTGAGCTCGTCGCGCAGGGGTGGCGCATCCAGGATCTCGAGAGCCGCGATCGCGCGCGCGCCGCGGAGCCGCCGCCGGTGACGCTCCCGTCCGTCCCGCCCCCCGCGCCTCCGCCGGCCGCAGCGGACGCGAACGGGGCGACGCACTCCGAGGCTCTCTCGACCGCCCTCGCGCGCGCCGAGGAGGAGATCGCTGCCCTCCGCCAGGCCCTCACCCAGGAGCACGCTGCGCGGGTCGCGGCAGAATCGGGGGAGGAGCTCGAGCGCGCCCGCGCCGAGCTCGCGCGCCAGGCCGTGCTCCTGTCGCAGTTGGAGTCGAGGCTCCGGACCACTAGTTGACACACGGAGCCTGCAGCTTACGTTGCAGCGAGCGCGGCACCACGACACGGGGACGCCGCCCTCCCTACTTCTCGCATGGCGGACAAGCGCGATTATTACGAGGTTCTCGGGGTCGAACGGGGCGCAGCCGCCGACGACATCCGAAAGGCGTACAAGCGCGAAGCGCTGAAGCACCACCCTGACAGGAACCCCGGCGATGCGTCGGCCGAGGCGAAGTTCAAGGTGGTGAACGAGGCGTATCAAGTGCTCGCCGACGACGAGAAGCGTCGGATCTACGACCAGTTCGGCCATGCCGGCCTCGAGGGCGGTGCAGGGGGACCGGGCGGGTTCGACGGAGCCTCCGACGTCTTCGCGCACATGCAGGACCTCTTCTCCGAGATGTTCTCGGGGGGCGGCTTCGGCGGGTTCGGAGGCGGGGGCGGCCGCCGGCAGGCGCGGCGTGGCGCCGATCTCCGCATGCAGGCTCGGCTTTCGCTTCGCGAGGCCGCCTTCGGCGTGAAGCGGGAGGTCACGGTCAACGCGCCCGCGCGCTGCGACGATTGCGAGGGGAGCGGCGCCAAGCCCGGGACGAAGCCCGAGCCGTGCGGCAACTGCCGCGGCACCGGCCACGTCTCGAATGCGCGCGGTTTCGTGATGTTCACGACCCCGTGTCCGAAGTGCGGGGGCCAGGGTCTGGTCATCAAGCATCCTTGCAGGACGTGCAGCGGGCGCGGCGCGGTCGAGAAGGAGCGGAAGGTCGTCGTGAGCTTCCCGGCCGGCATCGACGCGGGGCAGCGCCTTCGCGTCAGCGGGCAGGGCATGGCGGGCCCGCCGAACGCACCCCCGGGCGATCTCTACGTCGAGGTCGACGTGGAGGACGATCCCCGGTTCGAGCGCGACGGCGTCGACCTCGTGACGCGCGTGAACGTGTCCTTCGCGGAGGCCGCCCTCGGAGGCGAGGTCAAGGTCGCCGCCCTGGGGAAGCCCGACTCGGAGGAGGCGTCGCCGACGGTGCCCCTGAAGATCCCCGCCGGCACCCAGCCGGGCGCCGTCTTCACGATGAAGGGCGAAGGCGTACCTCGCCTCGACGGCCGAGGGCGCGGCGCGCTCGTCGTCGTCGTCCAGGTCGATGTCCCGACCAAGCTGTCGGATCGCGCGAAGAAGCTCCTCCAGGAGCTCGACTCGGAGCTCCGGCCGGACGCGCCCGCGAAGTCCGAGCGCAAGGTCGCGTCGAGCACCTGAAGCCGCGTATCATCGCGGGCGATGAGCTCGTCCCCGCTCGACGCGCTGAAGGCGAGGCTCGCGGCGACGCCCGCGGTCCGCACGACGGGTCGCGTCCTCGGCGTGACGGGCATGGCCCTCCGCTTCACCATGCCCGGCGTGCGCGTGGGCGACGTGGTGCACGTTCGCCGTCGCGGTGAGCCGCTCGCCTGCGAGGTGGTCGGCTTCGATCGCGGTGAAGCGATCGCGATGCCGCTCGGCGGCCTGGCCGGCGTAGGGCCGGACGACGAGGTCGAGGCGACGGGGGGCGGCTTCCAGGTGCGCGCGTCGTCCGCGCTCCTCGGTCGCGTGATGGACGGGCTCGGGCGCCCCATCGACGGCGGGCCGCCCCTGACGAGCGGGGCCGTCGTGCCCGTGGATCGTGCGCCGGAGGCCGCGCTCGATAGGCGTCCGGTGGCAGAGCCGCTGACGACCGGCGTGCGCGTGCTGGACGGCCTCCTCACCCTCGGCGAAGGCCAGCGCGTGGGGCTCTTCGCGGGCTCCGGCGTCGGCAAGAGCACGCTCCTCGGCGCCATCGCGCGGGGATGTGATGCGGACGTCGTCGTCGTCGCCCTCGTCGGCGAGCGCGGGCGGGAGGTCTCCGAGTTCCTGGAGCACGCGCTCGGCGCGGAGGGCCGCGCGCGGAGCGTGGTCGTCGTCGCGACGAGCGACGTCGCCGCGCTCGAGCGCTTGCGCGCCGCGCAGGTCGCGACTGCCTACGCGGAGCACTTCCGCGACGAGGGCAAGAAGGTCCTCCTCCTCGTCGACTCGATCACGCGGTTCGCGCGCGCCCAGCGCGAGGTGGGCCTCGCCGCGGGCGAGCCGCCGACGCGGCGCGGGTACCCGCCGAGCGTATTCGCGATGCTCCCGCGTCTCCTCGAGCGCTCGGGCCAAGGGAAGCGGGGATCGATCACGGCGATCTACACCGTGCTCGTCGAAGGCGGAGACATGGAGGAGCCGATCGCCGACGAGGTGCGCGGCATCCTCGACGGCCACGTCGTCCTCGATCGGACGCTCGCGGCGCGCGGCCGGTACCCCGCCGTCGATCCGACGTCGTCGCTGTCCCGCGTCATGGATGCGGTCGTCCGGCCCGAGCACCGCGAGGCCGCGCGGAAGCTCCGCTCCCTCGTCGCGCACTACGAGGCGAAGCGCGATCTCGTCATGCTCGGCGCGTACGCGAAGGGGAGCGACAAGGAGCTCGACGAGGCGATCATGAAGATGCCGAAGATCGAGCAGTTTCTCCGCCAGTCGCCTTCGGAGCGCGTCTCCTTCGAGGAAACCGCAGAGCTCCTCGCGCGCGTCGTGAGCTGACTCACGCGCTCCGGTCGAGCAGCGCCACGATGCAGGTGACGTTGTCCGGCCCGCCGCGCTCGTTCGCGCGGGCGACGAGGGCGTCCGCCGCGGAGGCCGGGTCGCGGAGCGTCCGCAGGACCTCTGTGATCGAGGCATCGTCGACGACGCCGTGGAGCCCGTCGGTGCAGAGGAGGAGAGCGTCGCCACGCTCGATCGGCGTTCGGGTGACGACCACGTCGAGCGGGCTCGCGCTGCCGATGGCCTGGAGGATCACGTTCGCGCCGATGGGGCTCCCTTCCTCGTCGACCGGCAGTCCGCCTCCCGCCGCGCGGACGAGCTCGACGAACGTCTGATCGCGCGTCAGGCGGACGAGGGATCCCTTGCGGAACAGGTACGCGCGGCTGTCGCCGACCTGGGCGCAGACGACCGTGCCGTGCCCGAGTGCTGCGAGCGTCGCGGTCGTTCCCATCCGCGCGTAGCGAGGCTCGGCCCGACCGACGGCGCGCACCTCGGCGGAGGCATGGTGGATGCTGCGGACGAGCGCGCCGGCGAAGGATGCGTCGTC
This sequence comes from Polyangiaceae bacterium, assembly GCA_022842465.1. Lineage (GTDB taxonomy): Bacteria > Myxococcota_A > Polyangia > Polyangiales > Polyangiaceae > Labilithrix. The sequence continues at coordinate 25,381 of JALHPN010000075.1, read as the reverse complement.
CGGGGGCACGCGCCCGTCGTAGAGGGCTCGGAGCGAGCCGGTGATGCTCTCGACGGCGAGGCTGCTCGCGATTTGCCCGCCGGCCTCGCCGCCCATACCGTCACAGACGAGGAGGGCGAGCCCCCCGGCGGTGAGGGGTAGCGCGGCGACATCGGGGGGTTCGTACGTCCGCCCGCGGGCGAGGTCGACGAAGGCGGCTCGGTCCTCGTTCCTCGCGCGCTCGCGGCCGATGTCGGTGCGGGCGGCGACGACCGCGACGAGGGCGTCGGGGGAGGGGAACGGGTCGGGCTCGAGATGGCTGCGATTCATGCTCCTCAATCTGAAACAGAAACTATAGCTGTCAACAGTTGTTGAAAGATGACATCTGTTCGGGTGACGCCCCTCGGCCTACTCTGGAGCGCGTGACCACCAGGCGGGAGCCGAAGGGCGAAGGCGAGGATGCGGACTGGCAGGAGCGCCTCGCGCAGGCCATGGAGGCGCGAGGGCTCTCGGGGGGCGAGCTCGCCCGCCGCGCCGGCTTCACCTCGCAGTACGTGAACTCGCTGCGTTCGGGCGATCGCGGCGCCCGCCTACCGATCGACACGGCGCGAAAGCTCGCGGGGGCGCTCGGCGTATCGGTGGAGTGGCTCACACGCGGCGAGGGACCGCGCGAGCGACTGAGCGACGTCTTCGTCGTGGGCGCCGGGGGCATCGAGCAGGGAGACCGGCCCAGCGCGGTCCCGGACGTCTATCCCGGCCGGGCCGAGGCGGTCGCGCTCCTCCAGAAATTCGTCGCCCCCGAGGTCATCGTTGCGATGCGAGCCGCCGTCGTCGAGGAAGGCGTGGAGCCCGACCGCGACTACTGGATCGCGTACGCCAAGGATCTCGCGCGCGATCTCCGTCGCATCGAGCAAGACCCGGATCTCGGGGGCCGCCGCGGCGAGCGCGACCGCGACGCCCCGCCGAAGTCCGCCTACGTCCCCGCCGCGAAGAAGAAGTGATCTAGAGTCCGCCCGTCATGACCGTGCTGCAGGTCGCGAACCTCCGCTTCGGCTACGGAGGCGACACGCTCTTCGAGGACGTCACGTTCAGCCTCGCGATCGGCGAGCGCGCGGCGCTCGTCGCGCCGAACGGCGCGGGGAAGTCCACGCTCCTCCGCCTCCTGGGCAAGGAGCTCGAGCCCGACGGCGGCACCGTCGTCGTGAAGCGGGACGTCACCGTCGGCTACTACCGGCAGTCCCACGAGATCGAGGCGAAGGGCGACGTCCTCACCGCGTTCCTCGCGACGTTCGGAGACGTCGTGACGCTCCGGAAGGAGCTCGCGGAGGCGCAGCACGCCGCCGCGAGCGGCGAGGCCGAGGCCCTCTCCCGCCTCGCGGATCTCACCGATCGCTACCACCTCGCGCGGGGCGACGAGCTCGAGCATCGCGTGGCGGCGATCGCGAGCAAGCTCGGATTCTCGGATCACGACCTCGCGCGTCCGGTCGCGTCGCTCTCCGGCGGCGAGCGCGGGCGCCTTCATCTCGGCGTGATCCTCGCGCAGGAGCCCGATCTCCTGATGCTCGACGAGCCGACGAACCACCTCGATCTCGACACGATCGCGTGGCTCGAAGGCTACCTGAAGGGCTACCGCGGTGCGGTACTCGTCGTCTCCCACGATCGCGCGTTCCTCGACGCGACGTGTCCGGAGACGATGGAGCTCGGCACGCGCGGCCTCCGCATCTACCCGCTGAAGTACAGCGCGTACGCCGAGGCCCGCGCGGAGGACCTCGCGCGCGAGCGCGCCCTCCTCGAGCGCCAGAAGGCCTTCATCGACAAGACGGAGGACTTCATCCGGCGGAACATCGCCGGTCAGAACACGAAGCAGGCGCAGAGCCGTCGCAAGATGCTCGACAAGATGGAGAAGCTCGAGCGCCCCGAGGACGTCTGGGCCGTCGCCGAGCGCGTGAAGTTCACGTTCGCGCCCGCCGCGCGCTCGGGCGACATCGTGCTCGACGCGAAGGGGCTGTCCGCCGAACGGGGCGGGCGCTCGCTGTTCGAGGGCGTCTCTCTCCTCGTGCGTCGCGGCGAGCGCATCGGGATGGTCGGACCGAACGGGGCGGGGAAGACGACGCTCCTGAAGCTCCTTGCCGGGATGGGGCATGCCGCCGACCAGGGTGCCATCCGACGCGGCACGAACCTCCAGGAGGGGTACTTCGATCAGCACCTCGGACAAGTGGACGCGTCCAACAGCGCGGTCGACGAGGTGCGAAAGGTCCGTGGGGACTTCACGGTCGAGGTCGCGCGGCAGTACCTCGCGCGATTCCGGTTCTGGGGGGACGACCCGCTCCGCGTCGTGGGCGGCTTCTCGGGCGGCGAGCGTTCGCGGCTCGCGCTCGCGAAGATGATGCTCGAGCCGCGGAACCTCCTCTTCCTCGACGAGCCGACGAACCATCTCGACATCCCCGCCGCCGAGATCCTCGAGGAGGCCCTGGTCGGGTTCGAGGGCACCGTCGTCTTCGTCTCGCACGACCGTCGCTTCCTCGAGAACGTGGCGACGCGCATCGTGAGCGTGCGTGACGGGAGGGTGGAGATCTTCCAGGGCGGATTCACCGACTTCGCGACGGCGCATGGCCTCGTCGAGCGTCCGAAGGTGGAGGGGGCGCGCCTCGCGTCCGGCGGTGCGGGCACGCAGACGGCGCGCGGCCAGACCCAGAGGCCGCAGGCGAAGAAGAGCGAAGCGCCGCCTCCGCCGGTCGAGGACGAGGCGGCGAAGAAGAAGGCGCACGAGGCGAATCGTCAGGCGGCTCGTGACAAGGAGCGGAAGCAGAAGCGCTTCAAGGAGCTCGAGGGCCTCGTGGCCGCGGGCGAGAAGCAGCTCGCCGAGATGCGCGCGGCGCTCCGGGAGGATCCGGGCGGCGACTGGGCCAAGATTGCCAAGATGGCCGCGGAGGAGCAGGCCCTCGCGAAGAAGGTGGATGCGCTCGTCGAGGAGTGGTCGAAGCTCGGGGACGAGGTGGGTTGACCCTCAGCACTCCACGATGTTCACGGCGAGGCCGCCGCGCGCGGTCTCCTTGTACTTCGTGAGCATGTCGGCGCCGGTCTGGCGCATCGTGGCGATGACCTTGTCGAGCGACACGAGGTGAGAGCCGTCTCCGCGTAGGGCGAGGCGAGCGGCGTTGATCGCCTTCACCGCGCCCATCGCGTTGCGCTCGATGCAGGGAACCTGGACGAGCCCACCGATGGGATCGCAGGTGAGGCCGAGGTTGTGCTCCATCGCGATCTCGGCGGCGTTCTCGACTTGCTCGGGGGTGCCGCCCATGACCTCGGCGAGCGCGCCAGCGGCCATGCTGCATGCGACCCCGACCTCGCCCTGACAGCCAACCTCGGCGCCGGAGATGGACGCGTTCATCTTGTAGAGCATCGCGATCGCACCGGCGGTGAGGAGGAACCGCACCGCGCCGTCGTCGTCGGCGCCCGGCACGTGGCGCGCGTAGTAGTGCATGACGGCGGGCACGATCCCCGCGGCGCCGTTCGTGGGCGCGGTCACGACCCGTCCGCCCGCGGCGTTCTCCTCGTTCACGGCGAGCGCCCAGAGGTTGACCCAATCCATCGTGTGGAGCGGGTCGGCCGCGCTCTGGTCGGCCTTCAGCTTGCGGAAGAGCGACGCGGCGCGGCGCTTCACCTTGAGACCTCCGGGGAGGATCCCCTCGCGCTCGCAGCCGCGACGGACGCAGGCGCGCATCGCCTCGACGATGTGAAGGAGGTTCGCGCGGACCTCGGCCTCGGGGCGGAGCGTCGTCTCGTTCCGGAGGACGAGGGTGCTGATCGAGAGTCCCTCCCTCTCGCAGGTCGCGAGGAGCTCGGCGCCGGACGTGAACGGGTAAGGGAAGGAGTCGTCCGGTGCCGTGACCAGGGGCTTTTCTCCGTGCTTGTCGTCGACGACGAAGCCGCCGCCCACGGAGTAGTAGATGCGCTCGAGCACGATCGCGCCGGCGGCGTCGTAGGCGACGAACTTCATCCCATTCGAGTGGAGGGGGAGCGACTTCTTGCGATGGAAGACGACCTGATCCGCGACGCGGAAGGCGACGCTGCGCTTGCCGAGGAGGTTCAGCCGCCCCTCGCGCGCGATGCGGGCGATGCGCGCGGGGACGCCGTCGACGTCGGTCTCGTCCGGCGTCTCGCCTTCGAGCCCGAGCTGGACCGCGACGTCGCTGCCGTGACCCTTCCCCGTGTGGCCGAGCGAGCCGTAGAGCTCGACCACGACCTTGGCGGTCCGGTCGGCGTCCGCGGCCTCGAGCGCCTCGGCGAAGCGCTTGGCGGCGCGCATCGGCCCCACCGTATGGGAGCTCGACGGACCGATCCCGATCTTGAACATGTCGAAGACGCTGAGCCGCACGGCGGCAGCGTACTCGCGCGAGCCGGGAAAGTCAGGCGCGGGCGCGGCGGCGGCGACGACCGACGACGATCCCGAGCGCGCCGAGCGCGAGCGCGGAGAACGAGTGCGTCCCCGCGTTCGCCTTGGGCGTCGCCGAGCAGCCGCCCGAGATGGCGGCCTCCCTCGGCTTCTTCGTGACGCCGTCCTCGTCGTCGCCGTCGCCGGCCGGCGTGGTGCTCTGCGTCGAGCTGCGCGGCGGCGGCGGCTCCACGACGGGCGGCGGGGTCTCACCGCCCACGAGCTCCTTGTCCTCCGATCCGTCCGCGGGGGGCGCGACGGGCGGCGCCGCAGGGGGGGGCGTCGGAGTCTTCGCCCCCGCGTCCGCCGTCTGCCCCGTACCCGTGCCCGTGCCGGCATCGGGCGTGAGCTCCGGATCCAACGGCGGCACCTCCGGAAGCTCCGGCATCTCGGGCTCTTCCGTCGTCGTGCTGGACGACGGGCTCTCTGGCGCCTCGTACTTCACGAACTCCGCGAACCGCTTCCACACGACGTGGTGCAGGCTCGCGCCGCCGACGTCCTTCTGTCCGCCGCCGAGCTCACCGACCCACGGCGTGTACGTGTAGAGCGCGGCCGTGGCGGCGTTCTTCGGCGTGATCGACACGCCGTCGAGGCTCTTCTTCGCCTTCCCGATCACCCAGCCGCCGGCGGTCCCGGGCGACGTCCTCGAGGCCGCCATCGACCTCTTCATCGTCCCTGCGGCGCACTCGGCCTGAGCCTCGAGGCCGGCGTACTTCGGCTTGCACGCCTCGTTGTCGGCGCAGCCGCAGCCGAACACCTTCTGCACCTTGTCCGCCGACACCGACGTCTTCGAGACGAGCCCCTGCTCCATCTGCGCGCGGACGAGGAGGGCGAGCGGGTTGATGCCGTTCCGCACCGCCGCCGCGTGGAAGATCTGGGCGGCCGTCCTTCCGTTCTCTTCGTAGGCCGCGAGGCCCGACTTCGTGTTCCAGGGCGTCTTGTCGAAGAACGCCTGGACCTCGCGCGCCGTCATCCCCTTCGTGTCCGTCAGCGCCGCATCCGACATGAGCTCGTTGCGATCGAACCGCTCTTCGCCGACGCTGACCGCATCCGACCCCGAGCCTTCCTCCTCCTCGAGCATCGGCTGGCTGCAGCCGGCGACCGTCGAGGAGCCGAGCGCGAGGCTCGAGGTGACGAGGCCGAGGGCGATCAGCGAGCGAAGCGAGGAGGCCGTGGGGAAGCGCACGGGGCGTGGATGTGCAGTCCGCATGCCTCCCTGCCGAAGGGGGGGGCGTCGATCCACCAGGGGCCGTGTGTGCCGAGAAAAGACCGCATCGTCCGGGGGCGCGATCCGCCCAGCCCCGTCGCCGACGCGATGAGGGTGGTGCCCGGAATTTCCTGGTGGATCGGGTATGGCCCGCCCAGAGCCTTGTGTCCGGGCGTGGCCGGGAGCATCCTTCCCCGGCCGTGCGTCGGGTCGTCGCGTCCATCGCCCTCCTCCTCGTGTCCACGTCCACCCTCCCGACGCTCGTCGGGTGTGGCAAGGGCGGCTCCGGCTCCTCCACGACGACGACGTCGAGCGACGGCAAGCCCGGTCCGCCCGAGGTGAAGGACTCGAGCGCGAACCTCCTCTTCACGTGGATCGACGACAAGGGCGAGTTCCGCGTCGAGCAGTCCGTCGCGAGCATCCCCGCGGCGGCGCGCGGCTTCGTGCGCGTCGTCGATCCGGAGAAGGGCGCGCCGCCCGAGTCCGTCTATCTCGTCGATCTCGGCGCCGCTCTGCCGAACGGCACCTATCCGGTTCGCACGGCTCCGCGGGACGAGTTCGAAAAGGTCGCCGTCGAGCGTCGTCAGAAGAGCGGGAACGTCCTCGCGGCGGCCCCTGCGGCGAGCGCCGCACCCGCCGCGAGCGGGAGCGCGGAGGTCCTCGTCGATCGCCCCGACGTCATCATCTACGGCGCCGAGTGGTGTGGACCCTGCCACCAGGCGGAGGCCTACATGAAGAAGCGCGGGATCCCGTACGTCGAGAAGGACATCGAGAAGGACTCCAGCGCCCAGCGCGAGATGCGCGCGAAGCTGACGAAGGCCGGCATGCGCGGCGGCTCGATCCCGGTCCTCGACGTGAAGGGCAAGATGCTCCTCGGCTTCGACCCCGTCTCGGTCGACCGTGCCCTCCAGATGTGACTCACCAGCTCCGCGCGCGCGCCTGGATGAAGGCGTAGAAGAAGACGCTGTTCGGATCGCGCGCCACGCGCGCGAGCTCGCGGCGCATGCCGTCGACGACCTCCGGGGACACCTCCTTCGCCGCGAGGAGCGCTGGCGCGCCGGAGAGGAGGAGGTCCGTCCAGTACGCGAGGAACTCCGCGCGCTCCGCGGGCGCTCGATTGTCGAGGTGGAAGGACTTCACCTCCGTCGTGACGTCGCGGAAGCCGACCGACTGGAGGAGGTTCCCGAGCTTCGCGCCGACGAACGGATCACCGCCGAACGCGAGCTGTCGCTCGTTGAAGGCCGTCCAGTACCGGAGTGTGTCCGGGCTGTAGGGGTCGATGAAGAACGTGGCGTTCAAGACCTCGCTGCACACGACCGGGCTCCCGGGTACGAGCACGCGCCTCACCTCGGAGAGGACCCGCGCCGGGTCCTTCACGTGCTCGAGCACCCAGCAGAGGAAGGCTGCGTCGAACGTCTCGGCGCCGAACTCCAGCTGCGCCGCGTCGCCCTTGACGATCGAGAAGCGGTCCTTCGCCCACGGAACCGTGGCGAGGAACGCCTTGGCGTCCGCGATCTGATCGTCGACGAGCTCCACGCCCGTCACGTGGAGATCGGGGAAGTGGCGGAGCAGGATCTCCGTCTGGCCGCCGACGCCGGATCCGACCTCGAGCAGCCGCTTCCGGCGCCGGAAGGGGAGATTCGCATGCACCATCGGCTCCAAGAACCTCGCCTGCCGATGGAGGCGCTCTCGCTCCTCGGGGCTGTAACCGTGGAGGTACTCCGGCCGCTCGCTGACGCTCATGACGCCAGGATAGCGCGCACGCGAGGGCTTCAGCGCCGGGCGTTCTTCCGCGCGGTCACCCGCTCGTAGACCTCGCGCTTCGGCCGGCCGCTCCACGCCGCGAGCTTCTCCGCCACGGTCTTCGCGTGGACTCCGGCGGCGAGCTCTCCATCGATGCGCGCGTCGATCGCGGCGTCGTCGATCGCCTCCGCGTGCTCCTCGGGGGACCAGGCGCCGAGGACGATCGCGACCTCTCCACGCCAGCCCTCCTCGCGCGGCGTGCCGGCGAGCGCGGCGAGCGTGCCGCGGACGAGCTCCTCGTGCATCTTCGTCAGCTCGCGCGCGACGCACGCTTCGCGCTCCGGCATCGCGTCCGCCAGCTCGCGGAGCGTGTCCGCCGTCCGCTCCGGCGACTCGTAGAGCACGACGGGCTCCGGCGTCGACGCCACGAGGGCGATCGCCTCCCGCCTCGCCGTGCCGTCGCGGGGGAGGAACGCCACGAAGCGAAAGCCCGCGCCGCTGGCGAGCCCGCTCGCCACGAGCGCGGCGAGGACCGCGCTCGCCCCGGGGAGCGGCACGACCGTGAACCCTGCGGCGATCGCCCGCTTCACGAGCACATCTCCTGGATCGCTCACGCTCGGCGTCCCGGCGTCGGTCGCGAGCGCGACGTCCTCCCCGCGCTCGAGCGCTTCGACGAGCCGTGCGACGTCGCGCTCCGGCGAGTGAGCGTGGAGCGCGTCGAGCGGCTTGCCGGTGATGCCGAGATGGGTGAGGAGCTGGCGCGTCCGGCGGGTGTCCTCCGCGGCGACGCGATGACACGCGCGTAGCACCTCCACGGCGCGGAGCGTGATGTCGCCGAGGTTGCCGATCGGCGTCGCGACGACGTAGAGCGTCCCGCGACCCACGTGCCTCCTCAGAGCGTCTCGGTCGCGTCGCCCATCTCGCGCTTCAGGTACTCGCGCAGGCGCCCGAGCAGGCGCTGCTCGAGCTGCCTCACGCGCTCCCGGGAGATGCCGAAGCGATCGCCGAGGTCCTGGAGCGTGAGCGGGTCGTCGGCGACGAGGCGCTGGTCGAAGATCGCGACGTCCTTGTCCTTGCCGACGAGCGTCTTCCGGAACTCGGCGAGCTTCTCCTTCAGGAGAGCCTGGAGCTCCTCGTCCGCCATCATCGCCTCGGGGCCGAGCCCGACGGCGGGCATCATGTCGACCTTCGCGATCGAGCGCCCGTCCGCGTCGCCGACGGGTGCATCGAGCGATTTTTCGCTCGCGGCGAGGCGCACGTCCATCTCGGCGACGTCGCTCTCGGGGACGTTCAGGCTCTTCGCGATCTCGGCGTTGGTCGGGTCGATCCCCATCGCCTGGAGCTCGGCCTTCTTCTTCCGCAGGTTGAAGAACAGCTTCCGCTGCGCCTGCGTCGTGCCGAGCTTCACGAGCCTCCAGTTGTTCAGGATGAACCGGAGGATGTAGGCGCGGATCCACCACGCCGCGTAGGAAGACAGCTTCACGCCGCGGTAAGGGTCGTAGCGCTTGACCGCCTGCATGAGGCCGATGTTGCCCTCCTGCACGAGGTCCATGATGTTCTTGTAGGCGCGGCGGTACTCGTACGCGATCTTGACCACCAGGCGGAGGTTCGAGGTCACGAGGCGGGCGGCCGCCGCCGGATCCTGCGTCTCGACGAACTTGACCGCGAGCGCGTGGGTCTCCTCCGGCGAGAGCAGCGGGTGCCGTTGGACCTCGCGCAGGTACGCCGCCATCGGGTCGAGCCGCTCGAGCGACGTGCCGGACATCGGCTTCGACAGCGGGCTCGAGCTCACCTCGCGCTCGCTCTCGACGTCCTCCGCCACGTCGGCGGCGGGCTCCCCGGCGAGCTCGTCGTCGTCGTCGCGCTCGTCGCCCTCGCTCGTCGCGGCGGGCTCCTCGCCCTCGAGGTCCTCGTCGCGCTCGTCCTCGCCGGCCCCCGCCGCGGGCGCGGTGCGGGCGCTCGTCGGGCTCTTCCGGGTGCGCGCGGTCCCGGCGGGCTTCGCCTTGGGTGACGAGGTCTTCGGCGTGCGAGGCACGGCCGCGGGTTTACCACGGTTTCCGGTGGACGCCGAGAGTGTCTGGGTCTGATTCACCTCGTTCACGTGGCGCGGGCTCCTCTCCCGTGGAGGTTGGATGCTCGCCGCGGCGGCGCGTCTCGCGCGGAGACAATTCCGAGTCGGTGTGCAGGTTTCGGCTATGCTGGCGCCATCGTGACTGCGTCGGCGGACACCGCGCTCGGCCTGACGGCGGCGGACTTCGATGCGTTCCTCGAGCCGGCGACCCCCTCTCATCGCGGCTCGGGCCGCCCGGTCGCCGCCGCGCAGCGTCGCGCGCTCCGCGAGCGCATCGAGTCCTGGGCCCGCGACGTCGTTCCGCGTCTCGAGCAGATCGGGATCGGCATGGAGGTCGTCGTCCCCGACGAGCTCGAGCAGCACCTCTTCTCGCGCGCCCCCCGCGCGATCGCCCAGCGCGTCGTGTTCCTCCGCGACGACTTCGCTCGTAGCTCGGTGCCGCGACCGACGCCCGACCTCGATCCGCTCCGCGCCCACGCGTTCCTCGCGCTCACGATCGACTCCGTTCACGTCGAGGTGAGCCTGGAGGTCAGCCCCGTCGCGGAGGCGGACGTGAAGAACCTCCGCGCGCGGATCGCGGATCCCTCCGCCCTCCTCGAGCTCACGGGGCTCCTCGAGGCGATGCCCGACGAGTTCTCGATCGGCGTCATCGGCATTCCGAGCTTCCCGCGCGCGCAGGCGGCCACCGCCGACGACGTCCGCGCGCTCCTCGACGACAGCCAGCGCAACGGACGCCCGCTCTGGATCGGCTGGAGCCTCAAGCGCGAGGTGGCGCTGGCGCACGCGAAGGAGCTCGACGAGGAGCTGGCCGACGCCGTGGTCGCGCTCGCTCACGTCTACAAGCTCGTCGCATGGGCGCCGGACAATGACCTCATCGCCGCCGGCGGCAAGCGATCGTGGCGTGCGCTGCGGGCGCGTGCGGTGGACGAGCGTCGCGAGCGCGGCCGCGAGGAGCGCCGCACGCGTCGCACGACGAGCAGCAACAAGAAGAAGGGGCCCGTCCGCGTGGAGGGCTCGCGTCGCGAGCGCGAGGACGCGCGCAGGCTCGCGGGCGAGGGCACCGAGAGCCCGACGTCCCAGAAGGCGCCGCACGACCGCGACGCGAAGGACGACGACAAGACCAAGGACTTCCTCGCGTCCGCCCGCGCCGTCCCGCGGCGGCCCGTCCTGCCGACGACGCTCCGTGCACGGGGGGCACGCTCGGCGCTCGGGCCGCCCGTCGACCCCTCGATCCCGCTCGAGAAGGGGACCCACGTGAGGGTCCTCTCCGGCCCCTTCGAGGGAAAGCTGGGGGTGATCGAGGAGATCGACGGCCGCGGCCGCGCGCGCGTGCGGCTGGGCCTCCTCGCGGCGACGCTCGAGCAGAAGGACGTCATGGCCAGCCCGAAGGACGGGCGACCGATGCTCGGCAGCTCGCATCGTAGGCTCCGGCGGTCTCGCTCGCGCTGAGCGACCCCGAGATCTGCTAAGAGACCCTCGCTCGTGGCCCCTGGCACCCCGTTTCCGCATGCGCTGCCGACGACGCTCGGGGGCCAGTTCGCGCGCCATCTGCCGCGCTACGTCGCAGGTACGGTCGTCCTCGGGCTCTTCCAGCTCTCGCTGAACCGCATCGACTGGCTCTCGAAGGCTGCGATCGACGACGTCTTCGGCGGCGCGCCCGAGCACGTGACGGGGCCGGCGTTCTGGATCCTCGTCCTCGCCGTCTTCGCGTTCGCCTTCCGCGTGTCGAGCCGCTGGTTCATGTTCAACGCGGGGCGCGACGCGGAGTACGAGCTCCGCGCCATCCTCCTCCACCGGCTCCACCGCCTCGGCACCGCGTTCTACCGGAAGATGTCGGCGGGCGAGATCATGAGCCGCTCGACGGGCGACCTCCAGCAGGTGCGCCTCCTGCTCGGCTTCGGCGTGCTCAACATCGTGAACGTCTTCTTCGCCTTCGGGAGCGCGCTGGAGGTCATGGTCGCCATCAGCGTGCGGCTGACGCTCGTGTCGTTCACGATGCTCCCGGTGCTCATGGTCGTGACGCGCAGCTTCTCGCGGCAGCTCTTCACGAAGACCCGCGCGAACCAGGAGACGCTCGGCAAGCTGAGCGACGTCCTCCAGACGAACCTCGCCGGGGTCCGTGTCGTGCGCAGCTTCGCGCTCGAGGCGCGTGAGCGAGGTCGCTTCGACGTCGCGAACGAGGCCTACCTCGAGGCGAGCCTCGGTCTCGCGCGCCTGCGCGGTCTGATGGGCCCGATGATCGGCGCCGCGAGCTCGCTCGGCGTGCTGGCCTTCTTCTGGTACGGCTCGACGCTCCTGCTCGAAGGCGGGGTCAGCCGCGGCGGCTTCTTCGCGTTCTGGTCCGCGTACGGCCGCATGATGTGGCCGATGGCGAGCCTCGGCTTCGCGCTCTCGATCGTCCAGCGCGGACGTGCGTCCTACACGCGTCTTCAGGACGTCTTCGACGCCGAGCCCGAGGTCGTGGACGGTCCCGCGCCCGCGCCGGCGAAGGTCGACGGCGCGATCGACGTCAAGCACCTCTCCTTCTCGTACCCTGGGAAGGACGAGCACACGGTGAACACCGTCGTCGACGACGTCTCCTTCTCGGTCCCGGCCGGGCGCTCGATCGCGCTCGTCGGGCGCACGGGGGCCGGGAAATCGACGATCGCGATGCTCCTCGCGCGGCTGCTCCCCACGCCGGGCGGCAGCGTCTTCGTGGACGGGAAGGACGTGTGCGAGCTTCCGCTCTCCACCGTCCGGGAGAACGTCGGCTACGCGCAGCAGGACGCCTTCCTCTTCTCCACGACGGTGGCGCGCAACGTCGGGCTCTGCCTCGACGACTGCGATTCGGACGCCGCGGTCCTGCGCATCCACGAGGCCGCTCGCGAGGCGCAGGTCCTCGAGGAGGCGCTCGGTCTCCCCGAGCAGTTCGAGACCGTCGTCGGCGAGCGTGGGGTCCAGCTCTCCGGCGGCCAGAAGCAGCGCATCGCGCTCGCGCGCGCGCTCGTGCGCGAGCCGAAGGTGCTCGTCCTCGACGACCCGCTGTCCGCGGTGGATGCGAAGACGGAGGCAGCGATCCTCGACGCCATCGAGCGCCAAGCGAAATCCCGCACGGTCGTCCTCGTCACCCATCGCGTCGCCGCCGCGTCCCGTTGTGATCGCATCCTCGTCCTCGACGGCGGCAAGGTGGTCGACGAGGGCACCCACGACGAGCTCGTCACGCGCCCCGGGCTCTACGCTTCCTTCGCCGAGGAGCAGTCCGCCGCGACGGAGCTCGAGGCCATCGACGTCGAGACCGTCGACGCGAAGGCCGCCGAGGTGGTCGCATGACGACGGCCTATCGGAGCGGCGCGCCGGACAAACCCCCTGGCGGTCCCGCCAAGCCCGCCAAGGGCAGCACGCTCAAGGACTTCCACGAAGAGGAGCGGCTCGGTCGGGCGTACGATTCGGCCCTCCTCGCGCGCCTGTGGCCGTTCATGCGACCCCACGCGCGCCTGCTCACGGTCGCGCTCGCGATGGTGGTCGGAACCGCGATCCTGAGCCTCGTCCGGCCGCTCGTCATGGGGAACATCGTCGAGAGCGCGCAGAAGTCGCGTCCCGACGAGCTCCTCCGCTACGGCATCACGCTGTCGGTCCTCGTCGTCGGCATCCAGGTCGTGTCGTTCGCGCAGATGTACGCGATGCAGATCGCAGGCGCGCGCTCGATGGCCGGCCTCCGCGCCCACCTCTTCGACTTCATGCAGCGGCTCGAGCTCCGTTACTACGATCGGACGCCGGTCGGGCGCCTCGTGACGCGGGCGACGAACGACGTCGACGCGGTGGGCGAGCTCTTCGCCTCCGGGGTCCTCAACGCCCTGGGCGATCTCGTCCAGCTCGTGGGCATCGTCGTGATGATGCTGCGCCTCAACGTTCGGATGTCGCTCATCGCCTTCGCGGCGCTTCCCTTCGTCGGCGTCGTGGTCTGGGTCGTCCGGGGCCGCGCGCGCCAGGCGTACCGCGACATCCGCGCGAAGACCGCGCGGCTCAACGCGTTCTTGAACGAGCAGGTCGCGGGGATGAGCGTCGTTCAAGCCTACGCGCGTGAGGAGGCGATGGCCGGCGAGTTCGACGGCATCAACCAAGAGTACCGCGACGCGAACAAGCGCTCGATCTTCTACGAAGCGGTCCTCGACGCGGCCATCGAGATGGTCGGCACGCTCTGCATCGCGAGCATCCTCTGGTGGGCCGGACTGCAGACCGCCTCCGACCCGCTCATCACGTTTCCGCTCGTCGTCACGTTCACCCAGTACATCCGGCAGTTCTTCGAGCCCGTGAGCCTGCTCGCGCAGCGTTTCACGGTGCTCCAGTCGGCGATGAGCGGCGCGGAGCGCATCTTCAAGCTCCTCGACGAGGCCGAGGTCGAGTCGGCTCCGCTCGCGCCCGCTTCGGGTGCGGAGCCCGAGGCCGCTTCGCCGAGCGAGGCGCTCGCGCTCGAGAGCGTGACGTTCTCGTACAAGAAGGGCGCGCCGGTGCTCCGCGACGTCTCCCTCCACGTCGCGCGTGGCGAGCGGGTCGCGCTCGTCGGAGCGACGGGGGCGGGGAAGACGACGGTGACGAGCCTCCTCCTCCGCCTCTACGAGATGGACGAGGGCGAGGCGCGCGTCCTCGGCCGAGACCTCCGCGCGTGGCCGCGCCGCGAGCTCCGGGAGCAGTTCGCCGTCGTCCCGCAGGACGTGTTCCTCTTCGCCGGCACCGTCGCGTCGAACGTCGCGATGAGCGACGAGACGCCCGATCTCGCGAAGGTCGAGCGGGCCCTCGCGCGGATCGGCGCGCTGGACCTCTTCCTCCGTCGCGGCGGCCTCGAGGCGCGGGTCGACGAGCGTGGCGCGAACTTCAGCGCGGGTGAGCGCCAGCTCCTCGCGTTCGCGCGGGCGCTCTACCGCGATGCCCCCATCCTCGTCCTCGACGAGGCGACGGCGAGCATCGACTCCGACACCGAGGCCCGCCTCCAGGCCGCGCTCGAGGCCGTGATGGAGGGGCGTACGTCGATCGTCATCGCCCATCGTCTCTCGACGATCCGCGCCGTCGATCGCATCGTCGTCTTCCACCGCGGCCGCGTCGTCGAGACCGGGCGGCACGACGAGCTCCTCGCCCAAGGCGGCGTGTACGCGAAGCTCTACCGACTCCAGTTCGCGCTGGAGGCGGAGGAGCAGGCCGTCGCGACCTGAGGGCGGGGGCTACGGCTGGCCGACCGCTGCAAAGAACTTTCTCTCTCGCCGGCTTCGTGCGAAGGGATGGGGGGCCCCCCCAGGAGCGTTGAACGAGGCAGATGAACTCTCGAGCCGAGGAACGCAAGGGTGACGACATCCCGCCGGCGCCGCCGAGTCGCCGCCGCAGTGACGCGGCCGACAGCGTCCGCGTGCTGAAGCCGCGCCGCGCTGCGCCGGCCGACGCCGTGCGGCCGACGCGCGCCGAGGTGAACCTGGCTGCGCTCCGCCACAACCTCCGCGTCGTCGAGCGGAATGCCGGCGGTGCGCGCGTCTGGCCGGTGCTGAAGGCGGACGGCTACGGGCACGGCGCCCCGGCGGTCGCGCGAACGCTCGAGCGCGCGGGGGCAGAGGGCTTCTGCGTCGCGCTCCTCGAGGAGGCGGTCGAGCTCCGCGACGCCGGAATCCGCGCGCCCGTGCTCGTGATGGGCGGCTACTACGGCGGCGCCTTCGAAGAGGTCGTCCAGCGTCGCATCGTCCCCGTGATCTACGATGCGTCGCACGTCGAGGGCCTGGTGCGAGCGGCTCGCGCGCTCGGCCGCCCGGTGGAGGCGCACCTCAAGGTCGATACGGGCATGGCACGGCTCGGCGTGCGGATGGGCGAGCTCGAGCGCTTCGGGGAGCTCCTCTCGTCCGCGCCCGAGGTCCGCGTGACTGGGCTCATGACCCACCTCGCATCGGCCGATGCCGCCGACGAGAGGTCCACGACGGATCAGGTCGCGCGCTTCGAGGAGGCGACCGGGCGCCTGGCCGCGCTGGGGATCCGTCCCGCCGTGCGTCACGCCGCCAACAGCGCCGCGCTCCTCCGTGGTCACGCGCGCTACGACATCGTCCGGCCTGGCATCGCGATCTTCGGGGTGTCACCCCGCGCGCAAGGCGGCGACGCTTGCGCGTTCACGCACGAGCTGCGCTCCGTCATGCGCGTGCGCTCGGAGGTCGTCGACGTCCGCACGATCGAGGCGGGCGAGACGGTCGGCTACGGCGGCCTGTTCCGCCCCTCGCGGCGTCGGGCGATCGCCACGATTCCGGTCGGCTACGCCGACGGCCTCTCCCGGCAGCTCTCGAACCGCGGCCACGTCCTGGTCCGCGGCATGCGCGCGCCGATCGTCGGCGCGATCTCGATGGACATGTCGATGATCGACGTCACGGACATCCCCGGCGTCTCGCTCGGCGAGGAGATCGTGGTGCTCGGCGCCCAGGAAGGGGCGCTCGGAAGGGACGCCATCGGCGCGGACGAAGTCGCTGCCCATGCGGGGACGATCCCGTGGGAGATCATGACGTCGATCTCGCGTCGCGTTCCCCGTTTCTACCGCGAGCCGTAGAGGAGGCCGCGAGGCGACGTCCGGCTCGCGCCGCGCTATGCTGCGCCGCCGTGGCGAACACCGAGCCCTTGATCGCGACCAGCAAGCCGAACCCGCTCATGGGGGTGGTCGATGCGGTCGTCGACCCGGTGATCGACGCGCTCGACGACGTCGGGGCGACCGTCCTCCTCCTCCTCCAGGCGCTCTCCTGGCTCGTACGTCCGCCGTTCCGCATCGCCCAGCTCTTCCTCGCGATCGAGTTCATCGGCGCCGGTTCCTTGTTCATCGCCGGGCTGGTCGGCCTGTTCACCGGTATGGCCTTCACGGTCAGCTCGATCGTCGGTTTCCGGCAGTTCTCCGCGGAGGGCATGGTCGGCGGGGTCGTCGCCCTCGCGCTCGCGCGCGAGCTCGCGCCCGTGCTCGCCGCGGTCGTCGTCACCGCACGAGCGGGCAGCACGATGGCGAGCGAGCTCGGCAACATGCGCGTCACCGAGCAGATCGACGCGATCACGACGATGGGCGTGAGTCCGGTCCAGTACCTCGTCGTGCCGCGCGTCGTCGCGACCACGATCGTGCTCCCGATGCTCGCCCTCGCGTTCGGCATCGCGGGGATGGGCGGCTCGTACGTCGTCGGCGTCATCTGGCAGGGGATCGATCCCGGGCTCTTCGTCGACAAGATCCAGATCTTCGTGCGCTGGACCGACGTGAAGATGCTCCTCGTCAAGAGCGCGGTCTTCGGTGTCGTCGTGAGCACCATCTGCTGCAAGAAGGGGTTCTTCGCGTCCGGCGGCGCCCGAGGCGTCGGCGAGGCCACGGCGAAGGCGGTCGTCGCGAGCATCGTCGCCATCTTCGCGTTCGACTACGTGTTGACGACGCTGCTCACGGACATGTGAGGGGCGTGCTGCGAGGGAGCACGGGGCGGTCGGGAGGGGGCGGGGTGCGGCGTGGGTTCCGCGGGCGATTTCCGGGAGTTGCGGACTCCGGGCCTGCGGCCGGCAGCTCGCAGAGCATGGCGTGCTGCCGGAGAGCATGGTGGATCCGCGCGGGATTCCGCAGCGAGGGGTGCGTGGTGAAATCGTCAGCAATTTCCACATGTAGGGTGCATGTGAGTGAACGGCCCGAGACATGCTGAAGGAGTGGTCACACCCCAACGGAGATGACGACCATGGCCTTCCCCCTCCTCTCGAGCCCGATGCCCCTCGACACCGACGCCTTCCACTACCGCGGGCTCACCGCGGCCTCGGCGGCGATGCGCCGCGTGTTCTCGCTCCTCGAGCGGCTCGAGCGGTCGCGCGAAGCGGTCCTCGTCTCCGGTGAGGCGGGCGTAGGCAAGGAGCGCGTCGCGCGCGCGCTCCACAGCGCGTCCCCGGTCTCGGCGGGTCCCTTCGTCATCCTCGACAGTGGGAACCTGGCCGCGCAGGCGAAGGACGGGCTCGACGTGCTCGCGGAGGTGAAAGCCTCGTTCGAGAGCGCGACGGGCGGCACGCTCTTCCTCCGCGAGGTCGAGCTCCTCCCGGCGATCGCGCAGGAGTCGCTCGTCGAGCTCCTCGGCTCGGCGGGCTCCAAGGTCCGCGTCCTCGCGTCGACGAGCCGATCCCTCGAGGACGAGGCGCAGCAGGGCCGCTTCCTCGCCTCTCTGTACGACCGCATCGCGACGACGCGTCTGTTCGTCCCGCCGCTCCGTCACCGCCCGGAGGACGTCGCCGTCCTCGCGCGCGCGTTCGCGACCGAGATCGGCGCCCGCCCCCTCGCCCACGCGATCGTGGCGGACCTCGCCGCGCGCCAGTGGCCCGGAAACGTCTCGGAGCTCCGTCAGACGGTGTTCGCGACCGTGAACGAGCGCGCGATTCGGGAGTCGGGCGTAGCGCCGCGGATGGACGAGTCGACCGGCGGCTCTCCTGTCGGTCTCGACGAGGCCCTGGAGGCGCTCGTCGACATCTCGGTGCCCTACGTCGATCTCAAGGAGCAGCTCGTCGCCCGCTTCACGCGCATCTACCTCGCGCGCCTCCTCGAGCACACGAAGGGCAACCGCAGCGAAGCGGCGCGCATCGCGCAGCTCGATCGAACGTACCTCGGTCGCCTGGTCGGCAAGCTCGGTGTCACGGTCCCCTGAGACCGCCGCCTCGGCTCACGTCGAGAGCTGGAGCATCCGGTCGATCGGCACCCGCGACGCCCGCATGAGCGCGGGGTCCATCTCGAGCCGGGGCTCGAGATCGCGGAGCGCGAGATAGACCTTCTCCATCGTGTTCTTCTTCATGTGCGGGCACTCGTTGCACGCGCAGTTCGCCTCCGGCGGAGCGGGGATGAACGTCTTGTCCGGCGCGTTCTTCTTCATCTGGTGGAGGATGCCGGGCTCCGTGGCGACGATGAACTCGCGGCGGTCGCTCTTCGACGCGAAGGTGAGGATGCCCGTCGTCGAGCCGATGAAGTCCGCCATGCGGAGCACGACGTCGTCGCATTCGGGATGAGCGAGGACGAGCGCGCCCGGGTGCCGCTCGCGGAGACCCACGAGCTTCCGCTCGCTGAAGGTGTCGTGCACGATGCAGGTGCCCGGCCATAGCTCCATCGTCACGCCCAGCTTCTTGTTCAGATAGCCGCCGAGGTTCTTGTCGGGCGCGAACAGGATGGGCGCGCCGGGGTGGGCCTCGAGCACGTGCTTGACGATCTTCTCCGCGTTCGACGACGTGACGATGTAGTCGGAGAGCGCCTTCACCGCCGCCGAGCAGTTGATGTAGCTGACGAGGACGGCGCCGGGGTGTCGCGCCTTCCAGGCGGCGACCCGCTCGGCGGGGGCGCCCGAGGCGAGCGAGCACCCGGCCTCCATGTCGGGCACGACCACGACGCGATCCGGGTTCAGGATCTTCGCCGTCTCCGCCATGAAATGCACCCCCGCGAAGCAGATGACGTCCGCCTCGGTCGCCCTTGCCGCCTGCGCGAGCTGGAGCGAGTCCCCGATGAAGTCGGCGACGTCCTGGATCTCGTCGTCCTGGTAGTAGTGCGCGAGGACGACGGCGTTCTTCTCCTTCTTCAGCCTCGCGATCTCGTCCTCGAGATCGAGCGAAGGATCCACGTACTTCGCGGCGCCGCGGCCGGCGATCGGGAGCGAGCGGGCGTTCATGGCCGCAACGTAGGGCCGCCGCGAGGCGCGGTAAAGGACGCCCTCACGGGCCCTTCGCGAGGAGCTTTCCGGCGAGCGCGGGGCCGAGCGCCGTCTTCATGAGCTCCTCCACCATCGACTCGACGTGGCGCCGCTCGGCGTCGTCGGCGTAGACGAACTGGATCCCCATTCCCGCGGGGTTCTCCTCGGCGGCGTCCTTCTCCTCGACGACCCACTTCACGATCCCCTTCAGCGCGACCTCCGTGGCGCCGCTCGTGGGGAGCGCGAGCACGAACATGAACTCGGTGCCGACACCGAGCGGCCGGGTCGTGCGGATGAAGGTCCCGCCCGTGGAGATGTTCTTCGTGTAGTCCGCGAAGAACGTGTTGAGCCGCTTGTAGTCCACACGCAACGTGATCGGCGCGCGCGGGTCGTCGCGGCGCTCGGACACCTCGGAGCTCGAAGGGTCGGCCATCGGGGTAGAGGATAGCTGATACGATGCCGTCGATGTTCGGTGTCGGTGGCAACAGACTCGGGGTCCTCGCGCGCCTCCGCGCCGCCGCCGAGCTGGCACGCGACGTCCCCGACCGGGTCCGCACGGGCGTCCACGTGTTCCGGTCGACGGGCATGGCGAAGACGGTGACCGCGGCTTCCGTCCTGGAGCTCGTTCGCGGGGTGGCGAGGGGGCGCCAGAATCCGGCGCTCCTCTTCCGGGTCTACGGCAAGGGAACGCCGGACAAGGTAGCGGTCGTCGATCGCGGCGAGGTGATGACGTACGGCGAGCTCGATCGACGCATCGATCGCGTCGCGGCCGCGCTCGCGCAGCGAGGGGTCGGGCGAAGGGCCCGGGTGGTCGTGATGATGAAGAACCGGCGCGAGATCCTCGAGGTCTCGAACGCGTGCGCGAGGATGGGGGGCAGCGTCGTCACGATCGCGTGGCGCTCCACGGCGGAGGAGCTCGCGTATGTCGCCACGCACTCGGGGGCTCGGGCGCTCGTGATCGAGGGCGATCTCCTCGCTGCGCTCGACGTCGCTGCGCTCCCGCCGGCCGTCCTGGCGAACGTGTTCGTGGTCGGCGACAGCCCGGGGGCCTCCGTCCCGGGCGCGAGGCTCACGCCCTACCGAGATCTCCTCACGGCCGGGGACGTCGGCGCGCCGCCCGAGGAGGGGGCGGTGGAGGACGACTCTGCGCTCGTGGTCTACACGTCCGGTACGACGGGCAAGCCGAAGGGCGCCGTCCGGAAGTTCCCGAAGAACGCGATCCAGGGCGCGATGCGCTTCTTCGCGGAGACGCCGCTCCGCGTCGACGACGTCCACCTCGTCGTGTGTCCGCTCTACCACTCGACCGCGTTCGGCTTCATGACGCTCTCGCAGGTCCTGGGTGGGGTGGTCGTGATCGCCGACCACTTCGATCCCGAAGGCTTCCTCCGCGCCGTGGAGCAGCACCGGATCACGACGACGGCGGTCGTGCCGACGATGCTCCAGCGCATCCTCGACCTGCCTCCCGAGGTCCGCCGTCGCTACGACACGAGCTCGCTGCGCGTCGTCTTCTCGGGCGGAGCCGCGCTGCCGGCTCCTCTCGCGATCGCCTTCATGGATGCGTTCGGGGACATCGTCTGGAACTTCTACGGCGCGACGGAGACCGGGCTCGTGACGCTCGCATCGCCTGCCGACCTCAGGGCGGCGCCGGGCACGATCGGCCGCGCTCTCCCGGGCAACGACATCCGGCTCCTCGACGAGCAGCGACGCGAGGTCCGCGCGGGGGCGGTCGGAGAGCTCTTCGTGAAGAACGACCTCCTCATCGAGGGCTACCACGGCGATCCGAGGGCCACGAGCGAGAGCAAGGTCGGCGAGCACTTCAGCGTGGGCGACCTCGCGCGACGCGACACGGAGGGGCGCTACTTCCTCGAGGGTCGCAAGCGCGACATGATCATCTCGGGAGGCGTCAACGTGTACCCCGCCGAGATAGAGAGCGTGCTCGAGCAGCATCCCGATCTCGTGGAGGTGGCCGTCGTCGGGATCCCCGACCGCGATCTCGGTGAGCGCGTCCGCGCCTTCGTCGTCGCCCGGTCCGGTCGCGAGGTGGATCCGTCCTCCGTCAAGACGTTCGCGCGCGCGCGGCTCTCCGGCGCGAAGGTGCCTCGCGACGTCGTCGTCCTCTCGGCGCTGCCGCGGAACCCGACCGGCAAGGTCTTGAAGCGCGAGCTCCGCGAGCGCGAGGTCTGACTGCTATGAAGTGACCCCGTCAAGGGCGCCCTGAGTCGTCCCGCGCGGCTGAGCGCGCGGGACGACTGTCACGAAGTCGTGTCACTCACCTACGCGCGTCACGCTCGCGGCGCGAAGTTCTTCGACGTTCCGGCTCGGGGGAGCCGGGCACGGTCTCTGCTCGCCGGGTACGTCATGCCCCCCTCCGCCGCCATCGACCACGTCGGCCGCTACACGATCCTCGACCCGATCCGCCAAGGCGGTGCAGGCGAGGTCGTCCGGGCGTACGACAACGAGCTCCGTCGTCCCGTCGCCATCAAGCGCTTGATCTCGACGGATGCGTCGAGCGACGCCGCGAGCCGCCTCTTGCCGCTGCTGCGCGAAGCTCGTGCCGTCGCGAACATCAGCCATCCCAACATCCTCGCCGTCCACGACGTCATCGAGGTCTCGGGCGTCGTCTCGGTCGTCATGGAGCTCGCCGAAGGGGGATCGCTCGAGGACCGTGCGCGCTGCGGCCGACAGCTCTCGGTCCACCAGGCGCTCGAGTGGCTCCTCGACGCCGCGCGCGGGCTCGCACGCGCGCACGACGACTGCCTCGTGCATCGGCACGTCGTACCTCGAAACCTCCTCTTGACGCGTGAGGGCCGCCTCAAGGTCGCGGACTTCGGCCTCACGCCGGAGGCCGGAGGCTCGGCGAGCGCCGCCGAGGCGGACGGGACCCCGCGCCACGTGGCCCCGGAGGTCTTGCGCGGCGGCGCGGACGACGCGCGCTCGGACCAGCACGGCTGGGCGATCGTCGCATACTGGCTGCTCGGCGGAATCCATCCCTACGACAGCCAGCACGAGGCGCCTTCGCGCGACGACATCGCGGCGGGACGCTTCGTTCCCTGGCCCCTCGTGCTCCGCACGCCTGGCTTGCCGCTCGCTGTCGAGGAGGTCGTGTTCCGTGCGCTCCAGAGCGATCCGTCCGCGCGCTTCGCCGACATGCATGCGCTCGCTGCCGCGCTCGAGGCGGCGCGGCGCGGCGCGTCTCTCGAACGGGTGTGGGTGACCCCGGCGTCGACGGCGACGACCTCCGATCCGTCGGCTCCCTATCGCTCTCCGATCCCGTCCTCCAGTGAGCCGACCGGAAGAGCGCTGGAGCTGGCGGCGCCGCCCACGATCCGTCACGAGCCGCTGTGGCGCCGTCGTCGCAGCCGCCCGCTCGTCGCCGCCGCCGCCTTCGCGCTCGTCGGGGGCGCCGCCACGAGCGCCCTCGTGACGAGGGAGCGGCCCCAGATCCGGACCACCACCGAGCCGAGCCACTCCGGCGGACAGAGCGGTCCTCCCGCGTCGGCCGCGAGGCCCGCGCTCTGCGGGACGGACGGCCGCATCACGGCCCTCGCGCTCGCGGGAGACACGCTCTACGTCGGCGGGAGCTTCGAGGCGATCGCGTGCCCGACGGGCTCTGGCGCGCTCTTCGATCCGCAGACGGGACGGCGGAAAGGAGGGGTCGCAGCGCCCATGATCGCCGGCGAGGTCGACGCGGCCGTCCCGGACCCGGCGCGGCCCGGTGGGTTCTACGTCGGCGGTCGCTTCCACACCATCGGCGACGTCGAGGTCGGCCACCTCGTTCGGATCCTGCCCGACGGGACCGTCGATCCGACGTTCGCGCCCCGCGCCGATGACGCGGTCCGTTCCATCGTCGTCGGAGACGACACGGTCTATGTCGCAGGGAAGTTCAACCACATCGGCGGCACGGCGCGACGATCGATGGCGGCGCTGGACGTCCGCACCGGAGCCCCCCGAGCGGACTTCACGCTCGAGCCTCGCTACGTCGAGTCGCTCGCGCTGGTCGATGACACCCTCTACCTCGGCGGCTACTTCGATGACGTCGCCGAGCAGCCCCGGACGTCCCTCGCGGCCGTCGACGCGAAGACGGGGCGACTCCTTCCGTGGAAACCGAAGCTCGACGGGAGCGTCG
This sequence comes from Polyangiaceae bacterium, assembly GCA_022842465.1. Classification (GTDB taxonomy): domain Bacteria; phylum Myxococcota_A; class Polyangia; order Polyangiales; family Polyangiaceae; genus Labilithrix. The sequence goes on along the minus strand of JALHPN010000075.1, from coordinate 2,155 downwards.
CGCTCCTGGCGACGTCGGGCCGAACGCTGTTCGTGCTCGGCTCGGCCGGGCGCGGCTTCACGCAGGTCGACGGGGTGAAGCATCCAGGGTCGATGGCGGCCTTCGACACGCGCACAGGCGCGCAGACGAGCTTCAATCCGGTCGTCGACCGCGTACCGGAGACGTTTCTGGCGCACGGGAACAAGGTCTACGTCGCCGGCAGCTTCGACGTCATCGGCGGGGCCAAGCGCGAAGGCGTCGCGGCCCTCGACGCGAGCACTGGTCGTCCCACGAGCTTCGCGGTCCCCGGGGTCCGCTACGGGGTGAAGACCCTCGCGCTTCGAGGGACCACGCTCTATCTGGGCGGCGCCTTCGAGACGATCGGCGAGACGGTGCGGCGCGGCGCGGCGGCCGTCGACGTCGCCACGGAGGCGCTGACGGACTTCGACCCGAGCCTCACGGCCAGCGCGAACGCGATCGCGGTGTCGGGCGACGCGGTCTTCGTCGGAGGTGAGTTCGCCGCCTACGGCGCGAAGGAACGGAAGTACCTCAGCGCGATCGACGTGAAGACGGGGCAGCACATCGACGTGGGCATCGACCTCGACCGCCCCGTCGCTGCGATGGTCGCGCAGGGCGGGGAGCTCATCGTCGCCGGTTCGTTCTCCGAGGTGGGAGGGCACGGGCGCCGGGGTGTCGCGAAGATCGACCTCGCGACGCGGAAGGTGACGGACTGGAGCCCGAACGTCGAGAGAGGCAGCGTCGACTCGATGGTCGTCGCGAGCGACGGGACGGTCTACATCGCAGGCAGCTTCGAGCGGGTCGGCGGCGAGACGCGCGGCGGCATCGCGGCCATCCATGGCACCACGGGCCGGCCGACCGCGTTCCGCGCGACGACGACGTCCAGCGAGCGCTACGCGCGACACACGGCGCTCGCCGTCGTCGGGCACACGTTGTACTTCGGCGGAGACTTCGAGACCGTCAACGGGACCGACCGCGCGCGGCTCGCCGCGCTCGACGGCATGACGGGGGAGGTGCTTCCGTTCCGTGCCGACGCAGACGGAGCCATCGAGGGGATCGCTGCGAACGAGAACGGGGTCTTCGTGCAAGGTTCGTTCACCAACGTCGGCGGACGTCCGGTGCGGCATCTCGCGGCGCTCGACCCGTCGGGCGCGCCTCTCGTCGCAGGTCTCGACGGCGTCATCGACAGCCGCTGCAGCGCGCTGACCATCGCGGGCAACCTGCTCTACGGCGGCTGCTCTACGGGGCAGTCCGGGGTGATCGCCTTCGACCTCACCACGATGCGGTACCTGCCGTTCAAGGTCGGGTTCGGCGGCCGCAGCGCGACGGCCTTCGCGATCGGTGAGGACGTCGTCTATGCGGGTGGCAACTTCGAGTACGCCGGTGGTCGTCCGCGCGCGAATCTGGCCGCGTTCGCAGCCTCTAGCGGCGAGGTCTTCTGACACGAGGCGGGAGCGCGCGTACGTCGTTGGGGCGACGGGCGCGCCGAGCGTTCGTTCGTACAGTCGAACGACACTCGTTTCACCAAGGACAATCCATGAAGCTGCTCCTCACCTCGGCACTTCTCGTCGTCACCACCAGCGTCGGCTGTGCGGCCCCCACCGTCGAGCCTCCGGAAGAACAAGTAGAGTCCCAGCAGCAAGACCTCTCTCTCTCCGCGCAGCACAGTCGCCCCGTCGAGTCGAAGAAGTGCACGGACATCTCGAGCTGCGACGATCTGATCGCCGCCTGTGCGGGACCGAAGGACGACTTCGCCTGCGACACCTACTGCACCGACGGGGCCTGCTGTCACGGCACCTGCATCAACGGCGCCCCCACCCGGCGCGGCTTCAAGGCGCCCTAGCGCCCGAGGAGGCACCGTCTCGCGCTCGGGCTCGCCCTGCCACCGGCGAACGCGGGCTCGGGCTCCCTCGACGCCGAGGTAGAACGCCGGCATGACGACGAGCGACGGCACCGTCGCCGACGACGCCGCCATGCTGCGAGGTGGAGGTCCTGGCGCGGCCGGCCTCGGCGCCGTCGCGCGAGCGCGGCCGCGCGCAGCGCGCTCCTCTGGTGGTAGAGCCTGATAGACTCACCCCGTGGCGCCGAGACCGACTCCCGGGATCGCGCTCTTGCCGGCGAAGGCCCTCCGCGCCCGCGCGGCGCGCGCGGCCGATCG
>JALHPN010000074.1 GCA_022842465.1 Polyangiaceae bacterium | reverse complement strand
GGGCGCCGCCGCTTCGCCTTCCGCTTCGCCTCGGCCGCCGCCAGGCGCTCGGCGCGCTTCAGGGCGAGCGCCGCCTCTCGCCGGGCCATGCGTGGCGCCTCGACGGCGCGCGACGCCTCGATCCGCTCGCGCCTGACCTTCTCGAGCCCTTCCCTCCGCCTCGCCATCCGGCTCGAAGCAGCGTAGCAGCCGCGGCTGCGTGGCGCGGATCGCGTCCGCACGAGGGGGATCGCTCCGCCGCCGCGCGTAGGATGAGGGGCATGGCGGTCCGCGCGCTCCCGATCCTGTCCCCCTGCCGGGAGAGCTTCGCCGCGATGCGCGGAGACGGCGCGGTGCGCGCCTGCGACCGCTGCGACAAGGAGGTCCACGACCTCTCGGCGATGACGGAGCCGGAGGCCCGCGCGGTGCTCCGGCGCGCACGCGGCGCGCGGATCTGCGTGCGCTATGCAGGGGACGGCCGCGGTCGGGTCCGCTTCCGGACGCTGTCCGTCGCCGCGGCGCTCGCGGCGAGCGCGTGCTCGGTCGCCGTCGACCCTCCGTCCACCGTGGGCGCACATGCCCCCGCCGCCGTCGCCCCCGCTCCGGCGGGAGAAGACGACTACCTGATGGGGGACGTCGTCGTCGACGCCGAGGACCTCTGTCCGGACGCGCTCGATCCGGAGTCGGACGAAGCCACCGGCTGTCCGCGTCGCGAGTAGCGCCGGGCATTCTTTCGACGAGAAGCGGCGGCGTGCCGCATGGCCGACGACGGGCCCACGCGTCGCGAGCGCGCGTAGACTCGGGGGCGATGCCCGAGTCCCCGACGCACGCTCCGCCACGCACCGAGCCGTCGCCGTCGCCCGCGCGCCCGCGGCTGCTCCTCGTCGACGACGACGATCTGCTCCTTCGTGCGCTCCAGCGCACCCTCCAGACACGCTACGAGATCGTGTCGGCGACCGACGGCACGCGAGCGTCGGAGCTCCTCACGAGCGAGTCCTTCGACGTCGTTCTCACCGACGTCGGCCTCCCCGGGGCGAGCGGCGTCGACCTCCTCCGCCTCGTCCGGGCGTACGACCTCGACGTGCCGGTCCTGCTCATGACGGGCGCGCCGGAGATCGACTCCGTCATCGAAGCGCTCGACCTGGGCGCGCTCACGTACATCCGGAAGCCCTTCGAGCGAGAGGTCCTCGAGCGCGCGCTGGCGAGGGCGAGCGCCCTCGGCCGGCTCGGGCGCGCGAAGCGCGACGCGCTCGCGGCGACGGACAGCGAGCTCGCCCTCGTCGGGGACCGCGCCGGGCTGCGGCTCCGCTTCGAGCTCGCCCTCGAGGCGCTCTGGATCGCCTACCAGCCGATCGTCGAGACGCGCACGGGCCGCACGATCGCCTACGAGGCCCTCATGCGGACCCGCGAGCCCAGCATGAGCGGACCCGCCGCGCTCCTCGACGCCGCCGACCGTCTCCGGCTGCACGGACGACTCGGACGTCGCGTCCGCGAGCGTGTCGCCGAGACGTTCCGCCCGCCGGACGACGGTGCGCTCGTCTTCGTGAACCTCCACTCGAAGGATCTGCTCGACGACGACCTCTACGCGCCGAACGCCTCGCTCTCGGCGATGGCCGAGCGCGTCGTGCTCGAGCTGACCGAGCGCGAGTCGCTCGACGAAATAGCCAACGTGCGTCGCCGCGCCTCGGACCTCCGCAAGCGCGGGTACCGGCTCGCCGTCGACGACCTCGGCGCCGGCTACGCCGGGCTCGCGAGCTTCGCGAACCTCGAGCCCGAGATCGTGAAGCTCGACATGTCGCTCATCCGCGACATCGACACCTCCGAGGTCCGCGCGCGCATCGTCCACCGGATGACCGATCTCTGCCGGGATCTCGGGATGAAGGTCGTCGCGGAGGGGATCGAGACGACCCAAGAGCTCACCCGCATCCGCGAGGTCGGATGCGACTACGCGCAGGGCTATCTCTTCGGCCGGCCGAGCCAGGAGCTCACGCCGGGGTCTCTCCTGTAGTCAGATCGCCCGACCGCTCTCGTGCCAGTGGGCCATCGCGCCGAGGCGGCCCACGGGCGTCATCGTGAAGAGGGCGCCGCCGAGGGCGCGGACCGGGTCCTCCTTCCACTTGGCGAGGAAGTCGTCGCGCGCCGCTTCGAGCGCAGCGCGCGGGTCCGACAGCGTCCGGGCGAAGCCCTCCCACGTGTCGACGAAGGCCTGCGCGGGGTCCGAGGCCACCCCCGTCACGAGCGCCCACGAGCTCGCGAGCGTGCTCCCCGCGCCGTCGACGACGACGCCCGCGCCGAGGCTCACCGTCCCGCCGATGGCGACGCGCGCGCCCCGCTGGGCGACGTCGGCGAGGATCGACGCGCGCTCCGACACCGCGTCTCGCCACGTCGGGGGCGCATCGACGACGATGGGTCCCTTCACCGCCCGGCTCGGTCCGGGCAGCGCGGCCTCCGGCGCGGTGCTCGCCGACGCGCGCTCGTCCCCGATCGCGGCGACCGCGGCGCCCTGGCCGTCCATCTTCGAGGAGACGTCGCCGCCGAACGCCTTCGCGCAGCCGAGCCCGGCGAGGGCGACCGCCCCGGCGACGATCATGTACTCGACGATGCTCGGCATGAGGTGCGCTCAGCGCGGGTCGATCGCCTCGGGGACCGTCAGAGGCAGCTTCTCGCCCGGGAGCGCGACGAGCGTGACGACGCGCTTGTCGCCCTCGTCCTTGATGCTGAACGCGACGCGCCCGTCGCGCCCGGCGTAGAGGCGCCGACGGGCAGCCTCCTTCGCGAGCTCGGCCTGCCCGAGCGGACCGGCTCCCGGGACCGCCTGGCGTCCCTCGTCGGGTCCGACGAGCGTGGGTACGTCCTCACCTCGGAGCTTTCCGTCCTCGGTGATCTTGCCGAGACCGGCCGCCTTCGCCCGCTCGTCGGCCCAGGCCTGCGTCTCCTTCAGGCTCGCGTGCGTCTCGTAGACGAACATCTGCGTGCCCTCGGCGTCGAGCTTGCCGGAGAAGAGACGCGTCGACTGCGGCGGCCGACCGAGCTCGGAGTCCGGCCCCGGCGCGTCCCCCTCCGCCTTGATCGCCGCGAGCAGATCGGCGACGTCCGCGAGACCGCGCTCCCTGCGCCCCTCGCCCACGTCGCCGAGCGGGCGATCCGGGACGACCACGCTCGATGCGGGGAGGGCATTCGGCGCGGGCCGCGTCTCGTCGCTCGCGAGGGCCGCGGGCGCCGCCGTCGCCGTGCTCTCGAGGTCCACGCGCGCGAGCAGCGCGAACGAGCCGAGGAAGCCTCCGCTGAGGAGCAGGGCACCGAGGAGCTTCGCCGCGGCGGACTCGAGCTTCGTCGTCCTGTCCTTCATCACATGAACTCCGAGAAGAACCTACGCGCGACAGTGTCCACGTCCCCCCGGGAGATCGCGCCCCCCTTCTCATTGCAGGAGACCTTTGCATCCGAGCTCACGCTGACGCCCGTGAGCTCGCGCGCGTCCATGCTCTTCAGCTCGGCCGAGTCCTGGATCGTCCGGATCCCCGTCTCGAGCGGCTCGCGGAGGGTCCGGCCGATGGCCATCTGCTTCGCCTCGGTGAGCTTGCCGTCGACGCGCGAGAGCGAGGTGTCGTCGCCGCCGCTCCCGCAGCCCGGGAGCGCCTCGGGCCACACCTTCGCGTCCGCGTCGCGGAGGACCTTGTTCCTCTTCGCGTGCGCCGAGTGGATGGCGAGGAGCCCGAGCGTGACGAGCACGAGGGTGGGGATGACGACGAGCGCCTCGACGAGGGCTGCGCCGCGACGACGAGCGCGATGTTCTCGGGTCTTCACTGCGTGGGCCCTTCCTGGGACTCGAGCACCGACTTGAGTGGGGCCTGGCCCCAGGGACGCGGCTTCCGCTGCTTGACGAGCGGGCTCCGGACACCCGCCCAGCGATCCGCGCTGGCGAGCTCGTTCTTCACCCTCGAGTCGCCCCCCCACGAGATCTCGGGCTCGTGGACGCGGCGCATGCGGGCGCGCCACTTGGAGTCCCACATCGCCTTCTCGTCCGAGCCGTTGCAGGAGGACCATCCTCCCGTGCAGTCGAAGAAGATCTCCGCTTGCGCGAAGCCGAGGCCCATCTCCTTCTTCGGATCCTTGCTCGAAGTCGTCGGCGCGCCGAACGAGACGCCCTTCCGACCGCGGTCATCGATGTCGCCGGTGACCTCCGACCAGACCTGCATCCAGTCGTTTCCGTTCTTGGCCTCCTCGTACACCTTCTTCGGGTGCGGGCCGCTGCCAGAGCACGGAGCGTTCTTCTTCTCCTTACACACGCGGCTCCCTGTCGGGTTCTGGAGGTCCGGCGACGCGAGCGCGAGCGCGAGCGCGCCCGACTTGCACTGTCCCATCGACTTCAGCGTGTCTGCCGCGATGCGGAAGGCGAACTCCGTCACCCACGGCTTCGCGCGCTTGCAGACCTGGTCGAACGCGTCGTCCTGGACCGGGAGGCCGTAGCGGCAGCTCGCCGGGGAGAGCGACGAGCCGTGGACGTCCATCTGCGCGCCGCTCGGGAGCTCGTCCTCCCTCGCCTGGAGGTTCGATCGCGCCGAGGCCTCGCCCGCCTCCGGGGCCTCCTTGGCGAGGGACTTCTGCGCCTGATCGAGCGCCTCGAGGAGCGTCTTCGCGCGCTCCTCCAGGCGGTCCGACCGCTGCTTCAGCTCCTTGTGGGCGCGCTTTGCGTCGGCCACGATGCGGCACGAGCACGGGTCGCCGCAGGGCAGCGAGGCGATGAACGCATACGCGGGGAGGAGGGCTCGTGTCGGGATCGTCACCGTCGTGATGGCGACCATCAGCCAGTTGATGACGGCGATCGCGTTCATCGCGCGCGCCTCGGGCACCACCGCGGCCATCGCCCCCGCGTCGGCGGCGACCTGGAGCGCCTCGCGCTGATGGACCGCCTCCGCGATGCTCACCACATAGTAGATGGCGCCCACGAGGAGCGGCGTGGAGAGCATGCCGATGATGAGGACGGCGCCTCGCTGGTCTCGACGGAGCTTTGCGACGTTCACGAGCGTTTCCCTCACTCGAACTGGTACTGCGCGGCCGAGCTGGCGAAGTCGGCCCTGGCGCGCATCTGGCGCTTGCCGTTCGCCTCGCAGAGGACCGCCCAGACGAGCGGCACGTGGCACTGATAGGTGGCCGTGATCTCCACGGAGCCCTTGGCGCCGAGCTGCTTCGCTCCGCCCTGGATCTGGACGTCGATCTTCGTGAAGCTCCCGTCGAGCGCGTAGGGCGCGATCGCGCGGACGGCCGCGAGCTTCACGATCTCCTCCTTGTTGCCTCCGCCGTGCTTCGGATCCTCGCCGACCATCACGCTCGCGGACCGCGCCGCGGCGAAGGCGGCGTGGTCGAGGAGCATCCGCCCGGCGAGCATCTCGGCGAGCTGGAAGATGCCGAAGATGAACGTGAGGAGCGGGATGATCGCGACGAGGATCTCGACATAGACGGCGCCGCGCGCGCCTCGGCGGGCGCGACGGACGCTCGGCGGCTGGCGACGGTCCTTCGGACGGCGCATCAGCGGATCCCCACGAGCTGCACGCCGAGAGCAAGGCAGGTGCCGACGAGGATCGTCGGACCGAAGCGCATCCAGGTCTCCTCGATCGCGGGGGCCTTCGGGTCGGGCCTCTGGAGGAGACGACGCAGCGGACGAAGCGCGCCGGCCGAGACGTGCTCGAGCGCGGCGCCGAGCGCGCCCTGACGGGCGAGGACGACGAGGCCGACCAAGGCCCCGAGCGTGAAGACGTAGAGCGAGGCCTGGAGACCGCGGACGGGGCCGAGGAAGGCCCCGATCGCCGCGAAGAGCTTCAGGTCGCCGCCCCCGATCGCCCTCCTCCTCCAGAGGAGCAGCGGGACCAGCGCCGTCAGGAGCGCTCCTCCGGCCCAATAGAGAAGCAGGGGCCCCAGGCGGGAGAGAAAGTCGCCCGGGGTTCCGAGAGCGCTGGTCACGTGCACGACGAGCGCCACGCCGCATGCGCCGATCGCGAGCGTGTTGGGGATCACCCCGCGGCGGTGGTCGATGACCGCCGCCAGAACGCACGTCGCGACGAGGAGAGATTCGGCGAGGAGCATGGAGATCTCGTGGTGGCGAGCGAGGTCACGCGACTTACTGCGTCGGGATGCTGGCGACGCCCTGACCTTCCTTCTCCATCTGGTCCTTCACCTGGGTCTGGAAGGTCTTCGCGGCGGCGAGCGAGACGAGCGCCACGGCTCCGACGAGGATCATGTACTCGACGAGGTTCGCTCCGCGGCGGCTCGAGACGATGCTGCGGAACGAGTTACGGAACCGGACGATGGTGCTGTTCATGTGACGTGTCCTCCTTGGGTCGGAGCGAGCTCCCTGCTCGCGACGGAAGGAGGGATTGCAACGCCCTTGCCATCACCTCGACGGAGGTGTGCGAAGGCGACGCGAGGCCCATGAAATGGGTCTTTTTCGAGCGCCGACGGCCGGCGCCGTCCTCGAAGGCCGGCGCGCACATCGAGCCGATCAGGGGGCGGGTTGCGCACCTTCGCTCGAGGGGGCGCGCAACTCGCGCCGGGACCGCGCACGGATCACCCCCGACCTGACTGGCCCTCCTCGTGCACGACGCTCGCGCGTGCTGATCTCGCGCGCCCTCGCCCTCCCGCTCGTCCTCTCGCTCGCTCACGTCACGTCGGGGTGCGCCGCGCTGGAGCCCCCGCCGCCGCCGCCTCCGCAGCAGCTGAAGCTCCAGGTCGTCGGAGAGCCCGGCGAGCCAATCGCGGACGTCCCGTTCCTCCTGGACAACAAGGAGATCGGGCGCACGAACGGCGAAGGCGTCGCCTCGTTCGCCGTGGACGGGGAGGACGGGCGCCCGTTCACGCTGTCGGTCGCGTGTCCGAGCGGCACCGTCTCGTCGTCCCGCGCCCTCGAGCTCGTGCTGCGGCGCATGGACCGCGCCCCGACCTACGATTTCCACTGCGTCTCGACGGAGCGCTCGATCGTCGTCGCGATCCGGACGGAGGGCGCGACGGACGTCCCGGTGAAGTACCTCGGACGCGAGATCGCGCGGACGGACGCCGAGGGATACGCCCTCGTCCACCTCGTGCCGAAGGCGAGCGAGGTCGTCCACCTGACCCTCGATACCTCGTCGGACCCGAAGCACGCGATGCTCCGCCCGATCGATCCGCAGGTCGCCGTCGGCGCGAACGACGACGGCGCCTTCACGATCAACCAGAAGTTCGTCACCGAGAGGCGCGCCGTGAGGGCCGCGCCGAAGCCGCACGTGCCCGTCGCCGTGTTCGAGAAGCGCTGATGCGCAAGTCGCGCGCGCCGGGTCGCGCACGTCGCGCACGCGTGCGCATCTCGCCCCCTCCCTGCGCGCGTCGACGCGACTTCTGGCTGGCATCCCCCCTGCACCTCCCTTCCCCGAGACCCACGATGACATCGCCCCCCCTCGAAGAGCCCACCCCGAAGGCAGAGACTCGCTCCTCCCGGCTGGCCCGCCGCGCGCGCCGGACCCGTGGCGCCGTGCTGACGGAGTATCTCGTCGCGACGGCCGTGATCGGGCTCGGGCTCGTCTACGCCTTCTTCGGGCGCGGCGAGCAGCTCCTCTTCGACTACGTGAACGCGCGCGACCTCGTGCTCGTGCCGGGGCAATGAGGAGCGCCATGTCGAGCCCCAAGCCGTCCGCTCCTTCGCACATGCGCGCGCTGCTCCTCGCGGGCGCGTTCGCCTTCTTCGGGATCTCGTCGCTCTTCATGTACATGAAGGAGGTCAAGCTCGAAGCCTCCGGCGGCGCGCGACAGTCGGTCGTCGTCCTCGCCCGCGAAGTGAACCGGAACGCGGCTCTGACGGACGCCGACCTCGCGACGCGCTCGGTGCCGGCGGCCTACGTCGACACGCGCATGGTCCGTGCCCAGGACCGCGCGAAGCTCCTCGGGATCCGCGTGGTCCGCACGCTCGAGCCGGGCCAGACGGTCGAGTGGCAAGACCTCGCGCTCGGGACGAACGAGGGCGGCGTCTTCGGCACCAAGATCCCGCCGGGAACGCGCGCCCTCACACTCCACATCCCGCAGCAGTACATGAGCTCCGCGCTCGTCCGCCCGGGCGACTACGTCGACCTCCTCGCCGTCCCGGAGGAGCAGCGCACGGCGAAGGCGATCGTCCTGCTCGAGAAGGTGCTCGTCCTCGCGTCCGGCAGCGACACCTCGCCCTCGCAGCACGGCGGCCAGGTCAGAGACCGGCAGACGGAGCAGCTCCTCACCGTCGCCGTCACGGTCCGCGAGGCGCAGACGATCGCCCTCGCGACCACGAAGGGGCCCGTCATCGCGCTCGTTCGGCCGCTCGACGAGATGGGCAACAGCGGCGGCCTCGCGCCGGAGATCACGCGCGTGACGAACCCGACCGTGGCCGGCCCGAGGCCGCTCGCGCCCACGATCCCGACCTCGCTGACGCCGAGCAAGAACTGATGCTCCCCCTGAATGCGGAGAGCTGGAAGCTCGTCACGCTCCTCGCCGCCACGCTCGCCTCGGCCGCGGCGATCTGGGGAACGGTCGGCACGGAGCGTGCTCCGCTCCGGGTGCAGTGGGGTCGTTACGTGGACGCCCTGAACCGCCGCCTCCGCCGGCTCCATCAGCCCCGGAACGGCGCCGTGATCGGCATCGGCCAGATCCTCGCGGCGTTCTTCCTCGTCGGGACCGCCTTCGTCCTCCGCATGCCGGTCCTCCTCCTCGGCCTCCCGCTCGCGTTCGGCGCTCCGTACGTCGTCCTCGAGCTCCGGCTGAAGGAGCGCGTCGTGAAGCTCGATCACCAGGCCGACGGCTTCTGCCTCGCCCTCGCCAATGCGCTGAAGGCGACCCCGAGCATCGGAGCCGCCTTCGAGACGACGACGGGCCTCATGAGCGGGCCCGTCCAGGAGGAGATGAGCCTCGCGAACAAGGAGACGAAGCTCGGGCTCCCCATTCACGAGGCGATCCGCTCCGCGAGCGCGCGCGCGGGGAGCATCAAGCTCGCGACGGTGCTCGCCGCCGTCCTCATCGGCCGGCAGATCGGCGGCAATCTCACCCGCGTGCTCGAGACGACGGCCGCCACGCTACGCGAGCTCGAGCGCCTCGAAGGGGTGGTGCGTCAGAAGACGGCCGACGGCCGCATGCAGCTCTGGGGGCTCTCCCTCATCCCGCCGATGATCATCTACGCCATCCACAGCCTGGACCCGACGTTCTTCGTCCCCCTCCACGCGACGTTCACCGGGAAGATGTGCCTGCTCGGGGCGGTCGTGATGTACATCCTCGGCGTCGCTGCGGCACGGAAGGTGCTGATGGTGGACGTATGAGGAGCCTCCTCTTCGGCGCCGTCTCGATGACGATGACGGGCGCCTCCCTGTTCGTCTCCACCTACGCCTTCGCCAAGAAGCCCTCGCGTCCGGCGTCGCGGCTCGGGCGTCGCGGCCGGAAGCGGCTGATGACGATCGCCAAGTCGCCGGCCTGGGCGGCGATCGAGCCGCTCGTCCGCTGGTTCGGGGTTCGCCTCTCGAGCCTGATGCCCGAGACCACCGCGGCGCGCGTCGATCGCCAGCTCGTCCTCGCGGGCGACTACCTCGGCCTCGTGCCGGAGGAGGCCGCCGCGCTCGTCCTCCTCAGCGGCGTCGTCGGCACGGTCTTCGGGCTCACGATCGAGGCCCTCGCCGACGCGAACGGCCTCGCCTTCGCCGGCTTCGCGGCGTTCGGCTTCCTCGCGCCGTACCTCCAGATCCTCAGCGAAGCGCAGACGCGCATGCTCCGCATCAACCGCGGGCTCCCGTACGCCGTCGATCTCCTGTCTCTCGGCCTCAGCGCAGGCCTGGATTTCCCCGGCGCGCTGCGTCAGGTCGTCCAGAACGCGCTCCCCGGCGACCCGCTCGCCGAGGAGCTCGAGTGGATGCTCCAGCTCCTCCGCCTCGGCCACACGCGGCGCGCCGCGCTCGAGGAGCTCGCCCTCCGCGTGCCCACCGAGCCCGTTCGCGAGTTCGTCCACACGGTCGTGCACGCCGAGGAGAAGGGCAATCCGCTCGCGGAGGTCCTCACGATCCAGGCCCAGGTCTCCCGCATGCGCCGCACCGTGCGCGCGGAGGAAGAGGCCGCCAAGGCGGCGGTGAAGATCATCGGGCCGCTCGCGATCGTGTTCATCGCGCTCCTGATCGTCATCGTCGCCCCGCTCATGATCCGCGTTCGCAGCGAAATCAAGCGCGCGGACGAAGCCAGCCCCGAGAAGAAAGTCGTCCTCCCCCAGGGTATCCGATGAAGAAAATCGTCGTCGTCGTGAGAAAACCGCGCGAAGCGGACGAGCGGTTCGAGATCGAGGACAGTCGCATCCTCGTCGGGAGCGGCGCCCACTGCGACATCCGCCTCCCGATCGACTGCGCCTACGAGCACGTGCTCATCACCCTCGAGGCCGACGCGCTCGTCGCGCGGCCCGTGCTGAAGGAGCTCACGATGCTCGTCGACGGCGAGCGCGCCGCCGAGCGCGAGCTCCGGCCGGGCAACGTCATCGCCGTCGAAGGGTCGACGATCGAGGTCATGGCGATCGACGAGGTGCGCGAGACGTCGCGTAAGTCCTCGCCTTTCCGACACCTCGCGATCGGGCTCGCGACCGTGGTGTCCGTGTTCGCCTTCGCGATCGCGTCGAGCGCGCACTCGATGGGCGCCGCGCTCGCGCCCCCGCCGCCGGAGCCCGCGCCGATCCCGAAGAGCGCGGCGTGCCCCGAGAACGACCGTCAGCTCGCGGCCGAGCTCGGACGGCAGAAGCTCGCGCAGGCGCTCGACCGTCAGCAGCGCTTCCGCTTCTACGCGAGCGACGGGCCCGAGTCGGTCCGCATGTTCACGGTCGCAGGCGCGTGCTTCGCGGCGGCAGACGACGAGGGGAACGCCGCGGACGCGCGGCTCCGCGCCGAGCGGATGCAGGCCGTCATCCACGAGCAGTTCCGCGTCGCGCGCGTGCGCCTCGACCGCGCCCTCACGGACGGCAGCGCGGTCCAGGCCTTGCAGCAGATCGAGTTCATGCGAGCGCTGCTCGGAACGCGTGACGACACGCGCGCCTACGTGGCGTGGCTCGTCGTGCTCCAGAGCAAGGTCGAGGTCGCGCTCGCGAACGCCCACTGACGAAGGCACGAGGAACGGGAGATCATGACGGAACGCGAATTTCGCTGGGAGCTGTCGAGCGCTGGACGGGTCGTCGGGGGAGGGCGCCTCGTCGAGGGCGATCGCGTCGTGCTCGGCCCGACGGGGCAGCGCAAGGACTCCGGCTTCGTCACGCTGCCCTGGCACGTGCGGCTGACCATCGCGAGCGGCCGTCTCCTCGCCGCGAGCGCGGACGAGAACGCGCCGGCGGTCGTCGATTCGAGCTCCGTTCCACGCGTCTTCGTCGAGATCGGGACGCCCTGTCGCATGACGCTCGGGAACGTCGAGGTGCGGGTCATGGCGGTCCGCGCGTCGGCGTCGGTGATGACGAGCGCGCCTCGCGTCACGAGCGAGGACACGATCGTGTCCTCGCCGCGGAGCCTCGCGGCGCAGATCGCGCCGCCGGATCTACGCGAGACGCGCACGAGCGCGCCGTTCGCGCCTCCGCGGGCGCCCTCCCCACCCCACGATCCGGACGCCACCCATCCGCCCCCCACGCGCTTCGGCCCCGCAGAGCCCGGTCCGCGCCTGCCGACGCCGTTCCCGTGCGGCGTGAGCGCCTACGCGAACGCGAGTCCCCCCGCCTACGCGCCTCCGTTCGCGTACAGCCCCGCGGGCACCCCTCCGAACGGCACCCCCCACGCCTCCGTCTACGCCACCTTCTCGCCGGCGCCGGCGCACGCCGCGCTTCCCGTCCCTTCCGCGTCCGTCTCGCTCCCGCCGACCCCCCCGGCGCCCGCGGCGCAGAAGCCCCGCCTCGCCATCCTCGCGCTCGGCGGCGCGTGCCTCCTCTTCGCGGCCGGACTCTTCGTCGTCCGCGGCGCCGCCACGAACGCGCCCGCGAGGTCGGCGAAGCGGCCTGCCACGGCGGCCGCAGCGCCCTCTCCGCCGATCACCGCCGCCGCCGCACTCCCCTCCGCCACGGCCGCGGAATCCCTGACCGCGAAGGCCCCCGCCCCGCCCGCGACGGGGGTGCCCGGGTCGCACGCCTCGCCGCTTCCTCGCGCCACCACCGCGGCGCGAACCCCGATCGAGAGGCGCGACGTCCTCGCCGAGCGCCGCATCGCGAAGGCGCTCCTGACGGGCGACGCGATCGGTGCGACGACCGCAGCCGATGCCCTCGCCGCCGCACATCCCGAGATCGCCGAGTACCGCACGATGCGCCGGGCGCTCCGTCGCATGGCAGAACCCTCCTCCGCCGACTGACACGACGGTCCAGACAGGGCCCTCTCGTCCAGCACTCTCCGGCCGCCACCCTCGTGTGGGGCCCACCCGACGACGGTGTCGGGTCCACCCTACAGGGTCGAGCCCCGCATGCTCCAAGTACTCGATATCTTTTACGGCACAGGACATGCTCAATCCGATGACGTGACCGACGTAAGCCCCAAGACCGCCGACGCCTCTCCCCTCCTCTGCGACGAGCGCGAGCCCGTCACCCAGCGCTTCGACGTCCCGAAGCCCTCGGCACGCGCACGAATCGTCGCGTGGTGGAGCGACGGCGCCGTCGAGCACGATCTCGAGCCGACCGCATCCGTCGTCCTCGGCCGCGACCTCGCCTGCGACGTCCGTCTGGCGCACGCCTCGGTGTCGCGCCGCCACGCGCGGATCGAGGTCTCGGCCACCTCGTCGACCCTGCGCCTCCACGACCTCGGCAGCGCGAACGGCACCCGCGTCGACGGTCGGCGTCTCGCCAGCGGTGAGAGCATCGTCCTCCGCCCCGGCGCGCTGGTCGAGCTCGGCGCCTGCCTCCTCGTCGTCCGCACCGTCGACGGGAGCGAGGCCGTCTCGACGCGCCGCCCGACGTCGGGCGCGACCAGCGCGACCCCGACCCTCACCCCGCAGACCCTCGGCGGCGCGAGCACGGTGATGATCGTCGAGGACCCCGCGATGATCCGCGTGCACGAGCTCGTCGAGGTCGCGGCGCGCAGCACGCTGAGCGTCCTTCTGCTGGGCGAGACGGGCGTCGGCAAGGAGGTGATCGCCGCGCGCGTCCACGAGCTCTCGCCGCGCCGCAGCGCTCCCTTCTGCAAGATCAACTGCGCGGCCCTCGTCGAGAGCCTCCTCGAGGCCGAGCTCTTCGGCTACGAGCGCGGCGCGTTCAGCGGCGCGGTCGCGTCGAAGCCCGGCCTGCTCGAGAGCGCCGACGGCGGGACCCTCTTCCTCGACGAGCTCGGCGAGATGCCGCTGACCACCCAGGCGAAGCTCCTCCGCGCGCTCGAGACCGGCGAGGTCCTCCGCGTCGGCGGGCTGAAGCCGCGCCGGGTCGACGTCCGGGTCGTCGCGGCGACGAACCGCGACCTCAAGGAGCTCGTCCAGCAGGGCCGCTTCCGCGAGGACCTCTACTACCGCCTCGACGGCCTGGCCGTCCGCATTCCGCCGCTCCGCGCGCGCAAGTCCGAGCTGCCGAGCCTCGCGAACGCACTGCTCTTCTCTGCGTGCAACGCGCTCGGCAAGGAGCCCGTCGGCATCTCGCCCGAGGCGCTCGATCGCCTGCTCGCTCACTCCTGGCCGGGCAACGTCCGCGAGCTCCGGAACGTCCTCCGCCGCGCGGCGCTCTTCTGCCAGGGCGCGGAGCTCGAGGCGAGCGACATCCAGATCGACGCGATGGGGCACGACGAGACGATCGCCGCTGCGATCCCGGACGCGACGACGCTCGCCGAGGGTGTCCCGGCCGCCTTCGTCCCCCCGACCGCGGAGACGCGCATCCTCCCGCCGCCTCCCGCGACCCGCGCCGCGCTCCGCGAGTGGGAGAAGGCCCGGATGCTGGAGGCGCTCACGACGTGCGCGGGCAACCAGACCCGCGCCGCGATGATGCTCGGCATGTCTCGGCGCACGTTCGTGAAGCGGATGAGCGAGTTCGCGCTCCCCCGCCCGAGGAAGCCGGTCGGCAAGGCCGCGGCCGACGCGGAGACGCAGCTCGAGGGCTGAGGGGAGCGGTCAGCGCACGCCGGGGAACGACTTGCACGCGGCGTCGAACGTCGCGAGCGCCTTCTCGAGGCCCGGCGTGAGGTCGCCGTCGCAGATGGAGCTGAAAGCGCCGTTCTTCCCCGCGAGGGTGACGAGCTCCTTCAGGCGCGTCGCCTCCACCGCGTCGCCGAAGGCGGACTTGCAGGTCGTCTCGCCCGCGATCACGGCCGTGGCCCAGCGGCCCGCGCCCTTCGCCGCCGCGTCGAAGGCCTGCGTGAAGATGCCCACCGGCCTGATCTGAGACCCCGCGCAGGCGCCGTCGGCGCCCGAGACGGTGAAGTCGTTGTCCTCGCGCGAGCAGTCGTCCTCGTCGGTGAGGATGACGATGGCGAGGAGCGCGTCATCGCGCAGAAAGCCCGCGTTGGTGCCGTCCGCCATGCGGTCGGAGAGCGCGAGCTTCGTCGTGAGGAGAGGCATCTCGAAGCCCGGTCCCCCCGTGCCGACCTTCGCGCGGCACGTGAAGGTCGAGACCGCGTCGGGGTCGCTCTTGTCGATCCACCGCTTCGACCCGCCGCACTTCCCGCCGGTGCGGAAGGCGCCGTTGTCACCCTTCTCGTCGAACGGGAACGCCTGAGGCGAGCCCGGCAGCGCCACGGTGTACTTCACGTCGCGCCCCGTGGTCGTGACCGCGATGCGCCAGTCGAGCTTCGCCCCGCTCTTCGTCGTGAAGGCGTTCAGCTTGTCCACGAACTTCGGGAAGTTCTTGGCGAGGTTCGACTGCTCTTCCTCCATCGAGCCGGAGTCGTCGACGACGAAGAGGATGTCCATCTTCTGGCACTCGCCTGCCTTCTCGTCGGCCCCGGCCTGCGGGCCGTCGAAGCCGCCGCCCGGCGCGGGCGCGACCGTGCCTGCTCCGCCGGGCTCGGTGGACTCGAAGCCGGAGCGAACGTCGCTCGAGCCGCACGCGGCGAGGAGGACGGCGGCGGGGACGAGAAGGAGAGCGGCGCGCGAGATCATGCGGACCATCAAAGGCCGCGCCGCGCCGGTCCGTCGAGAAATACTCGTTGCTCGAAGCGCACGGAGACTCGTTCGTGACGACGACGTCACCCCACAACGATCGGATCGATCACGCCTCGCTGCCATGTGCATCTTCCCCGTATTCGGGCAGCGCGTGCGGCGTCGACGCTCACTCCGAGCACGTCCCTTCGTACTCCGCGCATCGCTCCCGCTTCCGACCGTCCGCGCCACGGAGATGGATCTGGAGGGTGAGGAACACCGCCGTGGGCGCCGTGACGAGCACGTTGCCGCTCGGAGGCGGCGGAGCGGCGCTCGCAAGCGGATTCGTCGCGTAGACGAGCTGCGTGTCGTACGCGCGAACGCCGAAGAGGTTCGTCGCGTTCACGGAGAGCTCGACCTCACGCCATCCGAGCGCGGCGACCGCGTCGACGAGGAGGAGGTTCTTGCCGCTCTCTCCGCTCGGGAGTGGTCGCCCGGCAAATCCCTCCAGGCCGACCCCGATCCTCCCGCGCAGCGCGCGACCGGCGAGCGAGCCGAGGCGCCCGGTAACGAACGCATCCTCCCGGAGGACGAAGGCGGGCGCGTAGGGCACGCGCGAACCCTCCTGGAACACGTCGCTCGCGTCGGTGAACCGCGCGTCCGTGTACGTCACCGCGAAGCTCGAGCCGAAGGGCCCCTCGCGGACGACGGCCGATCCGGTCGCCCCGAGCCTCCGCGAAGGCGGCGCAGGGGCAGTGCCGCGCGTGGCCGCATCGAAGACGCGCTCCTGCGAGAGCCACGAGCCGAACGCCGCCGCCGACGCGAAGAGAGTGCGGCCCGCCTTGAAGCGGAGGCCGAGCTCGGTGCTCCGCACCTTCACGAACGGCGTGCGCTCGCCCTCCGCGAGCTCGCGCGCCTGCGGCGAGCGAAAGCCCTCTCCGTAGCCGCCGACCACGTGCACACCGCGTCCCGTTGCGACGTCGACGACGCCCTTGTTCCCGAGGTTGAAGCCCTGCGACGTGCGCTCGACGCCCTCGTTCCGCACGCGATCCTGGACGGCGTACGAGAGCGCGTCGAGGCGTGTCCCGCCACGAACGACGACACGGTCGACGGGATAGAAGGAGCCGTCGGCGTACCCGGTGATGTCCATCGCCTGGATCGACGCATCCGACAGCGTCGCGAGCCTCGTCCCGTCGGCGAGGAGCCGCGTGTCCCGCTGCTCGATCGTGTCGAGGCGTGCGCCGCCGCCGACCTCGACGGCGTCGCGCTTCGAGACGAGCGGGATCCCGTGACGGAAGAACGCGTTCACGCCCGCCATCGAGGCGTCGTTCACCTGCTCGCGATCGTCGGGGACGAGCGCGCCGCTCTCGGAGACCCACGCCGCGAGATCCTGACGGAAGCTCGTCTTCGTGCTCCCCGCGAAGCCGGCGATGCCGAGCGTCCCCTCCCCCACGGAGAAGATCACGTCACCGCCGATGAGCGCCTGGGTCGTGCGATCCCGGCCGACACGCCCGCTCGTGGCCGCGAACGGATACGCGCCGCGCTCGACATCACCCTGCGGGAGATAGCCGGGGAAGCCGAACCGCGCCGCCCCGAGCGCGACGGTCCCTCGGAAGACGACGTTCCTCCCCTGCTCGGCGAACTGACCGACGAAGGAGCTCCGCTCGCCGGCGCGCGTCCCGCCGGGTCCGTCCGTGGTGTCGCTCGCGAACGCGGCGAAGGTGTCCGACCGCTCCTCGCCGTTGGCCTCCGGCGCGAAGGCGAGGAACACGCGACGACTGCCGAACGATCCGAGCGAGCCCTTGCCCCAGAAGCCCGGGCGCTCGAGGCCGAGCGTCGTCCGCATCGTGCCGGCGATCGCGGAGTCGCCCTGGCGCGGGTCGTACGGGCCGTTCTGGAGCTGGATCTCCTTGATCACCTCCGGCATGAGGAGCCGCATGTCGGCGTAGCCCGGGGCGCGCAGGTGCGAGACCTGGTTCAGGGGGATGGGCCCTGCCCAGAGCTCGACGTCCTGCCCCGAGGTCCCCTCGAACCCGCGAAGCGAGAGCCGCGGCGCGCGGCCGGGGAGGCCGCGATCGCTGATCACGACGCCGGGCACGAGCTGCACGGCGTCGAGCGACGAGACGACGGGCGCATTCTCGATCTGGGTGGCGTCGACGACGTGGTCCGATGCGCTCCGCGCAGGAGGACGCGCCCGCACCTGGACGACGTCCTCCTCCGGCGGCTTCGGTGGATATCCCTGCGCCCCCGCGCGCGCCGTGACGAGACCGAGGACGGCGAAGGGCGCGAAGGCGACGCGAGCGAGGCGCATGTCCGGACGTGGACGAGCTCTGCTCGCGCTCTATTCGAGCGCGCGGCGTCTCGACTGCGGCTCGATCCGCGAAGAGCACGATCGCCGCGATCACAGTGTCCGAACGGACCGCGCGAAAACGGCGAAGGCCCGGAAGCGAGCGCCTCCGAGCCTTCGTCGATCGGGGCAGAGCGCCCGCGTGGCCGCGCGATCAGGCCTCCGCGCGCTTGTCCTTCTTGCCCTTCTTCTTGTCCTTCTTGGCGGCCTTCTTCGTGGAGAGCTCCGCCTTCACCTTCACCTTGGCCTTGCCGTTCGCGTGGCCATTGGTGTGGCCGTTCGCGTGGCCGTTGGTGCCGTTCGTGTAGCTGCTCGTCGCGACCGCCTTCGTCAGCTTCGTGCCCTTGACCTTGGCGCCGAGGAGGTCGGCCGCCATGACGGCCGCGCGGTTCGTCTTCTCCCAGGAGAACTCCGAGCGACCGAAGTGGCCGTAGGCCGCCGTCGCGCGGTACTGCGGGGCGAGCAGGGCGAGCTCGTCGATGAGCGCCTTCGGGCGCATGTCGAAGTGCTGGAGGATGTACTTCTCGAGCTTCTCGTCCTCGACCTTGCCGGTGCCGAACGTCGTCACGCGGACGCCGACGGGCTTGGCGACGCCGATGGCGTAGGCGATCTGGATCTCGCAGCGCTTCGCGAGGCCGGCCGCGACCACGTTCTTCGCGATGAAGCGCGCGTAGTAGGCCGCCGAGCGATCGACCTTCGACGGATCCTTGCCGCTGAAGGCGCCGCCGCCGTGACGTCCCATGCCGCCGTACGTGTCGACGATGATCTTGCGGCCGGTGAGGCCGCAGTCGCCCTGCGGCCCGCCGATGACGAAGCGCCCCGTGGGGTTCACGTGGATCTTCGTGTTCTTGTCCATCAGCTTCTTCGGCATCACCTTGTCGACGACGAGGTCGACGATGGCGTCGCGGAGCTTGCCGTGCTTCACGTGCTCGTCGTGCTGCGTGGAGACGACGATCGCGTCGACGCGGACCGGCACGTCGTTCTCGTACTCGAGCGTGACCTGCGTCTTGCCGTCGGGGCGGAGGAAATCGACCTTGCCCGCCTTGCGGACGGCCGCCAGCTGACGCGCGAGCTGGTGCGCGTACTCGATTGGCGCCGGCATGAGGCTCGTGGTCTCGTCCGTCGCGTAGCCGAACATCAGACCCTGGTCGCCCGCGCCCTGGTCCTTGTCGAGGCCCTGGCCTTCGGTCACGCCCTGCGAGATGTCGGGGCTCTGCTTGTCGACCGCGACCATCACGGCGCACGTCTCGGAATCGAAGCCCATCGCCGAGCTCGTGTAGCCGATCTCACGGACCGCGTTCCGCACGACGACCGGGTAGTCGATGGTCGCCGTCGTCGTGATCTCGCCGGCGAGGACGATCATGCCCGTCTTGGCGAGCGTCTCGCACGCGACGCGCGCCTTCGGGTCCTGCGCGAGGATCGCGTCGAGGACCGAATCGCTCACGGCGTCACAAAGCTTGTCCGGATGCCCCTCGGTGACCGACTCGGACGTGAACTGATAACGTGCCATCTTCGCGTGCTCCTGTGGCGTCTGCTGGGCGGTTCTGGGCCGAAGGCATAGCGCGACCCGGTCGTGGCGGAAAGTCCTATCCGGCGTTCATCCGTGGCTCGGGAGAGGCGGCGCCTTCACGCTCGCTCGCGTGCCCAGCTCGACCTCCGCGCCCGGCAGAGCAGCGATCGCGAGCGTGACGGCCGGCTCGAAGACGAGCGGGGCCGCCGGGCCGCCGATCTGGTCGAAGAACCGGGCAAGGACGCGGCCCATGCGCTCGGGGCCGAGCTCGTCCCACACCCCGCGCCAGGTGCGACCTTCGCGGATCGCGGCCGCGAAGGCCTCGCCCGTCGGGAAGCTGATCGTGTGGCGGAGCACTGTGTGACGCACGACCACGAGGCCGCCCGACTCGAAGAGCCGCGCGACGGCGTCGCGATCCGCGTCGATGCGCGGCGGATGCGCGACGGTCTCGGGCTCGAGCTCGCGGAGCGCGCGCGCGAGCCGCTCGAACGGGTCGTGCTCGTCCGGCGGACCGAACGTCAAGACGCCCACCTTGCCGTTCGGCTGGAGCGCGGCCCCCCACCTCCGGATCACGGCGCTCCGCTCCTGGACCTTCCACAGACCGAAGGCGCAGACGATCGCGTGCCAGCGCTCGTCGGTCACGTCCTCGAGGGCCCCGCGGGCGCACGTGACGTTCGTGAACCCCGCGCCGCTCACGCGCTCGGTGCAGAGGTGGACCATGTCCTCGTTCGCGTCGGTCGCGCGCACGCGGCCGGCGTCACCGACCGAGCGCGCGACCGCGAGGACCTCCGCGCCGGGGCCGCTGCTCGTGACGAGCACGCGCTGGCCCTGCGCGAGCGCGAGCTCGCGGACGAGATCGAGGTGGTAGGGCACGAACCTCGGCACCCACTCCTCGAGGTACGTCGTCGCCACGCGATCCCAGGGCGTTCCCATGGCGGCGGAGCATACCGGCCGACGCCCGGCGCGTCAGCCCTCGGGAGCTTGGAAGATGCCGATCGCGGCGCCCTGCGGATCGGCGACGATCGCGATCTGCCCGACCTCCGGGATGTCGACGCGCTCGACCATCACGTTGCCGCCGAGGCGCTTCGCGCGATCGACCGCCGCCGCGCGGTCGGGGACGACGACGAACGTGAGCCAGTGCGAGGGCACGTTCGGCGGAGGGGCTTGGATGTCGGCGATGCCGTTCTCGCCGACCTGGAACGTGTCCATGCCCTGGAAGGAGCCGACCTTCCAGCCGCAGACCTTCGCGTAGAAGTCCTTCGCCTTCGCCGCGTCGGCGGTCGAGAGGGTCTCCCAGCAGAACTCGCCGACGCCGGGGCGGGCCGAGGCCTCGCCGTCGCCGTCCTTCGCGCGGAACAGGTTCACGTACGCGCCCGTCGGGTCGAGCGCGCCCGCGAAGCGCCCGACGCGCGGGATGTCCATCGGCTCGACGACGATCTGGCCGCCCGCGGCTGCGGCCTTCTTCGCCGCGCCGTCGACGTCGGTCACCGAGACGTACCCGGACCACATCGGCGGCATCGGCGCGCCGGGCGGCGTCTTCATCACGCCCCCGACGTGCTTGCCGTTCGCGAGGAGCTCGACGTACTCGCCTTGTCCTTCGGCCGGCGCCGACGCCTTCGTCGACCACCCGAAGAGCTCCGTGTAGAACCGGAGCGCCGCGCTCGGATCGGGGGTCATCAGCTCGCGCCAGACGAAGTGTCCCGTGCGGTACGTCGTGCTCATCGTCGTCTCCTTCCCGTGGGTGCTGCTCGGGGAGCGGACCCGACTCGGGCCACGCCGAGGCGTCAAGGGACGAAGGAGCACGCACGCGCAGAAAACCGTGCTTTCACCGGAGCGCGCCGTCTCCTAGACTCCGCCCGCCATGAGCGACCCGACGCCCCTTCGACGGACTTCCCTCTACGACGCGCACGTCCGAGCGGGCGGCAGGCTCGTCCCGTTCGCGGGGTGGGAGATGCCCGTCCAGTACAAGGGGATCTCGGCCGAGCACCAGGCCGTCCGCACGGCATGCGGGCTCTTCGACGTCTCGCACATGGGCGAGCTCGAGCTGTCGGGCGAGTACGCGGCGCAGGTCGTCGACTACCTCGTCACGAACGACGCGACGAAGCTCGTCGACGGTCAGGCGCTCTACACGTGCGCGTGCAAGGAGGACGGCGGCATCCTCGACGACCTCATCGTCTACCGCGCCGCGCAGGACCGGTGGATGATCGTCTGCAACGCCTCGAACCACGAGAAGATGGCGGCGCACTTCGAGAAGGCTGCGAAGGACCACTGCGAGTTCCGAGACCGCACGAACGACACCGCGCTCCTCGCGCTCCAGGGCCCGAAGGCGTTCGACGTCCTCGCCCTCCTCGGCAGCGACGCGGCGAAGCTCCGTGAGCTCAAGTCGTTCCACTTCCGCGATGCGGTCGTCGCCAACGTGCGCTGCACCGTCGCGCGCACGGGCTACACGGGCGAGGACGGCGTCGAGATCTTCTGCGCGTGGAACGAGGCGCCGTCGCTCTGGGGCCAGCTCGTCGAGGTCGGCACGCCGCTCGGCCTCCAGCCCGTCGGGCTCGGCGCGCGGGACACGCTGCGCCTCGAGGCGCGCCTCTCGCTCTACGGCAACGACATCGACGAGTCGACGAATCCGATCGAGGCCGGCCTCGGCTGGGTCACGAAGCTCGACAAGCCGATGTTCGTCGGCAAGGACGCGCTCGCGGCGATCAAGGCCGCCGGCACGAAGCGGAAGCTCGTCGGCTTCGAGGTCACGGGCCGCGGCATCGCCCGCCACGGCTACCCGCTCCGCGATGCGGAGGGGAAGGAGATCGGCGTCTGCACGAGCGGCAGCCCGGGCCCCACCGT
Organism: Polyangiaceae bacterium; assembly: GCA_022842465.1. GTDB lineage: Bacteria > Myxococcota_A > Polyangia > Polyangiales > Polyangiaceae > Labilithrix. Next base: position 16,039 of record JALHPN010000074.1, on the reverse strand, counting down.
TGGCAAGAACATCGGCCTCGGCTATCTGCCGAGCGAGACGAGCGCGGTCGGCTCGACCTTCTTCGTGGACTGCCGCGGGAAGAACATCGAGGCGGTCGTGGTGAAGACGCCGTTCTACAAGCGATCGGTCTGACGACCCCCAGGAGCACGAGACGAGCGATGACTGACATCCCCGCGGGCCTCAAGTACACGAAAGATCACGAGTGGGCGAAGGCCGACGGCCGGAAGGTGCGCGTCGGGATCACGGCGTTCGCGGTCGAGCAGCTCGGTGACATCACGCTCGTCAACCTCGACGTGAAGGTCGGTGACGAGCTCGCGGCCGGCAAGGCCTTCGGGACGATCGAGAGCGTCAAGACGCTGAGCGATCTGTTCGCACCGATGGCGGGCAAGGTCGTCGAGATCAACGGCGAGCTCGACGGCAAGCCGGAGCTCGTGAACGAGGACTGCTACGGCAAGGGCTGGATGGTCGTCCTCGAGGTCGCCGACGAGAAGGCGGTCGACGCGCTCCTCGACGAGGGGGCGTACGACGCGCACGTGAAGGCCTCGGCGCACTGACCGCTCTGCCGTGACGACCCTCGCCGTCCCCGGCTACGACGTCTGGGGCCTCCTCGGCGAGGGGGGCATGAGCGAGGTGTGGCTCGCGAAGCACCCCGTGCTCGCGGTGCCGGTGATCGTGAAGACGCTCCGCCGGGAGCTGTCGGCGACCTCGCACGAGGGCAGCTCCGCGGCGGGGCGGATCCTGTCGGAGGCGCGGCTCATGGCGCGCGTGTCGAGCCCGCTCATCGTGCGGGCGATCGACGCCGGACAGCTCCCCGGGGGCGGTACCCCTTACCTCGTGCAGGAGTACGTCGACGGGCTCGACCTCGCGGAGCTGGATCGGCGGCGGCGGGCGGCGCTCGGCAAGGGCTTGCCGCTCTGGACGGTGTGCCTCGTGATGCGCGACGTGTGCGCCGCGCTCCGCGCCGCGCACTCCGCCGGCGTGGTCCATCGCGATCTGAAACCGTCGAACGTCTTCGGTGCACCGGAGGCGGGGATCCGCCTCGGCGACTTCGGCATCGCGGTCGCGACGACGGATCGCGCGAGCGACTGTTCCGGCACGCTCAAGTTCATGGCGCCCGAGCAGCTGCGCGGCATGCCCGTCGCGCGGACGGTGGACGTCTGGGGCGCCGCCGCGACGGCGTGCGATCTCCGCTACGGGCACGCGCCCTTCGCGTCGGTCGACGAGATCCTCGACCCGACGCGTCCGCCGCGCTTCCCGCCGCCGCGGTCGCCGGCCGAGGCGTACTTCCAGGAGCTCCTCCGGGGAATGCTGGCGCGCGACACGAACGCCCGGCCGGTGGACCTGGCGGAGCCGTTCCGACACTTCGCGATGCTGGCGAAGGCGATCGAGCCGAAGCCGCTCGGGGCGACCCGGATCGACGAGCACCGGCTCTCCGTCTCCGGCGTCGAGATCGGCTTCGTGGTGGGCGACATCGCGGACGCTCGCGCGACCGCGATCGTGCAGAGCGCGAACTTCGAGATGAAGATGCGGAGCGGCGTCGGTGAGGCGCTCCGCACGCGCGGCGGTGACGAGATCGAGGCGGAGGCGATGGCTGGCGGCGAGCAGCCCCTCGGCTCCTGCATCCGCACGACGGCCGGTCGCCTCGCGGCGTCGCACGTGTTCCACGCCGTAGCTGCCTGGAACGAGGTGAGCTGCGTCGGCCGCGCGTTCGCCCGCGCGCTCCTCCTCGCCGAGGAGAACCACGCGAGCTCGCTCGCGGCGCCGGCGCTCGGCACGGGGATCGCGCGCGTGGGCGTGGAGGCGTGCGCCAACGCGATGCTCCGCACCCTCCGGTGGCACCTCGAGCTCGGCGGCACGCGTCTCCACCGCATCACGTTCCACCTCGACTCGCCCGGCAAGCTCCGCACGTTCGTCGACGTCGCGCAGGAGGTCTTCGGCGCGCGAGACGTGCGCCACGTCGAGGAGCTCGATCTCGGCCTCCCCGTCGCGCTGACGCCGCCGGCATCCGTCGCTCCGTCCGGCGAGGACCCGACGGCCCTCGCGAGGTGAGTCACTCCATCTCGACGCGGTTCCGGCCGGCCCGCTTCGCGCGGTAGAGGGCGGCGTCGGCGCGCGAGACGACCTCGTCGACGTCGAACCCGTTCCGCTCGTCGGCCGAGGCGACCCCGGCGGAGAACGTGACGTGCCGCACGTCCTCCTTCGGGCCCAGCGCGATCCCCTTGCCGCCGAGCGCCTGCCGCAGCCGGTTGGCGACGACACGCGCCGCCGGCGCGTCCGTGTGGCGGAGGAGGAGGACGAACTCCTCGCCTCCGTACCGACAGGCGACGTCGTCGTCGCGGAGGCCCCTGGCGATCATCTCGGCGACGTGGACGAGGACGCGATCGCCGTCCTCGTGCCCATACGTGTCGTTCACGAGCTTGAAGTGATCGATGTCGACCAGGACGACCGCGAACGGTCGCTGGTGCCGCTTCGCGTGCGCGCTCTCCTCGCGGAGCCGCCGCTCGAAGTAGCGTCGGTTGAACATCCCCGTGAGCGCGTCGTGCGCCGCGTTCTCCAGCGCGGACTTCAGCTTGTTCCGGAGCTCGCGCTGCGCGCGGGAGCGCTCGGCCAGCGCCCGCACCTTCGCGCAGAGGAGCGGTCCCGAGAGCGGCTTCGTGACGTGGTCGTGGGCGCCGACGTCGAGGGCCCTCACGAGCTCCGTCTCGGACGGGGGCCGCCCGAAGACGACGAGGACGGGGATCGCCGACGTCTTCGGATCCGTACGGAGCTTCCGGAGGAGCTCCCACGGATCGCCGCTCGAGAGCCCGAGGTCGAGGATCACGCAGTCGAGCGCGTCGACGTGGGCGACGGCGGACTCGAACGCCCGCTCTTGCCCTTCGGCCTGCCTCGTGTGAACGCCGAGCATCGTCGTGTGGAGGAGGACGACCTTTCGCGTCGCGTCCTCGCCCACGACGAGGATCTCGCCCGTCGCGACGGGCACGATCGAGAGCAGCGAGTCACGGACGCTCACCGCGCGGAGTCTACGCGATCACGTGCGGTCGCGCTTCTGCCCTCGGGCGCCGCGAAGACCACGAGGAGCGCGCCGGCGAGGATGAGGAGGCCGCCGGACATCTGCACCGCGCCCAGGACCTCCCCGAGGAACGCCGCCGCGAGGAGGACCGCGACGAAGGGCTCGAGGAGCGTGAGGACCGACGCGTGGCTCGCCGGCACGCGGCGGAGGCCCCAGACGAAGACGAGCCCCGCGAGAGCGCCAGGGCCCACCGCCCCGAGGAGGACGACGCGGACGGCGGAGGGGTCGAGACCGACCCAGTCCGTACGTGCCACGGCCATGGCGAGGAGCGGCGTCGCGACGAGGCCGTGGAAGAACATCAGCTCGCTCGCCGAGAACCAGGGCGCGAGACGCTTGTTCACGAGGACGTTCGACGCGTAGAAGACCGCGCTCCCCGCGCCGCACGCCGCGCCGACGAGATCGCTCGGCCCGAGGCCGGCGCCGATGCGCCAGGGCTGGAGGAGGAGCCCGAGGCCGACGAACGAGACGGCGACGGCCGCATACGTCCGCGGGCGGGTCGGCTCACGAAGGACGAGCGGCGCGGCCACCGCGACGAGGATCGGCGTCAGGTAGTGCGTGAGGACGGCAATCGCGACGCTCGTCCGCGCGTACGCCGCGAAGAAGAGACCGACGTTCAGCGCGTCGCTGACGCCCAACCACCCGACGAGCGCCCACGCCCGGGGCGGCGCCTTCGCCGCCACGCGATCGCGGAGCATGAACGGCAAGGACACGCACGTGAGGACGCCCATCACGATCGCCGACTGGACGGCGGCCGGCATCGCCGCATGGCGGAGGACGAGCGGCCACGTCCCCCACGACGAGGCAGCGATCGCCACGAGCGCATAGCCGAGCGCGCGTCGGCCTGTCCCGTCGGGAGGAGCGCGGCCCACGGCTCAGGACGGGCCGAGGAGGCCCTTCAGCTTCGCGAGCGTCGTGAGCGCGTCGATCGGGGTCAGGCGATCGACGTCGAGCGCGCGGAGCATGTCGACCGCCTGGGACGAGGACGCGCCGAGCGCACCCGACGCGCTCGGCGCCGCGGGGAGAGCCGCCGGTCCGCCGCCGCCGAAGAGATCGAGCTGGGGGAGCTTCTTCGTCCCGCGCGACCCGGTGCGCGGGCCGCCGCGTCCGCCCCCCTCGCCGCCCCGCTCAAGGTTCTCGAGGAGCGCGCGAGCTCGGGCGAGCACCGGCTCCGGCAGCCCGGCGAGGCGTGCGCACGCGACGCCGTACGAGCGCGATGCCGCCCCCTTCTGGACCTTGTGGAAGAACACGATCGACCCCGCGTGCTCGCGCGCGCTCACGCTGTGGTTCTCCGCGTGCGGGCAGCTCTCCACGAGCTCGGTGAGCTCGTGGTAGTGCGTCGCGAAGAGGCCGCGGCACCCGACGACGTCGTGGAGGTGCTCCGCGACCGCCCACGCGATCGAGAGGCCGTCGTAGGTGCTCGTCCCTCTCCCGATCTCGTCCAGGACGACGAGCGAGCGCCGCGTCCCGCGGACGAGGATGTTCGCGGTCTCCTTCATCTCGACCATGAAGGTGCTCTCGCCCCGCGCGAGGTTGTCGCTCGCGCCGACCCGGGTGAGCAAGCGATCGACGACGCCGACGTGCGCCCGCTTCGCCGGGACGAACGAGCCCATCTGCGCGAGGACGACGGCGAGCGCCACCTGACGCATGAACGTCGACTTTCCGGCCATGTTCGGTCCGGTCACGATCCAGAGCCGCCCTCGGTCGGCGGGCGCGTCCGGCGCCGCGTCGAGCGACACGTCGTTCGGCACGAAGCGGCCCGCGGCGGCGAGCTTCTCGACGACCGGGTGTCGCCCCTCCTCCAGCGTGAGCTCGAGGGACTCGTCGACCTCCGGACGCACGTAGTCGTCGCGGTGCGCCACCTCGGCGAGCGCGCACGCGACGTCGATCTGCGCGAGCCGCGCGGACACCGCGCGGAGCCGCTCGACGTGCTCCGCCATTCGCCGCACGAGCGCGGTCCAGAGCTCGGACTCGCGCGCGCCGAGTCGCTCCTCGGCGTGCGCGAGCTTGTCCGCGAGCGCGTCGAGCTCGTCGCACGTGAAGCGCTCGCCCGTCGCGATCGTCTGCTTGCGGCGCCAAGCCTTCGGCGTCTTCGCGAGGTGGCTCTTCGTGACCTCGATGTACCAGCCGAAGACGCGCGTGTAGCGGAGCTTCAACGAGGAGATCTGGGAGGCCTCGCGGAGACGACCCTCGAGCTCGACGATGAGGCGCTGACCGTCCCTCGCCAGCGTGCGCGCCTCGTCGAGGTCCCCGTCGTACCCCTCCTTCAGCATGCCCCCGTCGCTCGCTCGGGCCGGTAGCTCGTCGGCGAGCGCGGCGGAGAGGACCTCGTGGAGATCCGCGCAGCGGTCGACGAAGGGCTCCTTCCTCCCGAGCTCGAACGCCTCTCGGAGCTGGGCGTCCTTGCAGCTCGCGAGGGCGTCGTCGATGGCGGGGAGCTCCGCGACCGACGAGCGGAGCTTGCCGAGCTCGCGCGGACCGATACGGTCGACCGCGAGCTTCACCGCGAGCCGCTCGAGGTCGGACACCTCGTCGAGCCGCCGGCGGATCTCCGCGCGAAGGCCCGGCTGGGTGACGAAGGCCTCGACCGCGTCGAGCCGGCGGCGGATCTCCGCCACGCTCGTGCGCGGCGCGAGGAGCCGGCGCCGGAGGAGACGCGCGCCCGGGGACGTCCGGGTCGCGTCGATCTGCGCGAGGAGCGATCCGCGGGTCTCGCCGTCGATCGTCCGGACGAGCTCGAGATGACGCTGGGTCGCGTCGTCGAGCACGAGCGTGTCGCCGAGCCGGTACTCGACGAGGCCCGTGAGGGGAAGCTTGCGCCCCGGCTCGCAGATCCGCGCCTGCGCCACGCACCGCGCGGCCGCGACGAGCGCGAGATCGCTGGCGCATGCCTTCCGCGCCCTGCCCTTGCCGAGCACGTCGTCGAGGACGGCGATCGCGTCTTCCAGCGTGACCGGCGCGGCCCCGCCCGCCGTCTCGTCCCGCACCGTCGCGCGAGGCAGGGAGCTCCGGAGGGCCGGCGCGAGGGCAGCCGTGCCGGCGCCAGCGAGGATCTCGCGTGGATCGAGGCGGACGAGCTCGGCGAGCGCCGCCTCCTCCCCCTCCGCCTCGCAGGCGAGGAGCTCCCCGGTCGAGAAGTCGAGCACGGCGAGGCCGACGCGGCCCCCGCGATCCCGCGCGCTACCCTCGACGCCGGCGAGAAAGAGGTTCTTCCGCGCGTCGATGCCCGCATCGTCGAACGTGATGGCCGGCGTCACCACCCGGACGACCTCGCGCGGGACGATCCCCTTCACCTTCGACGGGTCGGCCATCTGCTCGCAGATCGCGACCTTGTGGCCTTGATCGAGCAGCCGTTGCACGTACCCGCTCGCGGCGTGGTACGGCACCCCGCACATCGGGATCGGCTCCTCCGCGTTCTTGTTCCGGCTGGTGAGGGTGAGGTCGAGCGCCTTCGCCGCGATCACCGCGTCCTCGAAGAAGATCTCGTAGAAATCTCCGAGGCGGAAGAAGAGCACGGCGTCGGGATGGGCCGCCTTCGCGGCCAGGAACTGCCGCATGACCGGCGTGTCCGCGCCACTCGCCTTCGCCATGGCGAGAGTGATTGTCAGAAGAACGGCGCGCGCGCAATGGACACGCTGCGCAGATCGACGAGCACGAGCCCCTGGTTGGAGGCGTCGACGATCGCGACCTGCCCGAGCGGCGCGACGAAGCGCATCGACTGAGGATTCACGTTCGCGCTCTGGCCCCCGAGCGCGATGCTGAGCGCCTGGAACTGTCCGCGGGTCGTGAACTTCCACTGGGTGTTGCGGATGGGAGCGAGGTCCCGGCCCGCCGTCTCCCCGTTCTCCACGAAGAAGGAGAAGAGCGGGTTCCGGAGGGCGAGGATCGAGTCCCGGCTCGGCGCAGGAAGAGCTTGCCCGCCGTTCGAGCGCGGGACCGCCGGCGCCCGTGACGAGAGGAGGGCCTCGCGCGGATCACACGAGTCGACGCAGCGTCCGCCCTCGCCGGGGACGAGATGGCTCAGAAAGCCCAGCGCCGATCCGACCGCGACCCACTGCCCGCCACCCCTGACGCGGAATTTCGCCTGACCGTGGAAGCAGCACTGCGCGAGCTTCAGCGCTCCGCGGTTCGAGTCGTCCTTCCAGATGACCTCACGCGTCGGCGTGACCGCGTCGTTCGGGAACGTGAAGAAGCGGCCGAGGACGAGCTTGTCGTCGTACGCCTCGAGGATCGGGAAATCCCGCCCCGGGCCCTCCTCGGCGGGCGCGCCGAAGACGGCGTTGCACAGGTCGTAGCGCGCGCGCCCCGGCGCCGCGATCGACCCGGGCGCGTCCGTCGCCTGCCAGCAGGAGCCGCCCTCGAGGGCCGACTCCGGGACCGACCAGTACGGATCGTCCGGACCGAGCAGGTCGCTCGTGATCTGGACGTAGTCGGCGATCCGCCGATCGAGCCTCTCCACCGGCGCCCGCCGGCCGGCGCCCGCGACGGCGGCCGTGATCGCCGCCGCGCGGTCGCGTCCCAGTGACCAGTCTTCGACGCCCTTCGAGCAGAACTTCGCGCCGGGCTGCTTCAGCACGAGCGACCGGAACCCGTCCTCGGTCGAGACGATCGCGTTGTAGCCGTCGAACCCGGGGAGCGCTCCCTCGTAGGTGACCGTCCAGTCCTGGTCGATGTGGACCTCCGGCGCCTCGAACGAGAAGCGGATGCCGGGCGTGAGCGCCTCCTCGGCCCCCGGCTCCCGCGTCGGGCGGAGGAGAGGCGTGGCCTCGCTCCCGACGCCCGCGACGGGGAGGATGACGTCCTCGCGCGCCACGGTCGGGAGACCGCTGACGTACGGGATCTGCTTGCCCGTCGTCGTCGAGGCGCGCAGGAACACGGCGGAGCGGAGGCGGTGCGGGAGGCTGACCGGGAAGTACGCCTCGTCCGACGTGCTCTCCGCGGCGGCCTCCGGCGCGCCGTACGGGTCGGAGGGCGAGAGCGCCTGCGCGCGCGCGACGGAGCTGTAGGCACGCGCAGGGCGTCCGGTGCCCGTGTTCGGGTCCGTCTCCCTCACCTCGGTGAGGAGCGCCGGGCGCCGACACGGCGCGTCCCAGTCGTCGACGTCGATGACGACGACCGATCCGCTCGCGAGCGTGACGAAGCCGAACACGCCCCGGAGCCGCCTCGGGCCGAAGTCCCCGTACGCGCTCGAGGGGGAGGCCGAGTTGGCGCGGTAGGCGACGCCGGGATCGACCTTCGGATCGACCACGTTCGGGTTCGGATTGCAGAGCGCCCCCGTGACCCCGGCGACGTTGCCGTCGACCGTGATCGGGACGTCCGCGCGCGCGAACTCGACCGCGACGACCGGCGACGTGAACCTCACGCGGTCCGGTGGCTGGAAGGGATCGAGCTCGGGGAACGGACGCGTCAGGGGGAGCCTCGGCGTGTCCGACGGGGCGGAGACGTCGTAGACGAGGATCGAGCCCGCCTGCGCGTCGACGGCGTAGAGGAACTTCTGGTAGTCGCGCGTCGGGGGGCTCACGGCGAGCGCCCGGATGCCGACCGGCCGCGTCGGCTCCGTCAGGCTCGTCGCGAGGAGCGGCGCACGCTCGACGATCGTGCCCGGCTGCGAGAGATCGAGCACGTGCACGAAGGGCACCGCCTCGTCGCCCAGGTAGATCGTGGTGCCGTCCCGCGCGAGCGCGACCACCCGCGGTGGATCGAGCGGGCCCACCTGCAACGGGATCTCGCCCGCGTCCTGGTCGAGGTCGGCGCAGGCCCCGCCGTCGCGGAGCTCGTCGGCGGTCGGGCCCACGGGCGCCGGGCCGGGATCGCCGCCGTCGGGGAGGATCACGGGAGCGGGCGCGAAGTCCTCCGCGCAGCAGGGCGGCGCGCCGCAGCTCGCGGTCCGGCGCGGCAGGTCGCACGTCAAGTCGAGCGCGCCCGCGTCGACGTAAGGGATGCCGTTCGCCGCCTTCGCTCCGACGCGGAACGTCGGCGGGAGCAGATCCTCGCCGCCGAGCTCGGTCGCCGCGAGGATCGGACAGGGAGCGAGAGAGCCCGGCATGACCGGAGCCGCCACGGCGCCGCCGTCGGCGGGCAACCCCGCATCGGCGGCGATCACGCCCGCGCCGACGAGGAAAGGACGAGGATCGATCGTGACGACCTTCGCGCTCGCGAGCCGGTCGCCGGGGAGCACCGCGACGAGCTCGTAACCTGCGCCCCCCTCGCGCGGCACGACCGAGAGCGCCGCAGGCGCCTGCGGGAGGGAGCACACCGGCCACGACGTCAGCGCAGGGGCGCCGAGCGGATCCGGCGGGAGGAGGAGGTCGATCGTCCGTCCCGCGGCATCGAAGCTGCGCACCGCGGCCTTGTCGCCGAGGATCCGCGCGCTCGGGAGGCCGTAGATGGCAGGCTTGTTCGGCTCGGCCGACGCGACGAACGTCATCTGTCCGTCCGGCGCCGACGCGATGTCGGTCGGCACCGTGCCGACGGGGAGGAAGTTGAAGTTCGGCGTCTTCGCGTTCACGTCCATGATGACGCCCGACGTGAGGTTCACGACGGCGACCTCGCCGCGCGCCGACTGCGTGACGAGCGCGAAGAGCTGGGTGGGGAACGACGCGCCGTCCGCGTCGGGCGGCGTCTGGGTGCACTCACCGAGCGGGACTCCGATCGGGCGCCGCGGCACCAGACCGGCCGGCGAAGCGTCCGCGAGCCGCAGGCAGACGAAGTCCACCTTCTGTGCGCGCTCGAAGGTTCGGACCGGAACGGCCGTCGGCGTCTGGCTGCACGCGAAGAGCACGAGCGCCGTGACCACGACCGCGAGCGAAGCGAGGACCCCGAGAGAGAGACGCCTGCGATTCACCGTCTCAGGTCCCCTTCGGATTCGTCGGCTCGCCGAGCGTGAAGACGACGCGCTCGAACGTATTCGGCAGGCGTCGATCGAGGTCGAGGAGCTGCACGTACGACTGGGTGAAGCTCGCGACGTAGGCGAAGCGGTAGCGCGTCGCGTTGCGACCGACGCGCGTGTCGGCAGGCACCTGGTCGTGCCGGGCGACGGCGGCCATGTCGAACGGATCGAACGCCATCGCGAAGGGCCCCGGCGCGACGCGGATCACGTTCTCGAGGCGCATCGACTCGGGGTCGAAGACGAAGACCTGCGCGGCGTCGAAGCAGACCACGAAGAGGCGGAGAGAGTACGCGCCGTCGACGTCGACGATCGGCGCGAGGTAGACACGCGACGGGCCCGCCGAGAGCGGCTCCGCCCGCGAGATCGTGAGCAGGTCGGGATCGTAGTCGCCGGTCGTCGTGTTCGTGCCGCCGACCTCGCCGACGAGGACGGACGCCGGCGAGCGGTTCGCGATGAAGACGCGAGCCGGCCGGCGCGCGCAGGCGAGCACCTCCGCGTCGGTCGTCGCGCGCGCCTTGCATCCGAGGCGGGGGCTCGTGTCGACCGCGATCCCGCGCGAGTCGACGCCGCTCGGGCTCACGACGAGCGGGAACGCGGCCTCTCTCGCGAGGAAGGGGCGCGGCAAGGACGAGCGCGTCGCGGAGGCCCCGCCGTCGGGGAGCGGCACGCGATCGAGCGCCTCGTCGGGGTACTGGCGGAGCAGCTCGACCGCCGCGTTCGCCCGGCTCGTCTGGAGGAACGCCGGGTACGGAGCCGGCGCGGCGCCGAACGCGTCCGGATCGTGGGGGATCGACGTGAGCCCCATGCCGCCCGGCGCCACGCCGTCGAGCACGAACTGGAGCGACGGAACGATCTCGGCGGCGCCGCCCGTCGCGGTGTCCGTGTCGTTCGGGCCCAGGCCGGAGAAGAAGAGGCTCGACTTCGTGTCCCCCTGGTGGGTGATGACGATCGACCGGGTGTCGCCGCTCAGCGCGATGCCGAACGGCTCACCGGGCATCACGATCTTCCTCGTGTTGCCGACCTCGTCGGGATCCTCACCGACCTGGTGACGCGCGTCGCAGCGACGCGAGCTCGCGGTCTGCCCGCACTGGACGAGCCACGGCGGGTACGCGGCCGGGTCGCGCGAGTCCGGCGCGACGGAGTCCGCCGAGTCCCGCGCGACGTTCGCCCACGTGAGCGTGGCGTTACCGCGGACGGGGATGAAGAGGCGATCGTACGTCCGCGCCGTGGCCGGCGGCGCCACCGACGGCGCCTCCGACAGGAGCATGTCGGTCGCGAACGCGCCGATGACGGCGCTGTCACGCTGGTAGAACTCGGAGCGCACCGGCGGCGCGCACGCCTCGCCGAGGGGCACGCGCGACCCGTTGGGCTGCGACGCGGGCGGGTTGCCCGGGCAGCCGCCCACCGGCGTCCTCACCCAGGGCAGGTCGGTCCGGGCCGGGTTCTCGATGACGTCGAGCGCGTGGCGCCGGATGAGCGTGAGGTCGTAGGACTGGAGCGTCCCGCCGTTGTACTGGAGGTCGAAGTCCGCGTTCGCGACGTAGAGGACCGATCCGCCGTGCGAGACCCCGAGGCCGACGGGGAAGTAGAAGCGGTCGAGCGGCGGATCCGCGCCGTCGCCCTGCGAGTAGCAGGCGACCCCGGCCGCCACGGCCAGGATCGCGGAAAGCGCGCTGCGTCTCGCTCTCGGGCCGGCCATTTCGGGCGCAGCCTAGTGGCACGAGTCCGCGGAAAGCAACACGAATTCTAACGCCGTGCGGCGCCCGCGCGGGCGCGGAACGACGAGGAGCTCCGAGGGCGGGTCAGAGCTCGATGATCGTCACGCCTCGCTTGCCGTCGTCGGCGTCGTCGCGACGCTTCGTGGGGGCAGGCTGACTCGGCGTGACGGCGGGGATCTCGAGCTGAGGCTGCTCGTACTGCTTCCGCTCTTCTTCTTCGCGCTTGCGAATCTGTTCGATGATGAACGGAGGAAGCATCGGTTTGGGTCCTTCGCGACAGCTGGATCGGGAACGACGTCGAAAGGATGCCGGGAAGCAGGCCTAGATGGAAGCTAGCAACCCGGTCCGATCGGTCAAGTGTACGGTGACGCCGAGGCGCTCCCCATGGTGCGCCCACCGTTGGTAGAGTCGAGAGGTGCGTTCGTCGACGCGCGCCATGACGATGTCGATTCCGATGCCGTGCCGATGAGATCCGTTCGCGTCGCCGCAGCGCGGCACGTCCTGCCCTTCCGCGCGGTCCGGCGCCGTGCGACGTGGGCGCTCCTCCTCGTCGCATGGGTCTCTTCCATGGTCGTGCTCGGGGCCGCAGGGCGCGCCTGGGGCGCCCCATTCGACCTCGCGGGGAGCGACTGGGAAGGCGCCGCCGAGCTCGTGCGACTCGCGCGCGCGGAGCTGGGGCCCGCCCGCGTCATCGTCACCAACGAGCTCGACTATGCGCAGCTCGAGCCGAAGGACGGCGTCCTCCTCCTCTATCCGGAGAAGAGCATGGACGTCGGACAGCTCGCGAAGTTCATGCACGCCGGGGGCCGTGTCGTCATGCTGGACGACTTCGGCCGCGGCGACGCGCTGCTCCGCCACTTCAAGATGGGCCGCGTCCCGCTCCCGCGTCGGCCCGCCGAGTTCCTCCGTGGCAACCCACAGCTCGCCCTCGCCGAGCCGGCGAGCGCTCACCCCGTGGTCGCGGAGGTGAGCCGCGTCGTCACGAATCACGCCACCGGCCTGTCCCACGAGAACCTCTCGCCGGTGCTGAAGGTGCGCGGACAAGAGGGCGAGCCCGAAGTGGTCGTCGCGGTCGCGGGCGCGGTCGGTCAGGGGCGCCTCCTCGCGGTCGGCGACCCGTCGATCGTCATCAACGCGATGCTGCGCTACGCGGGCAACAAGGCGTTCGCGCGCGGCCTCGTCCGTTACGCCGTCGACAACGACGTCTGGGGCAAGCGCGGCGGAAGGCTCTTCGTCCTCGCAGGCGGCTTCGAGCAGAAGAACGGCTTCGGCGGCGAGGAGGACTCGCTCGAGGACATGCTGCGCTCGATGCGCGACGCGCTCGACACCGTCCGCCGTGAAGGCATGCCCGCCGTCCTCGCCTACGCGATCGCGATCGCGATCGGCCTCGCGCTCGTGGTCTGGGTCGGCTCGCGGGCTGGACGCCTCCACAAGCCGCTCTCGCCGCGCTTCGTGCGGCGCGTCCCGGCCGTGGCGCAAGGCGGCGTCGCAGGGCACGCCGCCGTGATCGGCGCGCCGCAGACGTCGCGCGTCCTCGCCGTCCTCGAGCTGAAGAGCGCGCTCGAGGAGCAGCTGACGACGATGCTCGGCGCGAGCCGTGTCCCGACCCAGCAAGAGCTCCTCTCGCAGGTCGCGGCCGCGCACCTCCTCGACGCCGAAGGGGTGCACACGCTCCGGCAGCTTCTGCTACGAATGTCCAACGTCGAGACCATGATCGTCTACCAGCGAGGCGGAGGAATGGGGCAGCCGGTGCGCGACCACGAGGTCGTGTCGATCGCGCGCACGGTGAAGCGCCTCCTCGAGTCGGCCGAAGCGAACCGACACGCGAGGGTGACGTGACGGCGCCGGTCCAGGGTGGCCAGGGCGGTGGCGGCCACGAGATCGCCGCCGCGAAGGAGCGCATCGAGGACCTCCGGCGCGAGGTCCAGCGCATCTACATCGGCAGCGGCCGCGCGCTCGACATGATGCTCGTGTCGCTCCTCGCGAAGGGGCACGTGCTCCTCGAGGGCGTCCCCGGCGTCGCGAAGACGACCCTCGTGAAGGCCTTCGCGACGGCGCTCGGCTGCACGTCGCGCCGCATCCAGTTCACGCCCGATCTCCTCCCGGCCGACATCACCGGGACCTACGTGCTCTCGCCGCGAGAGGGCACGTTCAACCTCCGCGCGGGGCCCGTGTTCGCGAACGTGGTCCTCGCGGACGAGATCAACCGGGCGCCCGCCAAGACGCAGTCGGCGCTCCTCGAAGCGATGCAGGAGCGGCAGGTGACGATCGAGGGGGATCGCTTCGAGCTGCCCCTCCCGTTCCTCGTCCTCGCGACCCAGAACCCGATCGATCTCGAGGGGACCTACCCCCTGCCCGAGGCGCAGATCGACCGCTTCCTCGTTCGCGTGGCGATGGGGTACCCGAGCGCGCGCGAGGAAGCGCTCATGCTGCGGACGCACGGCGTCGACCCGCCCGTGATCCGCCCCGTCCTCACCGCGCCCGACGTGAGCGCGCTCCAGAACATCTGCGCGCGGATCCACGTCGATGACGACCTCCACGACTACTGCGTCGCGTTGACGACGTTCACCCGCGCGCACGCGAAGGTCGCGCTCGGGGCGAGCCCGCGCGCCACGCTCGGCCTCGTCCAGGCCGGCAAGGCGCACGCGCTGCTCGCCGGTCGACACTACATGGTGCCGGAAGACGTTCGCGCGGTGGCGGTCAGCGTGCTCGCGCACCGGCTCGTGCTCGTCGCCGACATCGAGGCCGAGGCTCGGACGCGTGAGATCATCGTCGAAGAGGCGCTCGCCAAGGTCGGCTACCGCCGCGGCTTCCGCGCGGTCTGAGGCCTCCTCGTGCAGCTCCATCCGACCCGCGCCACGTTCCAGGTCGCGCTCGCGGGAGCAGCGCTCGTGGCGGTCGGCGTCGCGGCGAAGGTGAGCGCGGCGGTCGCCTTCGGCGGCGCCATGCTCCTCGCCGTCACGCTCGGACGCGCGCTCGCCCTGTCCACCGTCACGCGCATCCGCGCCTCCGGCTTCGAGATGGTGTGGAGCACGACGAAGCGCGTGACGCGGACGACGCGTGACGAGGAGGTCGTCCTCGAAGCGGAGCTCCGGAACCGCGGCTTCGACGACGCGCGCGGCGTGAACCTGCGGCCCGTGGCTTCGAGCGCGCTCGACGTCACGATCCATCCCGCCGTCCTCGAGCTCCCGGCCGCGTCGAAGGTGCGCTTCCAGATGCGCGTCCGGCCGAAGCGCATCGGGCGGTGGGGCATCCACGGGATCAGCCTCGAAGTGCGGGGCACGCCTCTCGGCGGCGAAGGCCTCTACGAGGTCCCGCTCATGTTCGCGAACCCGCACGGGGTCGAGGTCGTCCCGCGGCCGATCCTCGCGCTCCTCCAGACCGCGCGCGGAGGTCGCTCGCGCCGCGTCGCGGAGGCGGGGCGACCGTCACCGCTCTCGGGCGAGGGCGAGCAGCTGAAGGAGCTCCGCGA
Source organism: Polyangiaceae bacterium (assembly GCA_022842465.1). Lineage (GTDB taxonomy): Bacteria > Myxococcota_A > Polyangia > Polyangiales > Polyangiaceae > Labilithrix. The sequence continues at coordinate 892 of JALHPN010000074.1, read as the reverse complement.
GCACGTCCCCGGGGATGCCTTCAAGCGCATCGCCTGGAAGGCGAGCGCGCGCCGCGGTCAGCTCCTCGTCCGCGAGATGGAGCGCGAGGAGCGTGACGTCGTCTGGCTCGTGCTCGACGCGTCCGTCGAGCTCTGGGCCGGCGAGCCCGGCAAGGCGCCGCTCGACATCGCCGTCGACGAGCTGGCCGGCGTCGCGGCGCGGCACATCGGACGCGGAGACCGCGTCGGCCTCGTCGTCCTCGCGTCGCGCATCCGCACCTGGCTCGTCCCCGACACGGGCCCCCAGCAGGCGACGAAGATCGTCGCCGCGCTCGCGAGCACGGCCAGCATGGTGGACCAGGATCGCTGCGAGCTCGACGAGACGGAGCTCGCCGCGCGCGTCGCCGAGCACCTCCGCCCGCTCGATCCGCGCGGCCTCGCCGACGTCCCCCGCGCGAACCTCGATGCCCTCGCCCTCCGCGCGGAGGCGATGCGCTCCCGCGCCCCTTTCGCGCCCAGGCAGCCGCTGGCAGCTTCGCCGCGCGAGCAGCGGTTCCGGCACTACCTCGCCTCGTTCGGGATCGAGGTACCCCCGCGCATCGACGGCGAGCGCGAGCGCGCGGAGGTCCAGCTCGCCGGCGCGATGGACAAGATCGCGAAGGAGAAGAAGCACAAGGCGAGCGTCGTCCACGTCTGGGCGCCGTCGCCCGGCCCGGACAGCATCCTCCCCACCTCGCTCCGGAAGCTGCGCGCGCGGCACGTCGAGGTCCGCTGGACGATGCCGGCCTTCGAGCCGGGCCTCGAGACGGGCCACGCGGGCGACGCCACGGTCGAGGACGTCGTGCGGGGCGCCGTGCGGCTCCGCGTGCGGGCGTCGCAGGCCCGCGCCGAGCGCGTCCTCCGCGGCCTCGGC
>JALHPN010000073.1 GCA_022842465.1 Polyangiaceae bacterium | reverse complement strand
GCGGGCTCTGGCGCGCCGCGCGCGGCGGAGGTCGGAAGGGGTCGGCGCGGCGGGAGGGCTCGCGAGGGCGACCTTCTCCGGCGATCGCGGCGGCGGCGCCGGCGACGCGGGCGGCCCCCCGCAGCTCGTGACGACGAGACCGGCGCTCACGAGGGCGACCGGCGCGAGAGCGAAGGCGAAGCGGGGCATGGCGTTCCCCGAGCGACAGCGCCCGAGCGGGAAGGTTCCGGGTGCGGTGAGATGGACGCGCAGGTCGGGTTCGGGCAGGCTGCGCGTCGATGTCGGTCGCCTCGCTGGTGCTCGCTCCCACCTCGGACCCACGCGTCTTCGTTGCCCCGGACGGGCGCCGCCTCTCGCCGCCCGACGGGTGGGCCTGCCTCCCGCCGGGGGACGCGACCTTCACGCGCCGCGTGAAGCAGGCGGGGCCGTCCTGGGCCGTGATCGAGAAGAAGGGCCGGAAGGCGTTCTCGCGAGGCCTGTGGGCTCCGCGAGAGACGATCGCCGCCGTGCGCTCGGCGCTCGAGGCGGAGCGCGCGACCGAGGCGTACGCCGCCAAGCGCACGAAGGACGTCGCGCGCCGCGAGCAGGCGCAGGCGGACTACGTCGTGGCGTTCGAGGGCGAGGTCGAGACCTTCCTCGCGTTCTCGACGGAGTGGCGCGAGCTCGGTCGGGCGCTGGCGCGCCTCGTCGCCGCGCATGCGACTCCGGTCGGCAGCGGAACCGTCGCGCGCACGAAGCGCATCGAGATCGACGAGCGGGCGGAGGCGGCCGTGATCGCCTGGATGCGCCACCAGACGACCGCCTACGACCGGATGACGATCGCGCGGGTGAAGGGGCGGCGCCGCGAGGTCCGCAGGGAGCTCGCCGAGCTCTCGCGCGCCGTCCTCGACCTCCATCGCAAGGACGTGCCCCACGGGATCGCAGCGTGCCCGCTCTGCACCGCCGTCGTGTCGCTGGTCAGGGGTTCGACGCCTCGCGCGGAGCTCGAGCGAGCTTCCGTACGTGCCCCATGAGCGGGCCGTAGTCGCCCTCTGCGATGACGCCCTTCCAGCCAGGCATCCGCGTGCCCGGCTTCTTCGCGGGCGCCTCTTCGATCCACGCGCGGAGCTCGGCGTCCGTGGCGAAGCGCTCGTTCGCGCGGCGCAGATCCGCCGAACCGTCCACGCTGACACCGCGCTCCCCGTGGCACGAGACGCAGCCGTACGACGCGTAGAGGTTCTTCCCCGGATCCGGATCGGCGGGGGCCGGCGCCAGGCGGCGATCGTGGGCGGCGTGCAGGGCGGGGATCGTCTTCAGATAGGTGTAGATGGCGTGAATCTCGTCGTCCTCTAGCTCCGACCTCGGCGTCATCGGGGACCGGAGGACGCGGCCGTCGGGGCGGAAGCCGTGCTTCACCGCGCCTGAGAAGTCGGCTTCGGACCAGCGGCCGATCCCCGTCTCCGCGTCGGGCGTCAGGTTCGCCGTCACGATCGGCGTTCCGTCGGCCTGGCTCATCGTGTTCCCGCCGCCGAAATAGCCTTCCGAGCGCTCCGGCACGAGCGGATCGACCTTCGCGAAGTCGGCCGAGTGGCAGCCGTAGCACTCGTAGTTGATCGCCAGGTAGCGGCCCCACGCCACGACGTCGGTCTTCGGCGGCGTGTCGACCGGAGCCGCTGGGTAGGGGAGCGGCTTCATGGCGGTGTTCGTGAGGAGCTTCGTCACGAAGCTCGGCTCGGAGCGTCCGGGCGGGTCCACGTCGGCGGCGGCGAGCCGCGGGTCGTCCGACTTCCGGAGGTACGCGATGACGGACGCCATGTCCTCGTCGGAGAGGAGGGGGAGCTTCACCATCCAGGGCGGCGCGTAGTGACCGTCCGGCGCCACGCCCGTCCGCAGGAAGTACGCGACCTGCCCGTCGGTCCACGCTCCGATCCCCTTCGTCGGGTGTCGCGTGATGTTCTTCGACACGATCGCCCCGAAGACGGGAGGCGAGTCGAGCATGCGCTTGCCGGTGAGGTTCCCCGTCGTCGTGTCGGCGTGGCACTCGACGCAGAGGAGCCCTACGAGCTTCTGCCCGCGCTCCAGCCGCTCCGGGGTCGCCTCGACGTCCATCACGATCTTGCCGGGGTCGTACGTCGGGATCCCGCGCGCCTGGACGACGCCCGCCAGCGCGGCCCCCACGCCGAGCAGGCCGGCGACCGCGATCCCGACGCCCTTCGCCACCTTCTTGGCCTTCATCGGCCCCCCGCGTTCGCGGCCTCGGCGATCGCGACGAGCTCGTCGAGCTCCCCGTCGGGGAGCCTCCCGCGGAGGCCGCCGAGGAGGCGGAGGGCGGAGCCTCGCGGCATCGTCTGCGCGGCGTCGTAGACCAGCGCGCGCCGCTCGTGCGGATCGATCGCGCGGAGGAGTCGTGGACCGCTGAACGCCACTTCGGCCGGCGTGGCACGCGCGCGGATCGCGTTCGAGAGAGCGCGGAGCTCGTCGTCGTCGAAGAAGCGCTCGAGGAGCGGCATGATCACGCGCTCTTCCTCCGCCATGTGGACCAGGCTCTCCCCGACGTACGTGCTGAAGTGGAGGTAGAGCGTCTTGCCCACGCGCGTGCGGAGCCCCGCCGGCGCGTTCTCGAGCGCGTCGATCTGCGCGCGGAGCTCGGCGACGAGACGCGTGTGCTCCCCGTGCGAGTCGAACGCGTCCATTCCGCCGAGCAAGCGCTCGCGGGCGGCAGGGGCGACCACCTCCTCCTCGTGGGCGAGGTGCGCGTCGCAGAACGAGAGCAGCTCGCGGAGGTCCTGGCAGATCGCCCCCGACGCCTTCGCGTCGGCGAAGCTCGTCTCGCCCATGCGGACGAGCAGCTCGCTCATCGCGAGCCGGATCGCCTTGTGGATGCGCCCGAAGAGATCGAAGCGGGCTGGGCGAACGGAGACGGGGACGAGATCGTGGGGCTCGGTGCTGGTCGTCATCGGAGAGCTCCCTCCCGGAGCTCCGTCAACGTGACATCCCGCGGGAAACCGCGATCTTCAGCTTTCCCTACCCCGATCTTGAAAGCTCATTAAGGACCCTAGGGGGTCGTGCCGTCGAGCTCTTCGAGGATGAACGGGCCGCCGGTCTCGAGCCGGAAGAGGCCTCGCCCCGAGGAGACGAGCGCTATGTCCGGGCACTTCTGCTCGAGCCGCTTCCGGAGGAGGACGAGCCGGCTCTCGAGGTTGTCGCGGATCGCGGGGAGGCCGAGCGACGGGTCGAGCCGGAGCTCGCGGTTCGCGAAGTCGACGCGCCCCGTCGCGGCGTGCGTCTTCAGGATCTTCCAGAGGATGCGGCCGGGGAGGTTCCGGATCAGGTACTCGTCGTCGACGAAGACGCAGTCGTCGTGGCGGTAGAACCGGAAGCGTCGCGTGCGCTCCCCGCTCGAGGCCGACCGGCCGACGGCGCTCGGACGTCCATCGTCGCGCGGAGCTTCCGGCGCGACGGCCGCCTCGGCGTCACGTTCTCTCCGGATCATGTTCTCGATCGCGAGCGCCACCTGCGTCGCGATGATCTCGAGGTACGGCTCGTGCCACTCCTCGAACATCCCCGGGGATCGGCTCTCGACGGCGATGACGCCGACCAGCCTGTCCGAGACGACGAGAGGGAGCGCGAGCTGGCTCTGCGCGTCGACCAGGCCGGGGAGCGGGATCTCCGGCGAGAGCGAGCGCGCCCCTCCCGCGCGGTGCACGCTCGCGCGGATGGCTCGCCCGTAGCGCAGCTCCGAGCCGACGCCCGCGACGCGGAGGACGCACCGCTCGCGCGCGACGGTCCCGATGAGCCCTTCGCCGATCCCGACCTCCGCGCCGATCCCCCCGTCGCCGTAGCCGCGGCTCGCGATGGCGAAGAGGCGTTGCCCGGTCTCGTCCGGCAGGAGCACCATCCCGTGCGCGAAGCCGAACGCCTCCTCCAGCGACTCGAGCGTCGTCGCGAGCAGGCTCTCGAGGTCCTTCGCCCGCGCCATGCGCTGGGAGACGAGCTGCAGCCCGTGGATCTCGCTCCGCCACGCGGGCGGGGCAGAGGCGGGCTCCTCCGGCGCGGTCTCGGGCGGAGGAGCCATGAAGCCAGAGACCCGCTCGACGCGAACGACCAGGTAGACGTCGGCGGAGAGGAGCTTGAACACGCCGGCCATGCCGGTGTGCGACGCGATCGCGTCGATGCGTCGCGACATCGCCTCGAAGAGGGGACCCTCGCTCTCCGCGTGGTCGTAGCGCACGACGATGTCGTACGCGTCGAGGGTGACGGGGTCGAGGAGCTGCAGCGCCGCCTTCGGGTTGGCGAGGACGTTCTGCTTCGTCTTGTTGAAGAACTGGCACGAGAGCGCGACTCGCCCTTCGTCCAGGTAGACCACCTGGCTCAGGTACGTCACGTTCGGGAGGCCGTTCGCGTCGCTCGTGGCGATGATCGAGGGGTTGATCCCCTGGAAGCAGCGCTTCGGCAGATCGGAGAGCTTCACTCTCGGCTCCCGAGGCGCTTCCCGGCGCCTGGGCCGGGGGTCTGGACGAAGATGTCCTCGATCGAGAACGTCACCGCGTGCGCCGGCCACACGATCATCCGCGACGTGAGCGCGCGCGGGAGGCCGAGCACGGAGAGGAGCTCGCTCTGGCACGTCACGTAGCGCTCCGGGATCGAGCGCTCGGTCTCCGTCGCGACGTGCAGGTCCACACACGAGCCCTTCATCTGGATCGCGACGTTGTCCATCGGGCTCGCGATCCCGACTGCGACGACGGGGTGTCTCTCCAGGTTCGCGATCGCGCGCGCGCTCGCGGTGCTCGGGAGGTAGAGCGTGACGCGGCGGCGGTCCTCGGAGACCCTCGCGCCCGCCGCCCGCGTGGCCGCGGGCTGCAGGTCGTCGTCGCGGGTGCCCACCATGATGGACGACCCTCCTTCGACGAGATCGACGAGGTCTTTCGGGAGCTGGACGTTCGCCAAGCGTCGTCGATGCTAGGCGAATCCTCGCCGTATGGCGACGGCTCAGCGCTCGTAGCGGAAGCGCGAGCGAAGAGGGCCCGTCGCCGCAGTCAGGGCGCTCTCGACCGTCAGCTCGCCGACGGGGAAGGTCGCCCCGCGGGCCACCTCGAGTGCGCCGCGGGCATGGAGGCGACCGCCGCGCGCGTGCAGGGTCCCGAGAGGGAGGTCGAGGCCCACGGGAGCGCCCGTTCGCTCCGTGATCTTCTGCGCGAGCGCGCGGCTCGCGGCGACGCCTTGGTCGACGTCCTGCTCCGGCGTGATCTCCTCGACGTCGACGTCGACGCGCGCGCCGGTCTCCGTCCAGGCGACGAGCGTGTAGGAGGAGTGCCGCGAGACGCGGAGCCCGTCGAGCACGACCTCCTCGTCCACCCTCCACGCGGCGCCCGGCCCGATCGGGGCGTTCGCCGGGATCGGGACCGACGCGAGTCGGAAGGCCGTGCGCGACTCCGCCGACCACTGGGCATCCGGGGATGCCATCATCGCCTCCACCGGATCGCCCTCGCCCTCGAAGGCGAGATCGGAGGAAGGGATCGAGAGCGAGTGGACGGCCCCGTCACTCGAGCGGCGGAACGAGCACGTCGACGTCGGACGCACGGTCGTCGCGCCGGCGTCGCGCGGCGGCTCGCGCTCGACGAGGCACCCCAGACGGTCCGCCTCCGCGGGAGCCCCTGCGCTCGCCACGGGCCGAGCCGTCGTCACGACGACGAGGCGCTCGGGGGCCTCGTCGTCGCGGGCCGTCGTCATCACGAGGCGTTCGCCAGGGCCGGGCAGCGCGCGATCGAAGGTGCGCTTCGGGGCGGCGCCGGCCTCGACGAGCCGGAGGCCGGCCATCGGCTTGGCGCGCGCAGGCCAGAGCGCGTAGACGCTGCCGGCGAGGATCGCCGCGACGCCGAGGAGACCGACGAGCCCGGCGGTGTCGAGCCGAAGCTCGGCGCCTCGCTCGCGGACGATGCCCATCGAGGAGAAGGGTACATCACTACGGCGCGCCGGGTGCGTCACGGGCGTCGCGCTCGGAGGCCGCTTGCGGGAGGGCCTGCGACGAGGTCGAGCCGGTCGTCGCACGCGTTCCGCGGAGATCCGGGGCGCGGACGACGGCACGGCGCTCGCACGAGGGACGACATGCTCACGTGCACACGTCACGCCCTGATGCTCGTCCCTGTCCTCGCCCTCGTCGCGTGCTCCGGCGCCGACGAGACGCCGTCGGGAGGCGGGAAGGGAGCGGCGTCCGGCGGCGAGGGGGCTCCCGCGACGACGGAGGGGGGGACCTGCGTTCCGCCCGGGACGTGGGTTCTGTCGTACGCGCTCGACGCGTCGTCCGACGCGCTCTGCCAGGAGCTTCCCGACGTCATCTCGGAGGAAGACGGCGATGGCTCGCCCGCCAAGGCCGAGTGCGATGCGTCGTGCACCTGCGAGGGCGCGATCGCGGGGTACCCGACGTGTGGCGGCAAGCAGACGACGCGCTGCGACGACGGCGACTCGAGGACGACCACCACGCTCGAGCTCACGCGGACGGGCGCGACGAGCTACGAGGGTAGAGCGGTGATCGAGAGGGTGCTTCCGCAGGTGCAGCTGCGTTGCGGCTACGCCATTCGCTTCGCGCGGAAGTAGTTTGGCAGCGAAGGCGCGGCCGCGGCGAGGTAGCCTTCGTCCCGTGGACGTCACGACCGTCGCCGAGCTCCAAGCCGCCATTTCGAACGCCGAGGCGGGGGACGACATCGTCCTCGTCGACGGCACGTACCGCATCGTCGCACCGAAGATCGCTTGCGCGGCGAGCGGGACACCGCAGGCTCCGATCCGCGTGCGCGCGAAGAACGCGCTCGGCGCGAAGATCGAGCTGGACAGCCTCGAGGGCTTCGCCGTGACCGGCGCGAGCTGGCACTTCGAGGGGCTCGACATCCGCGGCGTCTGCGCGAGCGACGCCGCGTGCGAGCACGCCTTCCACGTCACCGGCGGCGCCACCGGCTTCGTCCTGCGCTCGAGTCGCGTGCACGACTTCAACGCGCAGCTCAAGGTCAACGCCACGAAGGTGGGCGCGTCGTGGCTCATGCCCCACGACGGGCTCGTCGAGTACACCGAGCTCTTCGACTCGCACGCGCGCGACGTGAGCGCGCCCGTGACGAAGCTCAACATCGACACCGGCGACCGCTGGGTCGTCCGCGGGAACTTCATCCACGACTTCCACCGCAAGGACGGCGCCCCCACCTACGGCGCCTTCATGAAGAGCGGCGGCAAGCAGGGGCTCTACGAGCGCAACCTCGTGCTCTGCACGAAGGACGAGCTCACGAGCGGAACCCACATCGGCCTGTCGTTCGGCGGCGGCGGCACGGGCCCGGCCTTCTGCGCGCCGAGCTTCGACCCGCAGGGCACGTGCGACATCGAGCACGACGGCGGTACGATGCGGAACAACGTCATCGCGCGCTGCTCCGACGTCGGCATCTACCTGAACCGCGCGAAGGGCTCCCGCATCCTCCACAACACGCTCGTGGGGACTCTGGGCATCGATTTCCGGTTTTCGACCACCACGGGCGAGGCGCGAGGCAACGTCCTCAGCGGCGTGATCCGGAACCGCGAGGGGGCCACGGGGACCTTCGACGGCAACCTCGCGGATGTGACCCAGGCGACGTTCGACGATCTGTACGTCGCGCCGCTCGTCGGCGATCTCCGCAAGAAGGGCGACCTCTCCGCGCTCCTCGGCAAGGCCTCGGCCGTGGCCGGGGTCACCGACGACTACTGCGCGCGCACCCGCGGGATGCCGTTCGATCTGGGGGCCCTCCAGCACTCGCTCGGGGACTGCGTGACGACGACGCCCCCCGTCGGCTCCGTGCCCCCCGGCGACGGCACCGCGCCGCCCGGTGCGTCGTCTGGCGGCCCAGGCGCGAGCTCGGGCGACGTGGGCGGCGTGAGCTCGAGCGGCGGGGACGCCCTGGGCCCGGCAGGAGAGGACGCGGCGGACGGCGGTTGCTCGGTCGGGTCGCGGAGAGCGCCCGGCAAGGCGGTGAGCGCGGCCCTCCTCGCGTTCGCCCTCGTCCTCACGGCAGGCGCGCGATCGGGACGGCGGCGGCGGTCGCCGGTACCGTCACCGGACCGATGACCAGCGCAGCTTCCATGGCGGAATCGCTCGTCCGTGACGTCGACCTCCTCTGCCTGGATGCCGGGAACACGGTCATCTTCCTCGACCACGGCCGCCTCGCCGAGCTCGTCGGGAGCCTAGGCGTCCCGGGGCCCGCGGCCTTCGCCGCGACCCTCGTTCGCGCCGAAGGCGAGGCGAAGCGGCTCGCCGAGACGGGCCCGATGGTGGACGTGCCCTGGACGTTCCGCGATCGGCCCGGCGCGGTCGCGTGGGGAAGGATGGTCGGCACGATCGTCCACCGCGGGGGGCTCCCCGAAGCGCACGTGAGCGAGCTCCTCGATCGCGCCTGGCCTGCTCACGAGCTCCGGAACCTGTGGTGCCGCGTGCCCGAAGGGCTCGGGCCCGCGCTCGACGCCCTCCGCGCAGCCGGGACGAAGACGGCGATCATCTCCAACTCGGAGGGCATGCTCGAGCGCCTGTTCTCCGACCTCGGGATCCTCGGTCACTTCGATCTCGTCGTGGACAGCGGCAAGGTCGGGATCGAGAAGCCCGATCCGCGGATCTTCCACATCGCCCTCGAGCACTTCGCCGCGCAGCCCGCGCGCGCGCTCCACCTCGGCGACGTCTTCGCGACGGATGTGCTCGGCGCTCGCGCCGCGGGGATACGCCACGCCCTCATCGATCCCCACGGGCACTACGAGGGGCGCCACCTCGATGTCCCGCGCGTCGCGGGGGTCGTCCCCGTCGCGCGCGCGATCCTGGAGGCGAGGCTCAGCCCCCGGTGAGCTTGCGGACGGAGACGATCGCGTCGCCGCACGCGTCGCGTAGCTCCTCGTCGACGGCGCTCTGCGGCGCGGGGAGGCCTGGCGCGAGCAGGAGATCGCAGGTCATCACGCTCTCCTGGTCGCCGCCGCCCGGCTGGACCTTCAGCACGATGTGCATCCCCTTGATGTTGCCCTTCACGAACGTGCCTTCGACGACCTCGCCGCCGGCGGCCGTTCGCGGGGGGAGAAAGCGCGTGACGTACCAGATCGTGACGAGCCCCTTCATGATCGGGAGCTGGAAGTAGACGTCGGTGCCGTCGCCTTCCTTGCCGACGACGCGGACCTGCTTGAACTTCGGGCCCGCGAGCTCCTTGTAGTGGCCGAAGTCATTCAGCCGCTTCTTCACCTCGGCGGGCGACGCGGCGACGATGCCCTCGGCGTGTCCGTAGCGCTCACGACGACCAGGAGGGGTCCAGTTCGTCTTCTGCGGACCCGGGTCCTTCGCGAGGCGATCGAGCAAGACCCGCTGCGACTCGGGGCCCGGGTCTGGACCGAACGGCCATCCCGAAGCGCTCCCGGGCGTCGGCACCTCGGCGGCGGGCATGCTGCCTGCCGCAGGCGGCTCGGTCGAGACGTCGGGGGTCGCCCTCGCCGTCGGCGGCTCGGGCTCGTGACGGGATGCACCAGCCGTGGCGCTCGGATCCCGCGGCCTCGGCGCGCTCTCCGCGCCCCCGCACGCGAAGAGCGCGAAAAGCACGACGGGGACGAACAGCCGGACCTGCATGTGGCCTCACCCTAGCAAACGGCGGGCGCGCGGCAGCGTCTTCCGCTCGAGCTTCGTGGTAGCGTCCTTCGCCGATGCGGCTCATCGCGATCCTCCCCGGCGACGGTATCGGCCCCGAGGTCATGGCTCACGCAAGGCGCGTGCTCGAGCACTACGTGAGCGTACGGAAGCTCCCGCTCGAGCTGTGGGAGCTCGACCTCGGCGCCGAGCGCTATCTGAAGGACGGCACGACGTTCCCGAAGGAGATCGCGAAGCGGATCGAGAACGAGGCGAGCGCCGTGCTGCTCGGCGCGCTCGGGGATCCGCGCGTGCCCGGCCTCGAGTACGCGCGCGACATCCTCTTCGGACTGCGCTTCGGCCTGGACCTCTACGCCAACGTGAGGCCCGTGAAGGCGCTCGCCGATCGGCTCGTGCCCTTGAAGGATCGCTCTGCGAAGGACATCGACTTCGTCGTCTTCCGCGAGAACACGGAGGGCATCTACGTGAACATCGGCGGCCAGTTCAAGCGGGGCACGCCGGACGAGATCGCGATCAACGAGGACGTGAACTCGCGCAAGGGCGTCGAGCGCCTCATTCGTGCAGGCTTCGAGTACGCCAAGGCGCACGGGAAGAAGACCGTGCACATGGCGGACAAGTCGAACGCCATGAAGCACGCCCATGAGCTCTGGTACCGCTGCTTCTTCGAGGTGGCGAAGGAGTACCCCGGCATCGACGCGAAGCACGTCTACGTCGACGCGCTCTGCCTCTACCTCGTCCAGGACCCGAGGCCCTTCGAGGTCGTCGTCACGAACAACTTGTTCGGCGACATCGTCACCGACCTCGGCGCCGGCCTCCAGGGCGGTCTCGGCATGGCCGCCAGCGCGAACGTGCACTACGCCGATCCGAAGCGCGTCGCGATGTTCGAGCCGGTCCACGGCTCTGCGCCGCCGCTCGTCGGGAAGGATCTCGCGAACCCTCTCGCGAGCTTCCTCACCGTGGGGATGATGCTCGGTCACCTCGGCTGGCGCGAGGAGGAGCAGCGGCTCGAGTCGCTCTGCGCGAAGGCGATCGAGACGGGGCACTGCACGCCCGACGTCGGCGGCAAGCTCGGGACGAAGGCCGTCGCCGACTGGTTCCTCGCCGAGCTCGCTGGCTGACGTCGCGCGCGACGCTCACGGCGTCGACGCGTCGAGCCCGCCGTCGGCGCCGCCTCCGCAGACGAACGCGATGTTCGAGAGGAGGGAGCCGCAGACGTCGTTGACCGCGTCGTCAGTGCCGCACGCGGCCTGATCGGTCGCGAACGGGTGGCAGTCGCCCCCCGCTTGATTCGCGATCTGGGCGCAGCGCCGCCTCGCTTGCTCGCTCCCGCAGTCCGCCTCTGCGCAGACCTCCCCGTGGCAGACCTCGCCCAGCGTGATGCCCTTCCCGCAGGCCTTGCTGTTCGTGTAGGCGGCGAAGCAGCCGCCCCAGTTGATGATCGCGCCTCCGCCGACCTCGACGATCGGCTTCCAGCTCGCATCGGTCGCGCGGCCGAACGCGCACGCGCTGCACGTGCTGCCGAGGGCGGCCTTGAGGCTGGCGAACGTGGCGGAGCCGCTGGCGAGCGCGGCCTTCGCGCTGTCGATGTCCGCCTGGGTGCACGCCGACGCGATGAAGGACGTCTTCCACTGGCCGACCTCCTGCTCGAAGCGCGCTTCGGAGAACGTGCCGCTCGGCGCCGGGCAGACCCCGGGAGCTGCGTCGGCGGCGGCGTCGATGGCGGCGTCGACGCCGCCATCGGAGGACTGGGCGGCCGTGCTCGATCCGGCCTCGTCCGCGGACGGAGCCGCGCAGGCGCCGGCGCCGAGCAGGGAGAGAGACACGAGGGCGGCGCCGACACGCGAGAGGGAGGAGGGGCTCATGTCCCCGGTTGCTCCACGAGACGTGCCGGCGCGCCACGGCTCGTGGCGCGACGCTTTTTCCGTCGTCGCGGACCCCCGTCCGCGGTGCAGTCACCCACGCGTCTCCTGTCGGCGTCTGAAGGCGCGGCGCACGCGATGTGGGCAGGAAGACGAGTCCTCTCGCGGACTCCGAGCCACGCCGCGCACGCCTCCGCGATCCACGCGCGGTCGGCGACCCGCGAGCGATGGCGGGAGCCATCGGGGCGCGCCGAGGTCGCTTCGTGTCGATCGAGCACCGTCTGATCCAGACAGCGGCCGTCGCACGCGGACGAATCCGCGTCGGACGGATTCTGACCCTCCTGGAGGCGCCGCCACGACACACGAGGTGCCCGAACGGTGAGGGCCATGGGCATCGGCACGGCAAGTGCTCTTGTCAGCCTCCGGAGGCACCATGAAGCGATCCCTTCGAACCCTGCTGCCGGTCGCCCCTCTGGCGGCCGCCGTGCTCGTCGCGATGACGGGCTCGCCGCGCAAAGCGGACGCCGAGACGCCGGCGGATGCCGCCGAGCGCGCCGAGCGCTGCGCGACGAGGCTCTACACCGCGATGATCGGCGAGAGCGCGCCGGAAGCCGCGCGGACCTCGCCGACCCCCCTCACGAACTTCGACGCGCTCGTCGCGGACCCGAAGTTCGTCGAGCGCTTCTCGCGCTTCATCAACTCGCAGATGAACCCCCGCACCGGCGCGACGCCCGCCGAGGACGCCTCGTACTACATGGCGCGGTACATCCTCCAGAACGGCAAGACGTGGCCGGAGATGTTCGTCGGCAAGTACGACGTCGTCCCGACCGACGCGGCGAACGCGGGCTCCCCGGGCATGGTCGTCGACAACCCGAACGGGCTCGGTTACTTCCGCAGCCGTCAGTGGGCCGTTCGCTACGCGGGCAACGAGCTCGCCGGCATCCGCATCGTGTCGGCCTACCGCATGATGCAGAACACCGTCGGCCTCACGCTCGCCGCGACGACGAACGCGCCGAACGTCGACACCTCCGCGCAGGGGCGAAGGGCCGCCGTCTGCGCCGGCTGTCACTACGACGGCTGGTTCGCGCTCGACAAGGTCGCCGCCGTCCTCGGCACGCGCACCGGCACCGGCGCTCAGACGCAGTTCCAGCCGTCCACGGTCGGTCCGCAGCAGATCCTCGGTGGCATCTCGATCGCGAACGACGCCGAGCTCGTGCAGGCCCTCGTGACGAACGAGGCGTTCGACGTGAACGCGTGCCGCCTCGCCTACAAGTACCTCTACGGCCGGCAGGAGAACGCGTGCGAAGGCCCGGTCTTCGACAAGTGCGTCGCTGCCTTCAAGGCAGACAAGAAGATCCAGTCGGCCCTCGCCGTGGTCGCCAAGGACCCCGGGTTCTGCGAGTGAAGGAGCGGACCATGATGAAGAGTCTCATCGCAGCTACGTTGGTCTCCTTCGCCGTCGTGGCGTGCGTCGGCGAGGCCGACTCACTCAACGGAGGGCGCGGCGCCGGAACGAACGGCGAGAACGGCGGCGACCCGAACGATCCGAACGCGCCCGGCGCGAACGGGGAAGATCCGAACGCGCCCGGCGCGAACGGTCCTGGCGCATGCCAGGGTGCGCCGCACATCGGCTTCGGCAACGTCGACTTCGTCGCCGACAGAAAGCCCGGCGAGCTCGGAGAGAACCGACGTCGCGTGAAGCCGTTCTCGTCGCTCGGCGGCGAGTTCCAGCGCGCGCTGGGCGCTGTCCCTGCGGCGCTCGCCGCGAACTCGGCTGCCTACGGCGAGACGCCGGCGCGCTGGTACGCCGAGCCTGTGGCCGGCGCGGTCAGCCTCTACACGACGTACACGCTGGCCTTCACGGCCTGCTACGACTCGCTGACCCAGGCCGAGTACCAGGTGGCCCCGACGGCAGCAGCGGCGACCGCGAAGTGCACGGAGCTCGCGCGCAAGTACTGGATGCGCACGCCGACGACGGAGGAGGTCACGGCCTGCTCCGACCTCGCGGTCACGGGCCTCGCGACCGAGCCGGCGCCTCGACGTCGTTGGGCGCACGCCTGCGCGTCGCTGCTCACCTCCACCGGCTTCACCACGTACTGAGGAAAAGGCCATGAAGAACAACTTCTCGCGTCGTGGATTCCTCAAGATGGCCGGCATCGCTGCCGGTGCGGCGGTCGGCAGCCGGTTCCCGGGCAACTCCTTCTTCGGCACCGCTCACGCGGCGACCGCGGAGCCCACGTCGGTCGTCGTGGTCTACCTCGACGGCGGGATCAACGCGATCTTCACCGGCGCGGACGCGTTCACCAACCAGTCCTTCGGCGTGACGGGGAACAACGTCACGAACATGGGCGGCGTGATCATCGACAACGCCCTGGCGAACGCCATCCCGGCGGGCATCCGGAACCGCGTCGCCTCCGTCGGCATCCGCCACGGTACGACCGATCACGGCAACGCCCAGCGCTCGCTCTTCATGGCGGGCAACCAGAGCGCGCCCCTCATGCTCGCGAACGCCATCGGCGGCGGCGGCGCGATCAAGGCCGCGGTCGTCGGCGACACGACGCTCCCGAACGGGCAGCGCCCGGCGGCCATCGGCGGCGTCTCCCTCCAGCCGATCCAGGACATGCGCGCGACGATCGACGCGGTCGCGGGCGCGGTGGCGGCGGCGAACGTCGCAGACCGCACCGGCACGGCGAAGGGCATCCAGGCCTCCCAGAAGATGTCGGCCTCGGCGATCGCGAAGCACGCTTCGTCGCTCGCCACGGTGCAGACGGGGCTCCAGTCTGCCTACGACACCGTCAACAAGCCCGTGCAGCCGTTCAACGTCGCCGAGTTCAACACGGCGTACGGACTGAACAACGCGACGGCGGTGAACAACTTCCGCGCGCAGATGGCGGCGGCCGAGCTCATGGTGCGCTCGGGCTCGAACTTCGTCATCGCGCAGGACGGCGGGTGGGACACGCACGGTGACACGACGGGAAACAACGTCCGGAACATGGTCACCCAGCGCATCCAGGCGCCGCTCCGCACGTTCCTCACGCGCATGGTCGAAGGGGCCATGGCGGAGCGGAACGTCATCGTCGCCATCTTCGGCGACTTCCACCGCAGCCTCCCGGGCTCGGACCACCAGGGCAACGTGGCGTCGCTCGTCATCGGCAAGACGCTGAGGAACGCGACGACGGGGCGCACGGACGGCAACGTCGGCGTCGCGCCGACCACGCCGGGCGTCATGGGGTTCTGGCAGTTCCTCGGCGCCGCGACGAAGGTCGACGTCAGCCCGTTCGGTCAGAACCCCCACCCCACGCTCCTCGCGTGATGGCCATGCTGCGCGCGCCTCGAGCCTTCGCGCTGCTCGCCGGCCTGGTCGTGTCGTCGTTCGCCCTCGCGGCGTCGGCGAACGCGGGCGGGCTGGCGGGCTACACCGGAAAGCCGTATCCGACCTTCCCGCAAGGGCAGAGTTGCAACGAGTGCCACAGCGGAGGCACGGCCCCGACGGTCACGATCACCGGCCCCGCCTCGCTGAACGCGGGGCAGAGCGCGAACTTCTCGGTCGTCGTGACGACGGGGCAGACGCGCGCGGCCGCGAGCGCGGCGGCGACGGACGGCGTGGTGCTCGCGCCGGTGACCCAGAACCTCCGGGACAGCTTCGGCGAGATGGTGCCGAACGGGAACAGCGTCGCGTCGAACGCGGCGACCTTCACGTTCCGCGCGACGGCTCCGGCCACCGGGACGACGTTCCGGCTGTGGGCCGTCGGGCTCGCGACGAACGGGACCGGCAACGGCGGGGATCGCGCCGCGCACACCCTGAAGGACGTCGCGATCGTGGGAGGCGCGCCGCCGCCGGCGACGCCGCCGCCGGCGAGCACGGCGCCGCCGCCGGACGAGAAGTCGGGGCCGGTGCCAGGCGTGGACGCCGGGGCGAGCAGCAGCGGCACGAATGCGACGCCGGGGACCGGGACGGGTACCGGAACGGGCTCCGGATCGAGCACGGGCACGGGCACGGGCACGGGGGAGAGCGGCGACGAGGAGGCGACGGGCGGTGGGCGCCGGCCGGCCGCGGGTGAAGTCGCGTGTACGGTGCACGGAGTAGGTCTGGACGGATCGCCGCTCGCGGGGCTCTTCGCGATCGGCGTGGCGGGCGCGTTGCTGTTCACCTCGAGGCGCAGGAGCCGCGGATGAAGCGAGTCACGTGGGTCGTCGTGTGCGGGGTGCTGGGCGTGGGGTGCGCGGCCGAGACGGAGCCGGACGATCGGCGGACGTCTGCCCCCGCCTCGGGCACCGAGGCCCAGAAGCCGATCCCGCCGGAGGCGATCGGCAACGACGGCCGCGAGGACAGCGGATCGATGTGCTTCGCGACATGCCAGAACGTCGCGTTCAACTGCAAGGGGCAGACGAACAAGGCCCTCGTCTTCAACGCCGAGCTCACGTTCGAGATGCCGGGCTGCTGGGGCTCGATGAGCCAGGGGACGACGGCGAACGCGGACGCCGCGTTGAAGCTGAAGCTCGACTGCAACACCCGGACGGTGTGCCTCGGAGCGGCGCCGGGGGCGGAGCCGGAGACCTGCACGCAGGCGACCTTCAGCGCGTTCTCGTTCTCGTTCCCGCGCGGAACGGACGGGAACGTCGTCTGCACCCGTGAGTGATCGCGGGGGCGGCGTGCGCATCAGTCGGCGCGCGGAAGGAGCCCGGCTTCGGCGAGCGCTCGTTCGACCGTCGCCGCGTCGTCGACGTCCTCTCCGGACACCTCGTAGGAGCGGCCGACCTGGAGCTCCACGGCGCCCGCCCGCAGGCTGACGTAAGTACGGACGCCGGCGATCGTCGTCATCCCCGGATCCCGCCACGTCCCCGCGCTGCTCTTCGTCGGCTCGTGCGTCAGGCCGAGGCGTCCGAGGAGGGCGGCGAGCGCCGCGTCGCTCTCGAACGGCAGATGGAGGACGAGTGCGTCGCCGTCGTGCGCGTGGCCGCCGATCGCGCGCTTCAGCCGGAATGCGCGGAGCACGGCGAACCGGCTATCGGGGAGCATGGACCGATCCTCTCGCCCTCCGCGTCTCGCGTCGAGCCTCAGGAGCTGTCACGGATCCGTGACAGCTCCGGGGCCGCGCGTCGCGCCCTCGAACGCCAAGTCCGCGGAAGCACGTCCCTCGTCGTGGCGCCCTCGCACGGCACCGGGCTTGCTCGGCCTTCGTGTCATCATGAGCCGCTCCGTGAAACATGTGCTCTTCGTCGGTTCGACGGGTCTCCTCGCGCTCACGATGGCGGCTCCGGCGTCCGCGCGGAGCATCTGCTACCGGAGTCACGTCACCAGCGCGGCGAAGGAATAGCCCCTTCGTGGCGTTGTCTCTTCTTCTGTTCCCTGCCGCTATACTCGGCGGGATGTCGTCGGAGACGAGCACGTTCAACGTGGGGAAGGCCGCGGCCGCGTCCGATTCGGACACGGCGGGCCTCGTCACCCTCTACGCGCCCGACGCCAGCGTTCCCCCGGCGGCGCTGCTCGTCGGCGAGTCGCTCGTGATCGGGCGCGAGCCGCCGGCCGGAGGCCTCGCGCTCCCGTTCGGGTCGGTGTCGCGCTCCCACGCGCGGGTCGTCCGACGGAACGACGCCTGGGTCGTCCAGGATCTCGAGAGCCGCAACGGAACCTTCGTCAACGGCACGAGGACGGCCGAGGCGGTCCTCGCCGACGGGGACGAGCTACGACTCGGCGCCGTCGTGTTCAAGCTCGCCCTGCGGGGAGCCGAGCGCTACCTCCTCCAGCGCTCGGATCGCGCCGTGCCGCCCTCGGTCGCCGCCCTCGTCGGTGGCCCTTCCATGGCGGAGGTGCGCGCAGAGATCCTCCGCGTCGCCGTCGCCGGCGTCGAGCTCTCCGTGCTCGTCCTCGGCGAGAGCGGCACCGGAAAGGAGGTCGTCGCGCGGGCGCTCCACGACGCGAGCGGTCGCAGCGGGGCCTTCGTCGCGCTGAACTGCGCGGCGGTCCCTGCCGCGCTCCTCGAAGCCGAGCTGTTCGGAGCGAAGCGCGGCGCGTTCACGGGGCTCGACCGCGATCGGCTGGGGCTCGTCCGGAGCGCGGACGGCGGGACCCTGTTCCTCGACGAGATCGGCGACATGCCCGTGGAGGCGCAGGCGAAGCTTCTCCGCGTCCTCGACACCCGACAGGTGATGCCGCTCGGGAGTCACGTTCCCGAGCCGGTGGACGTGCGCCTCGTGAGCGCCACGCATCGCCCCATCGCCCAGCTCGTGCGCGAGGAGCGCTTCCGCGCGGATCTCTTCGCCCGCATCAGCGCTCACACGATCGCGCTCCCGCCGCTCCGCGCGCGCAAGGAGGACATCCGGCTCCTCGTCGAGGCTTTCCTCGCGCAGACCGGTAACAGGGTCCGGCCGACCTCCCAGTTCATGATCGGCCTCCTGCGCCACGACTGGCCGCTCAACGTGCGCGAGCTCGCCGCCGCCGTGCGCCGCGCCGAAGCGCTCGCGACGAACGGCGAGCTCGACGAGCCGCACCTCCCGCCCGTCGTCCTCGAGGCGGTTCGCTCGGCGCGCGCCGGAGACGAGCCCTCTCCCGTGAAGCTAGGCTCCCGGACGAACGCCCCTCCGCTCCCGGAGCTCCGCGCCCTCCTCCAGAAGTACGCGGGGAACGTCGCGGCGGTCGCCCGCGAGCTCGGCAAGGACCGCGTGCAGATCCACCGTTGGCTGAAGCTCTACAAGATCTCGCTCGACGACTTCCGGCCGTGAGCGCTCGGCCACCACGATGCCCATCGATCGACAAGCACTCGTCGGACAGGTCCTCGGCGGCCGCTACCGGCTGCTCCGGCCGATCGGCGCGGGCGGCATGGGAGCGGTCTTCGAGGCGGAGCAGCTCGATCTCCGACGCCGCGTCGCGCTGAAGGTGCTCGGCGACGTGGGGCCGGAGGCGGTCGCGCGCCTCCGTCAGGAGGCGATGACGGCGGGGGCCCTCCAGAGCCCGCACGTCGTCGCCATCTTCGATTTCCAGGACGGAGACCCGCCGTTCTTGGTGATGGAGCTCCTCACGGGCGAGCCGCTCTCGGCGCTCTTGCGGTCCGGAGTGCCGCTCGAGCCCGCCCGCGCCGCTCGGATTGCCGTGCAGATGCTCGCAGGCCTCGACGCCGCGCACGCGGTGGGGATCACGCACCGCGACGTCAAGCCGTCGAACGTCTGGATCACGCGCGCGGGCACGGGGGAGGAGCACGTGAAGCTCCTCGACTTCGGGATCGCGAAGGTGCACGACGCGCCGGCGGGCGTGCGCACGGCGACGGGCCACGTGCTCGGTACGCCCCTCTACATGGCGCCCGAGCAGCTGCGCGGAGAGCGCGCCGACGCACGCTCCGACATCCACGCCGTCGGCGTCGTCCTCTTCGAGATGCTCACGGGCAGGCGGCCGTTCGGGACGACGAGCCAGGGCTTGCTCACGGAGGTGCTCGCGCACGTGCCGCCGCCCGTGCGGCAGCTCGCGCCGGCGACGCCGCAGGCGATGTCCGATGCGGTCGCGCGGGCATTGAGCAAGGACCCCGCGGCGCGGTTCGGGCGCGCCTCCGAGATGGCGCAGGCGCTCCAGTCATCGCTCAAGGGGAGCTGGCCGGCGACGCTCGTGAGCCGTGTGGCGCCCGCCGACTCCTCTCCGGACACCGTCGTATCGGCCGGGGCCGCCCCTGCGAACACGAACACCTTCGACGTGGGCGTGCGCTCGTCCAGCCCGCACGTCGCGCCGCCCTTCGGGGGCGGCGGTCCGCCGATGATGGCTCCGCTCGCGCATCCCGTGGCGGTGGCTCCCACCGTCGACGCGACGTTCCCGCCGCGGCGGACCGCGCGGCCCGCGTTCTCGACGCTGGGAATGGTGGTGGTCGTCCTCGCGGGCGGCCTGACGACGCTCTTCATCGGATGCGCAGGACTCACGATCGTCCTCGGTGTGATCGGTAGTGGCGCGGCCTCGGACGAGGGGAGTGGCCCCACGGCGAGCGCGGGGGACGCCGGAGCGACCACGGCCGACGCCGGGGCGAGCGCGGTGCCCGATGCGGCGAGCACGGCGGCCCCTCGACCGACCGCGCCGCAGGTGACCCCGTCCCTTCCGGCGCCGCCCGGGGCGAAGCCGCCGCCGTCGAGCTCCCCCTCGGCTCCGGCAGCGCCGGCCTCGCCTCCGACGTCCCCGCCGCCGGGCTCGTCACCCGCGGGCCGTCCGCCGCGGCCCTCGACGTTCGAGCCCTCGCAGGACTTCTTCGTCTACTCGGCGCACGAGCAGGCGATGATCCGCGGCCTGACACCGAAGATCGACGCCTGCGTCGCCGCCTCGAGCGGACACGTCGAGGACGAGCAGATCGTCGTCTACGTCGCGAACCCCGGAGCCATGCGCCCCCCCTCGTTCGACGTCGCCGTCAACGGCGCCGCCCCCTCCGCGAGCTTCGCGCCCTGCGTGATCGCAGCGTTCCAGGGGCTCGGGCTCGCTCCGCGCTCGCAGAAGATGCGGTTCCGGATCTACTTCCGGCTCTGACGCTCACTTTCCCTCGGCGCCCTCGACCATGGACGCGTGCGCGATCGTCTCGGTGCAGCTCGCGCCTTGCATCTTGCACGCCTGGACCATTCGCACGAACGTGGCGCGCGGCGCGCCGAGATCGCGCATCGCGTAGACCGCGGAGTGTCGCACCTCGTCACCGGCGGCTGCGTCGAGCGCGAGATCCTCCAGCGTGGCGAGGACCTTCTTCGGGTCGTACCAGGGAGACATCGCCTTCCGCCACGCCTTGTCCCGGTCGTCGCTCGGATCCGTCTTCGCGGTGGCGAGCGACGCCATGCCCAGCCCGTCGTTGGTCGGCCGCGTTCGTGTCCGGGGCTTGGCCGCGAGGAGCTTCAGCGTCAGCTCGTACGCCTTGCGACTCGGCTTCTCGTGACGCGGGTTCCTCGCCCACGCCTCGACGAGCCCGCCGAAGCACGCCGCGTAGAGCTCGTCGGGGGTGTCCTTCGCCTCGAGGTACTTCGCGAGGAGCGGGATCGCGCGCTCGTCCTCCGTCTCGTAGAGCTCTTGGCAGAGCTCCTTGCGGATCGCCATCGACGGATCGACGTCGAGCCGCTTCGCCACGGCGAGGAAGCCGTCGGGAAAGCTCTTCGCGATCCCGTCCCGGAAGAGGAGCCGCGCGAGCGCGTGGCGTCGAACGAGCTCGCTCGGGTGCTCGGTCATCTTCGTGAGGAAGCTCCTCACGGCGGGCGTCGGGTAGAGCAGCCAGCTTGCATGTCCGCGCCGAACGATGCACGAAAGGACGTTCGGATCCTGCTCCTTCTCTGCTGCGGCGAGGAGCGCGCTCGTGGCGTCGGACCCCCAAGGCGCGCCGAGCACGCTCGCGGCGGCGCAGCGCGTCGCGGGGCTAACGGCGGCGATGTGCTTCTGCGCGACGGCCTTCGAGCCCTCCTTGTCGGCGCGCATGCGCTCGCTCTCGGCGCGCTTCCACGCCTTGACGCCGGGGCAGTCTGGGTCGGGCGCCTCCTCCTTCATTCCGCAGCTGGCCAACCCCGCCAGCAGCCTGTCCTCGATGTCGGGGGGGAGCTCCGCCGTGCCTGCGAAGAACGCGGCGACCGCGGGATCGTCGGCCGGACGGGTCGCCGCGGCGTCGTGCTCGAGGCCCGAGGTCGCGCCGCCGGCGCTGGCGTCGTGGACGGACGCCGAGGCGATCGGAGCCGGCTCCTTCCCGACGTCCACCGTCGGACGGCACGCGACGACTGCCAAGGCCACGAGGCCGATCGCCCCTCTCGAGACTAGGCTCATGGGCGAGCTTCGGACGCTTCGCCCGCACGTGTCAATTCTCTGTCTCGCGCCTTTCCGGCTCGTGAAGGCATCCGACGCGAGGTGGAGTTTCGACTCAACTCCCGAGGCGACGTGCCGTTTCCCACGTGGACAGCGCCCGGACTTCCCGGGCTCGGCCCTTTCCTCGCAACATGGAGCTCGCATGTCGAACCTGGTCTCGCGCACCGTCTCTGGCCTCGCCCTCGTCTCCGTCCTCACGCTCGCGTCCGTCTGCATGGCAGGCGACGCGAAGGTCGTCTCGCCCGCAGTACCGTCCGGACCGGTCGTCTCCATCACGAGGGTGACGTGGGGACTGACCTACCCCGGAGGCGTCGGAGCGTTCCGCGTGACGGTCGGCAGCACGGGCGCGCTGCGCGCGGGCGCGGTGTGGGCGCAGGCCGTGTCTCCCGGGACGCCGACCCTCCAGGCGGCGGTCGGCGGGGTCGCGAAGCCCGGGGCGGTGGGCGTCGCGCAGATCCCCGGGACGGGCAACGGTCGTTGCTACGACGTCGTCCTCGCGATCGAGCCCGACTCGGCATCCTCGGGGGTCCGGCTCGACCCCAAGAACAGCACGCGCCGCGTGTGCCTCGATCCCGACGGGGCGGGCATCTACCACTGAACAGCGTGGAACGACGAAGCGCCGGCCCCCTCGCGGTGGCCGGCGCCCGAGCACGACGAGGCGACCTCTCAGCCGAGGACCTTGGACACCTCGACGAACTCCATCTTGTGCGCCTGCGCGACGGCTTCGTACGTGACGTGGCCGCCGTAGACGTTGATGCCCTTCATGAGCGCGCGGTCCGCCTTCGCGGCCGCCACGATGCCCATGTCGGCGATCTTCACCGCGTAGGCCATCGTCGTGTTGGTGAGCGCCCAGGTGCTCGTCTGCGGGACGGCGCCCGGCATGTTCGCGACGCAGTAGTGGACGACGCCGTCGACCTCGTAGGTCGGGTTGTCGTGCGTCGTCGGACGGCACGTCTCGATGCAGCCGCCCTGGTCGACGGCGACGTCGACGACGACGGAGCCCTTCTCCATCTTCCCGATGAGCTCCTTCGTCACGAGCTTCGGCGCTCGCGCGCCGGCGACGAGGACGCCGCCGACGACGAGGTCCGCGCGCATGACCGCCTGCTCGATGTTCGTCGGGTTCGAGTAGAGCGTCTCGACCGCGCCGCCGAAGATGTCCTCGAGGTACGCCATCGTCGTCGCCTGGACGTCGAGGACGGTGACCTGCGCGCCCATTCCGATCGCGATCGTCGCCGCGTTCCGGCCGACGACGCCGCCGCCGAGGATGACGACGCGGCCGCGACGCGTGCCCGGCACGCCGCCGAGGAGGACGCCCTTGCCGCCGTGCTCCTTCTCGAGGCTCGACGCGCCGACCTGCACCGCCATGCGGCCGGCCACTTCGCTCATCGGGCGGAGGAGGGGGAGCGAGCCGTCGTCGAGCTCGATCGTCTCGTAGGCGACCGCCGCGACCTTCTTCTGCGCGAGCGCCTTCGTGAGCTCGGGCTCCGGCGCGAGGTGGAGATAGGTGTAGAGGACGAGGTTCTCGCGGAAGAAGGCGTACTCCGCGGGGAGCGGCTCCTTGACCTTCACGACCATGTCGGCGCCCCAGGCGTCGGCCGCCGTGCTCACGATCTGGCCGCCCGCGGCGACGTAGTCGGCGTCCTTGATGCCGGCGCCCTCGCCCGCGCTCTTCTCGACGAGCACCTTGTGGCCGCGGGACGTGAGGCTGCGGACACCGGCCGGGGTCATGCCGACGCGGTACTCGCGGGTCTTGATCTCCTTCGGGACTCCGATGATCACGGCGAACGCTCCTTGCTGGATTCGTGACGAGACGTGGGAAAACGACGGTGGGGACCGAGAGGCGGCGGACCATAGTCGAGGGACCCGTGCTCGTCGAGGAGACGGCCTTCACGAATCGACAAGACGCGATGCGTCAGCCGACGCTTCGGTATGCTCCCGACCGCGCACCCATGAACGTCAGCATCGCGATCGAGGTCGCCGCCCTCGAGGTCGTCGCGGGATTCGACGGCCTCCTCGGCGGCAAGCCGGAGCCCGCCCTCGTGCTCGGCGCCTACGCCGTCGGTCGCGGCCAGGCCGTCCTCCTCGATCGCGCCATGGCCCGGTTCCTCCCGAAGGGGCGGTTCCCGCTGACCGTCTCTCCCGTGGAGCCCGCACGGCTCGGCGCGCGGCTGGTCTCGCAGGCGGAGGATCTCCACTTCGTCCTCCTCGTGCTCGCGTTCGAGGAGGACGGCGGCAAGGACGTCCGCGCCTTCTACGGGGCGCTGGAGCACCCGCACGAGCTCTCCGTCTTCGCGAGCACGCAGACGGAGGTCTCCCCGCTCGCCGTCGGGGAGATCCGCGCCGCGAAGTGGCCGCTCGACCAGGCGACGCCGGTCGATCTCCTCGCCGAGGGTTCACCGGCCTCGTCGCGCTGCAGCGACGACACCTTCATCGGCGCGAGCGTCCTCCATCTCTCGACGCGTCGTCGTCCGGCGACGTCCCTCTATCGCCTGCCGTTCCGCACCGCCGACCGGAGGAACGACTGGACGGCGTTCCTCCGGATCACGCACTGACTCACGCGCGGCGCCTCCGCGACGCGAGCGCGAGGGCCGCGAGGCCGAGGCCGACGAGCCCGCTGCTCGCCGCCCCACGACCGCCCGTTCCGGTCGTCGAGCAGCCGCCGGAGTCGGCCTTCCTCTCGGCGAGCTCCACCTTCTCCTCCTCCTCCTCGTCGCCCGAGCGACTCGAGCCGCCCGACGAGGAGGAGGACGACGATCCGGAACCGCGCGGCGGAGGGGCGTTCGCCGCGGGCGCGCCGCTGCTCGAGCCGAGGACCTGCTGGTCGTTGTTCGGATTCGCGGCGGGGGGCGGAGGCGCGGCGGGGGACGCCGCGCCCGCGTCGTAGCCCACCGGAGGGAGCGCGCCGGAGCTCGACGAGCTCGTGGTCGCCCCGTAGCCGCCGGAGCTCGAGCCTCCCCAGCCGCTCGATCCGCCGTAGGACCCGCCGCTGCTCGACGTGGCGCCGTACCCGCCGCTCGCGCCGTAGCCCCAGCGCTGCGCGTCGTTGAACCACTGGTCGCAGTTCTGCGTGAGCCCGCGCCCGGTGCACGTCGGGTCGCTCTGGAAGCGCGGATCGCTGCAGTCCACGTAGCGATACGAGCCCGAGCTCGCCCCGACGCCGCTCGGCCTACCCGTGCACTGCGGATCGTACTGGTTGACCCGGAGCGAGCAGTCGACGTAGCCGCCGCTGCTCGAGGCGCCCCGACCGGTGCACTGCGGATGGTTGTAGTTCGACGTCAGCTGGCAGTCGACGTACCCACCGCTGCTCGAGGTCGTGCTCGGCGTGCGGTAGTTCTGACAGTCGGCCGACGAGCCCGTGATCCGGTAGCCGACGGCGTCCGCGAAGCGGAACCACGTCTGCCAGTGGAGGCTCGCGCCGCCGATGCCCTGACGCCCGCCGCCGGCCTGACCCACCCACGGCGTATACGTGTAGAGCGCAGCGGTCGCGGCGTTGCGCGGTGTGACGGTGATCCCGTCGTTGGTCCGCTTCGCACGGCCGACGCTCCATCCCTCGACCGTACCCTCCCGCGAAGTCGCGCGCTCGAACGAGCGCCGCAGCGTGCCGGCCGCGCACTCGGCCTGGTTCGCGAAGCCGCGGTAGTCGTCGTTGCAGACGGGGCTGTGCGGGCAGCCGCAGCCGAACGCGATGTCCATCGAGCTCTCGCTCGGGTTGAACGCGCCGCGCTGCGTCTCGGCGTAGACACGGTCGTTCGTCGACGATGCGCGAATGAGGCCTTGCTCCATCTGCAGGCGCACGAGGAGGAGCAGCGGGTTCAGGCCGTAGCGCGCCGACGCCTCGTAGATGATCTCCGCCGCCGTGCGGCTCGTGCGCGGATCCCGGTAGGTCGCGAGGATCGAGCGCGTGCCGTACGGCGTGCGCTCGAGGAAGCGCTGGACCTGATCCGGCGTCATCCCGTTGCGGTTCAGGAAGTCGCGGTCGGCGATGAGGTCGTCCTTGTCGAAGCGCTCGCGGGTCGACACCGCGGAGCTCCCGTCGTCGACGCCGTCGTCCGTCGGCGCCATGCACGCGACAGTCGCCGCCGACGCCGAGAGGGTCATCACCACCGCAGCCAGACCAAGAGTCCTCGTCCTCGCGTTCATGACACGGGAGGTAGCGAGGTGTGTGCCACCGCGCCGTCCTCGACAAGACACGAGATTTCGGCGGAGGGACCCGAAGCCTCAGGCCGTCGTCCCAGGAGCGTCGCGATCCATCGCCGAAAGCGAAGTCGAGTCCGCTCCTCAGTCCTGGATGGTCGCCGGGCGGACCACGGCGAGGACCCCCAGGCACATCTCGTCGAGCGTGCTCTCGCCGAGCGTGATGTCGACAGGGGCGCTCTGGCGCGTCTCCGCGAGCGCTCGCCGCACGTGCGGGTTGCCCGTCGTGTTGTCGTACGTGCACGTGATGCGGAGCTTGTCTCCTGGCCCGAACGTCGGCAGGGACGGCAAAGGGGCGTCGATCACGTAGCCGCGCTGCCAGTTGAAGTCGTACTTCGGCGTCCCGAGGAGGCACTCCTTCTCCGGGGCCATCCCCGCGCGGCGCTCGATCTCCATCTTCATGTCGACGCCGGCCCAGTGCATGTGGGCGCCGACGGTCGCGATCGACATCTCGGGGAGCGGGAAGCCGCCGAGCGTCTGCGGGAGCACGAGCTCCATCGTCTCGGTGTGGTCCTTCGCGTTCGCCGGGATGCGGAACTCGGGGCCAGCCCCTCGATCGTTCGGGCCGGGGAGGAGCTTGATGAGGCCCGTGTCGCTCTGCGCGTTCCCCAGGAGGAGGAGCTGCGCGACGTTGGCGGGCTTGTCCTTCCGGACCTCGAGCTCGAAGCCCGTCTGGTCCTTCTGCGACTCCGACCCGGGGTGGTAGTGGACCTGCATCACGAGCTTCGAGCCCGCCTTCACCTTGATCGCGGCGTCCTCGTAGCGGATGGGACGGGCGCCGGGCGCCCAGGCCATGAGGAGCTGCGTCTCGGAGAGGCCGACGCCGCCGAAGCACTCGTAGCTGCCGTCCGCGCCCACCTTCGCCGAGCTCTCGTTCTTCGGATCGATGAACACGATCGCGTGATGGACGACCTTCGCGTTGCCCGGCACGACGTTCACGCCCGACACCCACGTGTCCTCGGTGAAGCCCGGATCGATGGGGAAGCAGCGGATGTCGTCCGGGGCGTTGCCCTGGACCTCGAACGGTGCGGCCATCTGGAGCGTCGCGGTCTTCGTCTCCAGGCTCGACGACGGGAAGGCCGGGGTCGGATTCTGGATCGACGCGTCCCCGAGCGGCATGCCGAGGTCCACCCAGCGCGCGAACATGGCGATCTGCGCGTCGGTCAGGCGGAGATCATCCTTGAACGCATGCTGCATCTTGCATGCTTCGGAGTCGAACGCTCCCCACGGCGGCATCGTACGCGTCTCCACCTTGACGCGCGCGCTCGGGCCGCTCTGCTTCGCCTGCTCGTAGGTGACGAGGGAGAAGGGCGCGGCGCCTCCTTCTCGGTGACAGCTCTGGCACTTCGCCTGGAGGAGCGGCTCGACGTCCTTCTTGAACGTCGGCGCGTCCGCGGGGAGCGGCGCGTCCTCGCCGGCGCCGGCCGGATCGTCCTCGCTCGAGGAGCAGGCGGCGGCAGCGAGGAGCGTGAGCCCGAGGGCGACCGCGAGCGAGGGAAGACGCGTCATCGACGAGCAACGGTAGCACCGTGTCGAGCCGCGGACACGCACCCGGGGAGGGTGCTAGAGAGGCACCCCGTGTACGGCGCCCTGAAGCCGCTCCTCTTCGCCCTCGATCCGCAGACGGCGCACGCCCTCGCGATGGGGTCGTTGGCGGGCGTCGAGCATCTCGCCTTCGTGCGGTCGCTCGCCCGGAGCGTCTTCGTGCGGCACGATCCGAGGCTCGAGGTACGGAAGATGGGCCTCGTCTTCCCGTCGCCGGTCGGCCTCGCCGGAGGCTTCGACAAGAACGCCGAGCGCGCGCGGGCGCTCGACGCGCTCGGGTTCGGCTTCCTCGAGCTCGGGACCGTGACGGCGGAGGCCCAGGCCCCGAACCCCGCTCCGAACCTGTTCCGGCTACCTGCCGATCGCGCGCTCGTGAACCGCCTCGGCTTCCCGAACCTCGGCGCCGCCCGCGTCGCCGAGCGCCTCCGCGCCGCGCGCGCCTCGGGCGCGATCCGCGTGCCGGTCGGAATGTCGATCGGAAAGTCGCGGAGCGTGCCGCTCGAGCCGGTCGAGGAGGTCTTGGGCGACTATCGCGCGAGCCTCGCGGCGGTGAAGGACGTGTCCGACTTCATCGTCGTGAACATCTCGTCGCCCAACACGAAGGACCTCCGCGCCCTCCAGGCGGCGGAGTCGGCGAAGCTCCTCTTCGAGGCGGTCCTCGCGGGGGCAGGCGACAAACCCGTCCTCGTGAAGATCGCGCCTGATCTCCCGGACGAGTCGATCGACGCGATCTGCGACGAGGCGATGCGCGCGGGGCTGGCCGGCATCGTCGCGACGAACACGACCGTCTCCCGTGAGGGCCTCGCGACACCCAGCGCCGTGGTCGAGGCGATCGGCGCGGGCGGCCTCTCGGGGGCGCCGCTCCACGCGCGCGCGCTCGCCGTCGTGGGACGGGTGAGACGCCGCGTCGGCGACGGGCCCTGCGTGATCGGCGTCGGGGGGATCGACTCCGCGGACAAGGCGCTCGCGATGATGCGCGCCGGCGCGGACCTCGTGCAGCTCTACACCGCCTTCGTCTACGAGGGCCCCTCGCTCCCGAGGCGCATCGCCGGCGATCTCGTCCGCCGCATGGAGGCGGAGGGGAAGAAGGACCTCGCCGCCCTCGCCTCCGAGCAACGCGGCTGACGCGCACGGGTCGAGCGTCCGCTCACCGCGGGGGGACGAAGCTCGCGCACGCTCGATCGACGACGGGCAACGAGCTCGCGAAGAACCCGTCGTACGCCGCCTCGCACACGTCTCCTATCGCGTGCGTGGGGAAGCGCTTCGTGAAGCTCGCGAGGTTGACGGTGGGGGCGTTCGAGCAGGTCCCAGCCGTGCGCGACAAGAGCGAGAGCACGACGACGTTCTCGGGGTGGCCCCCCTTCGCGTCGATGACCGCCTTCGCCCACTCCGCCGGCGTGCCGCCCGATCCGCACGTGCCCTGCGCCGAGAACGGATCGCAGTCGGCGTCGCGGACGTCGTCCTCGTCCGTGATGACGACGACGACGAGCAGCGCTTCGGGGCGGAGGAAGCCGGCGTTGCAGCCTCCGGGCTGCGCGTTCGCCGCCGAGAGCGCGCCGAGGAGGCTCTTCATGGGGACTTCGTCGTCGTCGCCGCCCGAGCCGACCTTCGCCACGCACGCGAAGCGCGCTGCGAAGTCGGGCTGCCGCGCGTCGAGGTACGGTGCGCCTGCGAGGCATGCGGCGTTCGTCGACTGCGGCCCCGACGTCTTCGTGACGAGGCACCCGCCCGGCTTGCCGTCGTAGTACGCGCTCGTCGCGACGACGCCGACGTGCACGCTCCGTGCGCTCGGCAGGCGCGTCAGGATGGCGCTCGCGAAGCCAGGGAAGCTCGCGGCGAGGCGCGCCTGCTTGTCGGCCATGCTGCCGGAGTTGTCGACCACGAAGAGCACGTCGACGTCGGGGCACGGCCCGTCGACCGCCCCGCCGTCGTCGCGGGACGACGCGTCGCCGGCGAAGCTCCCGCCCGCGGGCTCGGTCGCGGGGGCGTCGCCGCCCTCGGCGTAGGTCGGACGCGCCGAGGACCCGCACGCGACACCGGAGGCAGCGCCGAGCACCGCGGCGCCCGCGAGCGCGCAGACGACGCGGAGGGGAGGACGGAGAGCCATGCCCGGCCTTCGCAGCACGGCGCGTACCACATCACCTCACCCCGGGAGCGCTCGTGAATCGGGTGCGGGAGAGGGTGATCCGGGGACCGCGCGGTCCACCGTGTCGCCGTGCGAGGACGCGCGCCCTTCCCCGGGCGCCGCTCAGGGCAGGAGCCGCGCGAGGACCATCTCGACGACGTGCCGCTTCCGCTCCTCGCGGAACGCGGCGGAGCGCACGGGCGACGGCCAGACCGCGCCGACGAGCGGCTCCTCCTGGAAGGGGAACGCCACCATCGCGACGCACGAGAGGACGAGGTGCCGCGGCGACACGTCCTTCCGGACCTCCCCGTGCTTCCTCAGCTCCTCGAGCCTCCCGACGACCGCGTCGAAGATCGGCCCGACGACCTCCGTGACGAGCTTCGAGACGGTGCCCGCGTCGCGTCGCGCCTCGTGACGGAGAATGGCGAGGAACGCGCCGTTCTCGGCGAAGAAGCGAAGGAGGAGGTCGACGAACGCCTCGGCGAGGGCAGGGAGGTCGGTCTTCGGCACCTTCGCGCGCGGCGACCGCTTCGCCTGCGGCCCCATCTGCGCGAGGAGCTCCCACGCGCCCTCCGTCATCGCGGCGAGCCCCGTGCGGACGACCTCCGCGTGCAGGCCCTCCTTGTCACCGAAGTAGTGGTGGATGAGCGCCTGCTGGACACCCCCGGCGCGCGCGATCGTCCCGAGCCGCGCGCCGTCGAAGCCCTTCGCCGCGAACTCCGCCTGCGCGGCGGTCAGGATGCGCCGCTTCGTCTCGACCGAGCTCCGCTCGCGCTTCTGCTTCGTCTCGGGCTCGCCGTCGCGCATGGGTGGCTCGCACCCTAATCCAACTAGGCGCTCGGCTCCCAGGTCTCGTACTCGATGACGTCGAGCTCTTCGAAGCCGCGACGGACGCGGGGCGTGAGGAGACCGAGCCGCTTCACGTTCGGCACGATCTTGCTGAACAGGAGGCGCCGGAACATCGTCATCATGATCGACGACTCGGCGGCGCGCTCGCACTCCGCGCGCGGGAGGCCCACCGTCTCCCAGACCTCCTGGGCGAGGAAGCGGTCGCGGAGGAGGCGCGAGCTCTCGAGCACGAAGTCCTCGCGGTCGCGGAGCTCGGCGCCCGTCATCGTCTCGTAGTGGCCGCGGAGCGACATCACGCCGAACGCGACGTGCCGCGCCTCGTCCTGCATCACGCGGCGGGTGAGGTCCTTGATGAGCGGCTCCTGCGCCGTCTCGTGGATGACACCGAACGCGCCGAGCGCGACGCCCTCGACGAGGATCTGCATGCCGAGGAACTTGAAGTCCCAACGCGAGTCGCCGAGCACCGTGTCGAGCAGCGTCACGAGGTGCGGGCTCGCCGGGTAGACGATGCCGATCTTCTCGGTGAGGTAGCGGTGGTAGGCCTCGACGTGCCGCGCTTCGTCGAAGACCTGCGCCGCCGCGAAGAGCTTGGCGTCGGTCGTGTCCGCCCCCTCGAGGATCTGCGACGTCGCGAGGAGGGCACCCTGCTCGCCGTGGAGGAAGTTCGAGAGCATGTAGCTCGCGAGGTGACGACGGAGCAGCGGGACCTCCCGCTTCGGATCGAGGCGCCTCCAGATGTCGGTCCCGAAGATCGGGTTGAAGGCGTCGTTGACGAGCTGGCTCTCCGGATCGACGTCGGTGCCCCAGGCGAGATCCTTCACGTC
Organism: Polyangiaceae bacterium; assembly: GCA_022842465.1. GTDB lineage: Bacteria > Myxococcota_A > Polyangia > Polyangiales > Polyangiaceae > Labilithrix. The sequence continues at coordinate 7,196 of JALHPN010000073.1, read as the reverse complement.
CCACTGGAGATCCTTCGACTTGTCGTAGAGGGCGCGGAGCTCGGGCCGTGTCGCGCCGTACTCCCAGGCGTACGTGACGGCGTGATGCGACGCGACGCGGACGCCGCTCTCCGCAGGCTTCGGGAGACTCCCCAGGTGGGCAGGTGACTCGCTCGTGTCCAGGAGTGCCATCGTCGACCTCTGTGTTTACTTTTTAGTAAATTCTCAAATTGGTCAAGCACGAGCGTGGGCCCGGGCGGCGCGGGCCCGCCCGACGGCGGAATTCAGCGGCGAACGATGCGGAGGTTCCGGCCAGAGCTGACCGCGCTGCCCTGGCCGCCGCGGAGCCCGATCGCGACGCGCCCCGCCTCCGGGAGGAGCTCGGTCGGGCAGATCCGGGCCTCGGCGTCGTCGGCGACGTACCGGACCGACGTGCCGCGCCGCCGCACGACGAGGCGCCGCGAGGCGAGCTGGGCGCCGGCGCAGTCCGCGCCCCCCACCTCGAGCTCCTCGCCGAGCTCGGGCCGGAGCACGACGACGGGAGCTCCGCCCGTCACGTCGATCTCGGCCTCGAAGTCCGCGAAGGTGAGATCTGCCACGAACGCGCTAGCGCCGGGGAAGAGCTCGAGCCCGCGCTCGGCCGTCCACGCGATCGCGCTCGTCGTCCCTCCGACGACGCGGTCCGGCGCCAGGCCGAGCGGGCCCTGGACGAGGAGCGGCGGCTGCTTCGGCACGAGATCGAACGGCGTGCGCGTCGCGAAGCGGAACCCGGTGACGAAGAGGCCTGCGCCGGCGCGGTTCCCGAGCCAGAGGGCGAGCCCGCTGTCGCCCGAGGCGATCGCGTCGTAGGCGGTGTCCTCGTTCGTGGGCCCCTCCCCCGGAGCGTCGGCGACCGGCTGGAAGGCGCTGAACCACGGCTGCCAGCGAAGCCATCGCTTTCCGGTCCACAAGAGCGGCGCGCCCTCGGCGCCAGGGAACAGCCGCACCGCGCCGAGCTCGGCGGGGTCGATCGGGAGCGCCGCCTGCTCGGGTACCCCCGCCGACGAAATCACCCAGACGGTGGGGAACTTCGGATCGGGCAGCTCGGGCACGATGACCGCGAGCGCGCCGCCGCCCTCGAGCGGGACGAACGCGCGCTCGCGACCGGCGACGAGCGGCTGCGCGCGCTTCGTGCCCTTGCTGCCGTCGGGCGCGAGCCACTCGAGGAACGGGACGGGCTTGCCCTGCGCATCCGATCCGCCCGCGACGAGGATCTCGCCGGAGGCGAGGCGGAGGACGGTGGGCCGCTCGCGCGCGAAGTCGAGATCGCCGAGGCGCTCCGTGCGGGCGACGCGCTTGCCTGGATCCACGAGCTCGGTGGAGCGGAGGACGCCGGTCTCGTTTCGACCGCCGACGAGGAGCGTCTCGCCCGTCGCGAGGACGACGGCGCCGTGCCGCGTACGCGGCTTCGAGAGGGCGATCATCTGGCGATCGAAGTCGCCGATCGCGCCGCGCGCGCTCACCGCCGGTACGTAGACCTCCGCCGTCGCGAGCGCGCGCTGCCCCTCGGGATCCTCTCCACCGGCGACGAGCGCGGGGCTCGGGTCCTCGTCTCCGCGCGTGCGGAAGGCGGTGACGCTCGCCTCCGAGCGACGCGCCGCCATGCCGAGGGAGAGTCGCTCGACGATACCCGTCGTCAGGTCACCCACGTAGGTCGCGGGCGACTGCGTCCCGTCCGGAGAGACGCCGCCGACGACCATGAAGTGGCGGCCGAAGACCCCGAGCGTGCTGCCCTTGCGGAGCTCGACGTTGCGTGAGAGCCAGCACGCCTCGCTCGTGCCCCAGACGAGGACGTTGACGTCCCCGGTGCTCGGCACCCGCGCGATCCCCCGCCAGTTCTGCGTCTGTCCGCGCTGCGAGACGTCGACGAGGAGCGTGCGCGTCTGGGGAGGGAGGCCGGGAAGGACGGATCCGACGTCACGCCAGAACACCTGCGCGACCGGCGGCGCATCGGCAGGGGGGTCGAAGTCCCCGCCGCCGTAGACGTAGGAGAACGCGGACTCCTCGAAGACGGGGCACGACTTCGGGGCCCACACGTAGAGCGCGCGGTCCTCGAACCGAGACTCGCCGGAGCAGGACACGCCCGCGGCGCCGAGCACGACGAGCCCGGCGAGCGCCGCCATGGACTTCGGAGAGCGTGTCATCGTGCGAGCGCACAGTGTACGTCATCGCCTCGGGTTTCGCGCCTCTCGCGCGAAGGCCTGATACGATTCCGAGCGAGCAACCTCCGTGTATCCGCAGGTCTTCGGCAAGTACGTGCTCGAGCGCGAGCTGTCGCGCGGGGGGATGGCGCGCGTCGTGCTCGCGACGCTGCGCGGCGCAGGCGGCTTCGAGAAGCGGCTCGTCGTGAAGCAGATCCGCGACGAGCTCGCGTTCGACCAGCAGTTCGTGCGGCGGTTCGTGGAGGAGGCGAAGACGACGGTCGCCTTGAGCCACCCGAACATCGTGCCCGTCTACGAGCTGGGCGTGGAGCAGGGCACGTATTTCCTCGCGATGGAGCTCGTCGAGGGAGTCAGCATCGCGGAGCTCGTGCGCGAGCGCGACGCGGAGGGGAAGAAGCGCGTGCTCACCCCCGAGGAGGGCGCCTACGTCGGCATGGAGGTGTGCCGCGCGCTCGACTACGCGCACCGGCGCATGAAGGTGGTCCACCGCGACATCACGCCGAGGAACGTGATGCTCGACGAAGAGGGCCAGGTGAAGCTCATCGACTTCGGCATCGCCGCGCCCGCGCGCGTCGCCGGTCACGAGATCCTCGGCTCGCCCGGGCACATGCCGCCCGAGCAAGTCGAGGGAAAGGAGCTCGGGCCGTCGACCGACATCTTCGCCGTCGCGGCCCTCCTCATGGAGGCGTGGACCGGGACGGCGCCCTTCCGGCGGGCGACGCCGGAGGAGTGCGACGCGGCGATGCGTGAGGAGCACCCGCGGCCGAGCGACTTCGACGGACGCCTCGCTCCGCTCGACGAGGCGATCGGGCGCGCGATGAAGCTCGAGCCGAAGGACCGGCAGCAGCAGGCCGGCGAGCTCGGTCGCGCGCTCCGCGCGTTCCTGAAGGGGAAGGACCCGTCGGACATCGCGCACGTGCTCGGTGAGCGCGTGCGGACGCTCCGGGAGACGCTCGAGGACGTGGCGCCGGCGTCGGGGCTCTCCGCGCCTCGCGCGCCCGCGCCGAGCGTCGTCGAGTTCGGCACACGGACCTTCGCGGCGCGCGACGAAGCGCCGGTCGTTCCTTTCCCGCCGGCCTCGTACCGCGAGCTCGGCGGCGAGCCGGAGGAGGCCGCGGGCGAAGGGACGCAGGACGCGCCGCGGACGCGCAAGCTCGAAGGCGGCGCGCCGCTGCCCGACGCGCCGCCCCCTCTGCGCGCGGGTACGGCGCGGGCGAAGACGGCGAAGGACCCCGTGCTCTCGGTGCCGACGCCGCTCATGATCCAGACGGGCGTGACGCTCGAGGCCGTGCGCGACGCCGCGCGTGAGGCCTCCGCGAAGGCAGCCCTCGCGGCGAAGCGCGATGGAGAGGGTGACGCGCCACGGAGCGATCGGATCGAGACGATCGCGACGCGCCCGCTCGAGACGCCGGTCCGGCGCGACTCGACCTCGGCTCCCGCGGCGCGACGGCCCTCCGAGAAGGCGGACGACGCGGAAGGGAAGGCGAGGCCGTGGCTCGTCCCGGCCGCCCTGGCTGCCTTCCTGATCGTCGGCGTCGCGGGATGGCGCGCGAAGGTCGGGGGCGACGGCCCCGCGAAGCCGGGCGGTGTCACGACGACGGCGACGGCCACCGCCGCCCCCACGCCTCTGCCCACGCCGACGCTCCCGAGCAGCGCCACGCCGACGGCGGATCCTTCCGTCGCGAGCGCGCCCGGCGTCCCCTCGGCGACGCCGAGCGGAGCGGCGACGGGGCCCGCGGTCGCCAGCGGCGCCGTGCAGGTCGTCGCGACCGGCAAGGCGCAGGTGACCTTCCTCGGCGATCCAGGGACGCGCGTCTCCGTCGACGGCACGTCGCGAGGGGCGTGTCCGTCGCGCCTCGCGCTCGACCCCGGCACCCACGACGTCCGCTTCTTCTTCGACCCGACGGGCGAGAGCCGCGGCGAGCGCCTCACCGTGAAGGGCGGCGAGCGCGTCACCGTGCGCGCCGACTTCACCGGCGCGACCCCGACCGTCCGGGTGCAGCGGTGAGCGACTACTTCTTCTTCATGCGCGCGGGGCTCACGAACTCGTCCCACTCGCTGCCGTAGCCGTCGTAGTGAATCCGGTATTTCCCGCCGGAGCCGACCGCGATCACCTTCGCCGGGTACCAGCTGTTCTTCCACTCGACCATGACCGCCTCCCCGACGTTGTAGGTCAGGACGGGAGCGGCGCCCGCGTCGACCTTCGACGACGCGATCGGCGCCGGCTTCGCCCCGATGCACACCATCGTGCGCGAGCTCGCGGCGGGGAGCATCGTGAGCTTGTCCGGATCGAAGAGGAACGAGACCTCGCACTCCCCCCCGTTGCATTCCTTGTCGTCGCTGCACTTCTTCGAGCAGACGGGGGTGGCCTTGTCGTCGCTGCCTGCGAGGACGAGCCCGGCCGCGCACTTGATCGGCTTCTTCCCCTTGGGCGCGGTCGCCGCGGTCGTCGCGCCTGGCGCGACGCTGGCAGGGTCGATGAATGCGAGCTTGTCGACCCAGCCCGTCAGGCGCGTGGTCGGCTCCTTCGGATCGGCGAAAGTCACGCGGTAGAAGCCGCCCTTCTCCGCCACCTGCTTCACGATGGTGCCCGCCGGGATCGCGGCGACGTCCGCGCCGGACGGGATGGCGGAGGTGACGCGCGCGGGACGCTTGATCGTCGCCTCCGCGTCGCCGAGCGCATTCTCGCTGCCGAACCGCGCGACGCTCGCGGCGTTCTTCGGCGGCGGGTCGTCGGCGACCGGGGCCGCGGCGGTCGGGCCCGCATCGAGCTCGGCGACCGCGCCCGCGACCGTGCCGGCTTCGGACTCGGCGACCGCGACGGCCGTCCCGGCGTCGCCGCCCTTCCCGAGCTTGGCCTTGATCGTGTCGCACCCGAGGGAGAGGAGCGCCGGACAGATCGCGAGGAGGGCGAGGGCGCCCAGGGTCGACGTGGTTCGCACGCGTCCACGCTAGGAGGAGCCGGCCACGCCGAGCAACATCGACGTCGTCTGGCCGTGCCGCGGGCCCCGTGCTACCTCCGGCGGCGAGGTCCCCGAGATGATGGATTTCCTCGACGTCACGCGTCACTTCACCGCCGAAGAGCGGGCCATCCAGAGCTCCGTTCGCAAGTTCGTCGACGCGCGCATCCTGCCCGTCGTCGGAGATCACTTCGAGAAGGGAACGTTCCCGACCGAGCTCGTCCAGGAGATCGCGGAGCTGGGGCTCCTCGGCTGTAACCTGCACGGGTACGGCTGCGCGGGCCTGTCCGAGGTCGGCTACGGGCTCGCGATGCAGGAGCTCGAGCGCGGTGACTCCGGCATTCGCTCGTTCGCGAGCGTGCAAGGCAGCCTCGTCATGTACCCGATCCACTCGTTCGGCTCGGAGGCGCAGAAGGAGCGCTACCTCCCGAAGATGGCGAAGGGCGAGATCATCGGCTGCTTCGGCCTCACGGAGCCCGATCACGGTTCGAACCCGAGCGGCATGCGCACGACCGCGGTCGACGACGGCGACGCGTGGGTCTTGAACGGTACGAAGCGCTGGATCACGAACGGCAACCTCGCCCAGGTCGCGATCGTCTGGGCGAAGGTCGGCGGCCAGGACGGCGAGGTCCGGGGGTTCCTCGTCCCTACCGACACAAAGGGCTTCGAAGCGCGGCTCATCCACAAGAAGATGAGCCTTCGCGCGAGCGTGACGAGCGAGCTCATCATGGAGGACGTCCGCATCCCGAAGGACGCGGTGCTCCCGAACGTCCGCGGGATGAAGGGGCCGCTCTCTTGCCTCACCGCCGCGCGCTTCGGGATCGCCTGGGGCGTGATCGGCGCCGCGCAGGCTTGCTTCGACAGCGCGCTCGACTACGCGAAAAATCGCGTGCAGTTTGCAGGCAAGCCGATCGCTGCCCACCAGCTCGTGCAGGCGAAGTTCGCCGAGATGCTGACGCAGATCACCTCCGCGCAGCTCATGGCGCTCGAGGTCACGCGCCTCAAGACGGAGAAGAAGCTTCGCCCCCAGCACGTGAGTCTCATCAAGCGGAACAACGTCCGGATGGCGCTCGACGTAGCGCGGCAGTGCCGAGACATCCTCGGCGGCAACGGCATCACCCTCGAATATCCGGTGATGCGCCACATGTGCAACCTCGAGACCGTCTACACGTACGAGGGCACCCACGACATCCACACCCTCATCCTGGGGCAGGACATCACGGGCATCGCCGCCTTCGAGTGACGTTCGCGCGTACGAGTCGCTGGTACGAGCGCACCGTCGTGGGCGACAATGCGCCTCATGGACCGCGCCCTCCTGCGTGAGCTCGTGCGGGTGCGCCGCAACGGCGCGGCGATGCTCTTCGAGGTGATGGCGGAGGGCGTCGCGACGCGCCTCGTGCTGGCGCAAGGACACGTCGTGTCCGTGGAGGAGTCCGGGGCTGGCGAGCCGCTCGGTCGCGTGCTCGTGAGGAAGCGGCTCCTGACGCAGGAGCAGTACGTCGACGTCCTCGAGAAGATGACGGAGGCTCTCGTCGGCGGGGAGAGGCTCCGGTTCGCCGAGATCGCGGTCGGTCTCGGCTACGTGTCCGAGGCCGAGGCCCGGAGCGCGCTCACCGAGCAGATACGCGGGCGCGCGATGCGCATGCTCTCGCGGCGGAAGCTGACGTGGACCGCGACGGTGCTCGGCTCGGAGCGAGACGCCGCGCGTGACCTCGCCTTGTCACTGGAGGCGCTCGTGCTCGACGCCCTGCGCCTCACCGACGACGAGGTGAAGGAGAGCGTGGCGCTCGAGGCGGCGATGGAGAGCGCGCTCGCTGCGGCGTGGCCGATCGAGGAGATCGACGCCGCGTTCGAGCTCACGTCGGAGGAGGCGGCGGGGGTGCGGAGGATGCTCGGAGGGACGCGCATCGTCCGCGAGGTCCTCGCCGAGGCGACGGCCGAGGTCGACACGCACGCGCTCGTGACGGCGCTCCTCGTGACGGGGGCGGCGGAACCGCGCCCGCGCGCGAAGAAGGCGGATCCGCTCGGCGCCGCCGCGCCGCCGGCGCGCGAGCGC
>JALHPN010000072.1 GCA_022842465.1 Polyangiaceae bacterium | reverse complement strand
CGGCGGCATCAGCGGGGGCGAGGTGGGCGGCGGCGGCGGCGGCGCGGGCTACCTCGGGCGCAGCGTGCGCATCGGGAAGCTCTTCCGCGCAAGCGCATCGAAGCCCGGCCTCGAGTCGCAGGCCGAACGCGGCGAGGCGGGAGCACCTGGTAGGGCTGGCCGCCTCTTCGTGTGGTGCAACAGCCCCTGATCGGGCGGCGGGCTCGCCCCGGACGAGCCGCCCTCGCGCGCCCGCGAAGCGGGCCTCACGCCTCGCGGTGGAGGGCGTTGCGGAGGCGCTGGACGGTCTCGGGCGTGAGCGTGCTCTGGAGGAGCTTCGCGCCCGCGAAGCGTCGGAGCTCTGCTTCGAGCGCGTCCTCCTTCACGTGGCTCACGAGGAGCGCGAGGGCGCTCGAGCCCGAGGCCAGGGACTCCTCGAGCTCCTTGACGGTGGCGTCCGGGATCCCGATGTCGATGAGCTTGGCGGTGAGCGCGCCGAGGCCCGCGCTGATCGCCCCTCCGACGAGCGTGCCGATGGGCCCGGCGACGAGCGTCCCGAGGAGCGCGCCCCAGATGCTCCCGCGGAGCGCGCTCTCGGCGGGCGGGGTGTCGATCGTCTCGGTGACGACGGCGCGGCCCTCGGCGTCCTTCTCGAAGAAGACGGCGTCGTGGAGGACGACCGCCTCTTCCTGCTGGAGCCGCTGGAACGCGAGGAACGCTTCGCGCGCCTTCAGCGGCGCGTCGAACGTGAGCACGAGGAGTGAGCCGGGATCCTTCGTCGTCGTGGTCGTCATGGTCGAGTCATCTCCTGGCGCGAGCGCCGCCGCAAGCCGCGAGCGCGATCGTCACTCGCTGTACCCCATCTGGAAGCCCCAGAGCTGCTGGTGCTCGTCGAGGACGACGAGGTAGTTGCGGCTCCAGCCGTCGCCTCGCCCGCTGTCCCGCCCGGTGAGATACCAGCGCTTCTTGATCGAGCGCTGCTTCAGCGCGCTCGCGATGGGCGCGAACTCGGCCGAGCCGTCGGGGCCTTCGTCGGCCGCGTGGAAGTCGGCGATCGCCGCGAGGCCCCACGAGGCCTGCGAGACGCCCCACCACATCTGCCCCGCGCGCTTGACGTCGCCGAGGGACGGATCGCGGTCGACCCGGACGGGGTTGAGCCAGTCGGAGTCGAGGTTCCCGCGCTCCTCTTCGACCTTCCGCCACGCGGCGCGGAGGGCGCGCAGATCGACGCCCGCGGGGTTCTTCGCGAGCGACAGCGCCTTCTCCTCGCGAGCTCGCTTCTCGGCGTAGAAGAAGTCGAGGTGACCGGTCTTCGGGGCGACGTAGAAGCCGTCGGCGTCGACGGCGCGCGCGAGGACGGCGGTCGCGTACGGCGCGATCGCCGCGGCGAGCTGCGAGGCCGGGAGCGAGGGCACGTTCTTCTCCGCGAGCACGCCCACCGCGAGGCTCTGCACGTCCCACGCGCAGGCGTACGGACGCGACGCGAGCCCCTTCGCGATGTTCGTCGTGATGGCCTGGAGCGAAGGGTTCTTCGCGAGGCACGCGCTCACCTGCGGCGCGAGCTCCTCGGCGTACGCGGCGGCGACCTCCGCGGGCTTCACGCGATCGAGGCGGACGTGCTTGGCGAGCTCCGCTTCGTCCTGGCCGAGCGACTCGGAGGGAGCTTCGTCCGTGTCGGCGGCACACCCGCTGGCGCCGACGAAGGAGAGCAAGGCGAGACCGGTGAGGGCGAGGAGACGAGCCGGGGAGCGCATGGGCGTCCCTGTGACACCGCCAGAGGTAGGTGCAAGTAACACCTCTGTGGCAATGCGTCTTTTCGAGGAGTTGCAGCAGGGTCGGAGGGTCGTCGCGGCCTTCCGGTGAGGCGTTCAGCGCGGAACGTGCCGGTAGAGACGTAACGTCTGCGTGGCGGTCGACCCCTCGGCGTACGTCAGGAAGAGCGCCGTGCCGCGCGAGACGAGCCGGCAGTCCTCTTGACTGCTCACGTCGTGCCGGGAGTCGGGATCGATGTTGCCGTCCGCCGACTGCCCATCGAACGGGACGCGCGTGATGGCATCACGGTCGAGACGGGCGACGCCGCGGGTCACGGGAAGGCCCTTGTTCGGGACGTCGCCGTAGATCGCGTAGAGCGCGCCGCCGTGCAAGACGAGCGAGCGCAGGCCCTCACCGGACTGCGACCGGACGAACGGAGCCCAGCTCGTCCCGTCGTGCAGCCAGACCCCCGCCGTCGACGAGGCTTCGTCGTACTCGAGGAGGAACACGCGGCCTCCGTCCACGACGAGCGAGGGGAGACCGACCGCGCCCGCGGGCGAGGGAAGCCCGCCGAGGTCGCGCCAAGCGCCGCCGCCGTAGGTGCGCACGGTCCGCGCAGCGGTGCCCGCGTAGACGGCGAGCGCGAGCGTCCTGCCATCGCTCGCGAGCCGGAGGCGCGCGACGGTGTCGCTCACCGCGAACTCGCCGAGGGTCGCGAATCCCGCCGTCCCGAGGCGATCGACGGCGACGAGCGGACCGCCGTCCGCCGCCTGCCCCGTCACGACACCGGCAAACACCGCGTCTCCCTCGAGCTCGGCGCTCTCGAACGTGAAGGGGATGCGCCCACGCGTCGGATCGAGCGGCGGCCCTGGGGTCGCCGCCGGGCTCCCCGCGGCGCGTCGGAAGCTCGAGACCTTGGTCGAGACCTGCTCGAGCCCGAACACGACGCTGTCGCCGCCCGGGAGGACGACCACCCGACCGACGCTCTTCGTGCCTTGCGGGAATGCGATCTCGGTCCGTTGCCCCCCGGCATCGCCGTCGAACACGAAGTACCGGGTCTGCCCGGTCTTGGAGCGGTAGACGAAGTGCGCGGCCCCATCGCGAGCGTCGACCCACGGGTCGGCGTTGGGGGCGTCGTTGTCGAGCCCCGAGAACACGCGCTCCCACCGCCCGCGCAGAACGGGGTCCTCGGACGCAGGAGGCGGCGCGAGCCCGCCGCTCGTCCCGGCGTCGCCCTGCGCTGCGACGGGGCCACCGCCCGAGCACGCGAGACAGACCGTCGCGCCCGCGAGCACGGCGATACGGAGAAGGTGAACGCGCATGTCGGCGCTCCGCATCGTACAGGATCGCGCGGTCGCGTCACCGCTCGAGGGGCCGGGGCTTCGTGGGGGGAGCGCCGCCGCTGCTAAGGTGCCGACCGTGACCTCGCCGTCCCCTCCGCTCCGCTTCTTCTTCGACGTGATCTCGCCCTACGCCTACCTCGGGTGGACGCAGATCCACCGCGTCGCCGAGCGGCACGGGCGGGCCGTCGACCCGATCCCGGTGCTGTTCGCCGGGCTCCTCGGGCACCACGGCACGAAGGGACCGGCCGAGGTGCCTGCGAAGCAGCGGTACCTCGTGGTCGACACGGTCCGGAAGGCCCGGGCCCTCGGGGTGCCGTTCGGCGCGCCGTTCGCGCACCCGTTCTCGCCGCTCGTGGCGTTGCGCGTCCTCTCGGTCCCGCTCGCGCCGGACGCGCGGCGAGCGCTCGTCACCCGCATCTTCGACGCGACGTGGTCGGGCGAGGCGCGATCGGTCGAGGCGCGCGCCACCGTCGCCGATCTCGTGACCGAGGTGGGCCTCGACGCGGCCGGCGTGCTCGACGCCGCCGAGTCGGCCGAGGGGAAGGCGCGGCTCCGCGCCCAGACGGACGCCGCGATCGCCGAGGGCGTGTTCGGTGTCCCGTCCGTCCTCGCCGACGGAGAGCTCTTCTGGGGCGTCGACGCGCTGCCCGAGCTCGATCGCTTCCTGGCGACGGGGAGCCCCACACTGTCGCCGCCCGAGCGGTCCGCCTGGGTCGCCGTCCGCCCCACGGCGACCCGCCGCCCGCTCTGAGCGCTCGTCTCGAGATCGCGCGGGCCTGAACGAGACGCGGCGACGATCCGTGAGGGATCGTCGCCGCAGGACTCGCGGGCTCTACGCCCGGCTCCTCACTCGGCTTCGGCGACCGTGCCGTTCGTCTTGCCGTGACCGTAGGCAGCCGGCGGCGTCGCGTGCGCCGGAGCGGCGGGCTTCGGCCAGGCGCGGCCCACGTCGTGCGCGACGAAGCGGGTGCGGTCGAACTTGTCGAGGTTCTTGTTGGCGACGACCTGGAAGCAGGCCGCGTTGCCCTGACGCGCGATGCGCCACGACCAGCCGAGGAAGAGGCTCCAGAGACGGAACCAGCGCTCGCCGTACGTGCGGAGGACGCCCTCCCTGTTCGCGAGCCAGTTCTTGTGCCACTTCTCGATCGTGAACGCGTAGTGGATGGAGACGTTCTCCGCGCTCTGGATCTCGAAGCCGGCCTTCTCGAGGGCCTCGCACATCGCGCTCAGGGGCAGCGACGCGTCGGCGCCGGAGAAGATGTACTTGTTCATGAAGAGGCCCCAGATGAGGTCCTCGGGGCGGAGGCCGATGACCGGCACGCCCATCTTCCCGCCGCGGCGGAGGCCCGTCCACTGGAGGAGGAAGAGGCCGTCGTCGGCGAGCAGATCGTAGACCTGGTCGCAGAAGGCGGCGAGGTTCTTCACGCCGACGTGCTCGACCATCTCGAGGCTCGAGATCTTGTCGAACTTCTGCTTCGGGATGTCGCGGTAGTCCGAGCAGAGGATGCGCGCGTGGTCCTTCACGCCGGCCTTCTCGATGCGACGGTTGCCGAACGCGGTCTGCTCCTTGGCGATCGTCACGCCGGTCGCGTCCGCGCCCCAGACCTTCGCGGCGCGCATGGTGAGCGTGCCCCAACCGCAGCCGATGTCGAGGAGCTTCTCCCCCGGCTTCAGCATCAGCTTCTGCATGACGAGGTCGATCTTGTCGTCCTGCGCCGTCTCGAGGGCCTGCTTCTCGTTCGTGAAGATGCCGCTCGTGTAGACCATGCGGTCGCCGAGGAAGAACTCGAAGAAGTCGTTGCCGCGGTCGTAGTGCTCGCGGACGATGCGCTCGTCCTGCTTCTTGGAGTGGATCGTCACCTCGGGGATGAACCGCGTGAAGAAGAACTTCAGGTGGTCCTCGGTGATCGAGTACTTCACGAGGTCCTCGCGGGCATCGAGGAACGTGTCCATGTCCGGGATGTCGAGCTTGCCGTCGAGGTAGGCCTCGAACAGCGTCGTCATCGGCATCTTGGTGTGGGCGTACTTCGCGGCCATGCTGCTATCGCGAAAGACGACGAAATCGGTGAGGTGCGCCACGGAGCCTCCAGGGACGACGGCCCCTTCCGACAGGGAAGGGGGCGGATGCGGGCGGCGGTCTCCCACGGCTCGCCCTCGAGCGCAAGTCGCGGACGCCCGAGGGGTGAGAAAACGTCAGGCTTCCGAACGGTTGAAACAATGCCGCAGCGCGTGCGGCGCGCGCGCAAGGGATGCAGGAGCCCGCGTCGTCGGTCCTCGCGTTTCGGCGCGATCGCAGGGTGGTACGACCCGTGCGAGACTCGCGCTCGTGAGCTGGCTCTCGCCACGCATGACGCCGAGGATCGCAGGCCCCCTCGGCGTGCTCGCCCTCGCGGCGGCCCTCGCCCGAGAGGCCGACGCGGCGGACGACACGTCGATCCGCGACACCGTCGTCGCCCACGGAATCACGGCGCGCCTGAAGGCGCCGGCCTCCGCGACCTTCGACAAGACCCGCCTCGGTCACGTGCTCCTCGCGACGCGGGTCTCGCTCACGAACACGACGCGCGCGCCGGTCGCGCTCGGAACACGTCGCATCGAGCTCGTCGCGCGCGGCACGCTACGTGTCCACCCCTGCGAGGAGCGCGGTCCCATCGTCGACCGCCTCCCGACCACGCTCGAGCCGGGCACGACGCACGAGGCCGCCCGCACGTTCGCGTGCGAGACGCCGCTCCCCGGCGCGTACGTCCTCGAGGCGCGCTGGTCGGACGCGTCGCGGGAGGACGCGCCGCTGGCGAGCTCCCCCTTTCGTCTCGAGCCCGGCCCCTACCCGCCCGTGCCGCTCTCGACCCGACCTGCCATCCAGGCGATCGCGACCGGGACGCGCGAGGTCGTCCCGGCCAAGGCGGCCGGCCAGGTCAGGATCGTGCTCGCCCTCACCAATGCGACGTCCCGTCCCGTGAACCTGCCGACCGTTCTCGTCGAGACGTCGCTCCACCTGCGAGGCTCACCCCTCACGTGCAAGGACCGGCGTGAGATCCCGCTGGCGGGAGAGCTCGCCGCAGGGGCACAGCACGTCGTCTGGATGCCGCTCGCGTGCGCGCTGCCGAGCGAAGGGACCTGGGAGGTGGACGTCGACGTCGGCGAACCGTCCGGACCGCCGGTTCGTCTGCCGAGCCACATCGTCCACGCGGGCGTGCTCCCGACGCCGCTCCCGACCCAGCCTCGCTGACGGCGGCCCGGCCGCGCTCAGGTGGCGGTCGTGAGCGCCGACTCGACCGCGCGGAGGAGCACGCCGAGCCCGATCGGCTTCTGGAGCACCGGCACCCCCTTCGGCGCACGTGAAGCGTCCGAGGTGATGATGACGACGGGGATGTCCTTCGTCCGGATGTCGAGCTTCAAGCGCTCGAAGAGCTCGTTGCCGGTCATGACGGGCATCACGAGGTCGAGGACCATCGCAGCAGGCCTCGGGGCGTCGACCGCGAGCGCGAGCCCCTGGCGTCCGTCCGCCGCGAGGCGCACGTCGTAGCCGGCGTCGGCGAGGATCTCCCCGACGATCTCCCGCACGTCCTCCTCGTCGTCCACGACGAGCACCGTCGACTTCGTCCGACCTTCCACTCGACATGGAAGGCTAGAACCATCGGTCGCCCGCGTCGACGGGAGCGTCACGCGGCTGACGGTCGCAGATGGAACGCCCGCTGCACCAGGGCGAGGAACCGATGTCGAGCGCCGCCACGAAACCGACGATCCTCAGCCTCGCGCCCTCCGCCGCCTCCTCCGGTCTGGTCGCCACGGAGTGCCGGAGCGCCTGGCGCACCTTCGTCGAGCGCTCGCAGGATTGGGGCAAGGCCGACCTCGTCCACTGGATCTACGGGATGCTCGTCCCGATGACGCGCCTGGCGGTGGACGCTCGGACGCCGATCGACGATTTCTCCCACGTCGACGTGCGCTTCGTCGATCGCCTCCTCCGGACGGCGCGCGCCCGCGTCGAGGACACGCTCTTCTCGCTCGAGAGCGCGGAGACGCGGGTCGACTTCGCGTGGTCGATGCTCGCGAGCGGCGCGGTGGTCCCCTGCGCCGACGCGCGCGGCACGGCCGGCTTCGTCCCCGCGGCGACGTCGGGTCCGCTCGCCGACCGTGTGCTCGCGCTCGTCGCGGCCGATCTGCTCGCCGCGCCCGAGGCGTTCGAGACCGAGGTGCTCTGCGCGAGCTGCGGGTGCCTCCGCGTGCGCGAGCGCCCGTGCTGCGCCGCCTCCGAGCTGCGCTTCGCGGAGCCGTCTACGCTGCGCCGGCCGCAGCGAGCCTGAGGCACGACGGTCGTAGGTCCTTCACGAGCCCGCGCAGCGCGCGGACGCGGCGGACGTACTCCGCGTCGTCGATCGCGCGGGCCTCGAGGGCCGCGCGCAGCTCCTCGGCCGGTCCCGCCGCGGACGCGAAGGGCGGGAGCGCCGACAGCTCGTCGATCACCGTGAGGAGGAGCGGGGCGCGGACGTAGCGCTCCGTCTCGAGGGCCTCGAGAAGCGTGTCGACCAACGTGTCGCGTTCCGGGTTCTGCATGACACTCGAGCTCCGAGGGGCCGCGCCGGCAGGTGCACGCGCCGTACCGGACCGCCTAGGTCCGACGCGAGGCCGAAGGCGCGCGGATTCTTCGGACGAACCGCCGCGTAGGCGCGTTCTCGCGGACGCGCGCCGCAAACGGCGCGCGCGGCGCCGAGCGCGCAGCCCGTGGCACTTCGCCTCGATGGGGCGCCGTGTGGCGCCGCTCGGATTCGTTCGCCAGAGCTACGCGCGACGGCTGCCGCACCGCACCGCGCGGCGACCGGGAAGGCACGGCCCGTGCTTCGGTGGCGCGCCCCGATGCGCGTCCTTCCCGGTGCTCCCTTCCCGCTCGGCGCCACGTACGACGGGAGCGGGGTCAACTTCGCCCTCTACTCGGAGAACGCCACGGGCGTCGAGCTGTGCCTCGTCGACGACACGGGCCGCGAGACGCGGGTCCCCCTACGCGAGCGGACGGGCTTCACCTGGCACGCCTACGTGGCCGACGTGCGACCCGGGCAGAAGTACGGCTACCGCGTGAGCGGGCCCTACGAGCCGCACCGGGGACTCCGCTACAACCCCCAGAACCTGCTCCTCGATCCGTACGCGAAGGCGCTCGACTCCGTGGAGCGCTGGGACGAAGGGCTCTTCGCCTACCCGCTCGGCCACCCGGACGGCGACCTCGCCCGCAGCACGAAGGACGCGCGCGGCGTCCCCCT
Source organism: Polyangiaceae bacterium (assembly GCA_022842465.1). GTDB lineage: Bacteria > Myxococcota_A > Polyangia > Polyangiales > Polyangiaceae > Labilithrix. The sequence continues at coordinate 29,806 of JALHPN010000072.1, read as the reverse complement.
CGGCGTCATCATCGACGAAGCCTTCGACTGGGAGGACGACGCGCCGCCGAACGTCCCCTTTCACCGCTCGATCTTCTACGAGGTCCACGTCCGGGGCGCGACCATCCGCCATCCCGAGGTCCCGCCCCAGCTGCGCGGCACGTTCGGCGGCCTCGCGAGCGACCCGATGATCGCCTACTTCCAGGAGCTCGGCGTGACGGCGCTCGAGCTCCTCCCCGTCCACGGGTTCGTCGACGACAAGCACCTCCTCGACAAGGGCCTCCGGAACTACTGGGGCTACAACTCGATCGCCTTCTTCGCGCCGGACGTCCGCTACCGCTCGATCGACGTACCCGGCGCCGGCGTGCGCGAGTTCCGCGAGATGGTGAAGCGCCTCCACCGCGCGGGCATCGAGGTGATCCTCGACGTCGTCTACAACCACACCGCCGAGGGCAACCACCTCGGCCCGACGATCAGCTTGAAGGGGATCGACAACCCCACCTACTACCGCCTCGTCGGGAGCGACCCGCGCTACTACTTCGACTACACCGGCACGGGCAACACGCTGAACGTCCGGCACCCGCAGACCCTCCAGCTCATCATGGACAGTCTCCGGTACTGGATCACGTCGATGCACGTCGACGGCTTCCGCTTCGACCTCGCCTCGACGCTCGCGCGCTCCCTCCACGAGGTCGACGCCCTCTCGAGCTTCTTCACGATCATCCGACAGGATCCGGTCATCGGTCGCGTGAAGCTCATCGCCGAGCCGTGGGACGTCGGCGACGGCGGCTACCAGGTCGGGAATTTCCCCGTCGGCTGGGCCGAGTGGAACGGGAAGTACCGCGACGCGATCCGGGCGTTCTGGCGGGGCCTCGGGCGCAACACGGGCGAGCTCGGCTACCGCCTGACGGGGTCGAGCGATCTGTATGCGTCGAACGGGCGCGCGCCCTTCGCGAGCGTGAACTTCGTCGTCGCGCACGACGGCTTCACGCTCCGCGATCTCGTTTCGTACAACGAGAAGCACAACGAGGCGAACGGCGAGGACGGCCGCGACGGCGAGTCCGAGAACCAGTCCTGGAACTGCGGGGCGGAGGGCGAGACGGACGACGCGAACGTCCGCGCGCTCCGGGCGCGGCAGGCGCGGAACTTCCTGGCGACGCTGCTCCTCTCGCAGGGCACGCCGATGATCTGCGGTGGCGACGAGATCGGGCGGACCCAGCGCGGAAACAACAACGCCTACTGCCAGGACAACGAGATCGGCTGGTACGACTGGGAGCTCGACGGCGAGCGGAAGGCGCTCCTCGCGTTCACGAAGAGGCTCGTCGCGATCCGCCGTGAGCATCCCGCGCTCCATCGCGCGAAGTTCTTCCGCGGTCGCCGTATCCGCGGGACCGACGTGCGCGACATCATGTGGTACCGGCACGACGGGGCCGAGATGACCGACGCGGACTGGAACAACCCCGTCACCGCGAGCCTCGGCCTCTTCCTCGCCGGGCAGGGCATCGACGACACCGACGCGGACGGCAGCCAGGTCGTCGACGACGACTTCTACCTCGTCTTGAACGGGTCCGACGTCGGGCTCCGCTTCGTCCTGCCCAAGGCGTCGGGCGAAGGCGCGTGGCGCCTCCTCGTCGACACGGCAGACGATCACCGGACAGAGGAGGTCCGGCAGGGAGAGAGCACCGAGCTCGGCCCGCGATCCCTGAAGCTCTTCACGAGCCCCCTCGCCCGATGAGCCTCACGTCCACCTACCGCCTCCAGCTCCATGCCGGCTTCGGGTTCGCCGACGCGGCCCGGATCACCGCCCATCTGCACGCGCTCGGCGTCTCGCACGCGTACGCCTCGCCGTACCTGGCGGCGGAGTCGGGGAGCACGCACGGGTACAACCTGACGGACCCGCGGAGGCTGAACCCCGAGATCGGCGACGATGCAGCGTTCACCGCGTGGACGCGAGGGCTCGCCGAGCGCGGCATGGGACACATCGTCGACGTCGTCCCGAACCACATGAGCGCGTCGACGGCGAACGCGTGGTGGGCGGACGTGCTCGAGAACGGCCCGTCATCCATCTACGGGGGCCACTTCGACATCGAGTGGCACCCGCCGAAGGACGCGCTCGAGAACAAGGTGCTCCTCCCCGTCCTCGGCGCGCAGTACGGCGAGGTGCTCGAGAAGGGCGAGCTGACGGTCGAGCGGGAGGGCGGCTCCTTCTTCGTGCGCTACTGGGAGCGTCGCCTACCGGTGAACCCGTCGAGCCTCGTTCCCCTCCTCGAGCGCGCCCTCGCGTCCTTCGCCGTGCCGCCCGAGGACCCGCGGAGGCAAGAGCTCGAGAGCATCCTCACGGGGCTCCGTCACCTCCCCCCGCCGAGCGAGACGGACCCCGAGCGGCAGCGCGAGCGCCACCGCGAGAAGGAGGTCCTCAAGCGACGCCTCGAAGCGCTCTGCGAGGACGAGGCGGCCCGCGACGCCGTCGACGGCGCGGTGACGGCGACGAACGGCAAGCCAGGCGATCCGCGGAGCTTCGACGACCTCGATCGCCTCCTCGTCGACCAGTGCTACCGGCTCGCGTTCTGGCGCGTCGCGACGGAGGAGATCAACTACCGCCGCTTCTTCGACATCAACGACCTCGCCGCGATCCGTATGGAGCTCGACGCGGTGTTCGACGAGTCGCTCGACCTGCTCCTCCGCTTCGTGGAGGACGGCCGGCTCGACGGGATCCGGCTCGATCACACCGACGGCCTCTACGACCCGCAGGGCTTCTTCGAGAAGCTTCGGCGGGCGGCGGAGGAGCGCGGGCGGCGCGACCTCTACGTCGTCGTCGAGAAGATCCTCGCGCACGGCGAGGTGCTGCCCCGCGCGTGGCCGATCGACGGGACGACCGGCTACGACTTCCTCGTCCAGGCCTCGGGCGTCTTCGTCGACGCGCGCTCCGAGGCCGCCTTCACGCGTCTCTGGGCCGACGTCTCGGGTGACGCGCGTCCGTTCGGCGCCCACGTCGCCGACGCGAAGCGCACGATCATGCGCGCGAGCCTCTCCTCCGAGGTGCACATGCTCGCGATCCGGCTCGAGCGCATCGCGATGAAGGACCGGCGGTCGCGCGACTTCACGTACGCCGCGCTCCGTCGTGCGATCACCGAGACCGTCACCGCGTTCCCCGTCTACCGGACGTACGTGCGTCCCGACGGCTCGCGGGAGGCGACGGACGAGCAGATCCTCGCGCGCGCGATCCGGCTCGCGAAGCGGCGAAACCCCGAGGTCAGCCCGTCCGTGTTCGACTTCCTGCGCGACGTGCTCCTCCTCGCTCCGAGCGAGGGTGACGATCGCGACGCGCGCGTCGAGGTCTCGATGCGCTTCCAGCAGCTGACCGGCCCCGTCATGGCGAAGGGCGTCGAGGACACTGCGTTCTACACATACCTCCGCTTCGCGGCCTCGAACGAGGTCGGAGGCCATCCCGAGCGGTTCGGGACGTCCACGGCCGAGCTCCACGCGGCGAACGCGGCGCGCGCAGCGAGCTTTCCACACGCGATGATCGCGACGTCCACGCACGACACGAAGCGCGGAGAGGACGTGCGCATGCGGCTCGCCGTCCTCTCGGAGCTCCCCGAGGCGTGGGAGGACTGGGTGCGTGGCTGGCTCGCGCAGTCGCAGCCGCTGCAGACCGAGCTCGACGACGAGCGCGGACCGTCGGAGCCCGATCGGTACCTTCTCTTCCAGACCCTCCTCGGCGCTTGGCCCCTCGCGTCCGAGCCCGACGCCGCGTTCGGCGAGCGCATCGTCGCCTACGCGGTGAAGGCGGCGCGCGAGGCGAAGCAGCGAACGAGCTGGCTCTCGACGAACGAGCCCTACGAGGAGGCGCTCCGCACGTTCGTCCTCGGTGTGCTCGCCGAGCCCACGCTCTCACGCAGCCTCGGCGCGCGCGCGAGGAGCATCGCGCGGCACGGCGCGTCGAACGGGCTCGCGCTCGCCGTCCTCAAGGCAGCGTCGCCAGGGATCCCCGACACCTACCAGGGCAGCGAGACGTGGGATCTCCGCCTCGTCGATCCGGACAACCGCGCGCCTGTCGACTACGAGGCGCTCGCGCGACTCGGCGAGCGTGCGCGCGCGGCCGATCCGACGGAGCTGCTCGAGACGTTCGAGGACGGCGCGATCAAGCTCCGCGTCCTCGGCGCGTGCCTCCGTGCGCGGCGCGAGCGGCCAGACCTCTTGGTGTCCGGGTCGTACGTCCCGCTCGACGCCCCCGATGAGGCGGTCGCCTTCGCGCGCCGAGACGATCGCGACGAGGCGCTGTGCCTCGTGACGCGCCTTCCCGTGCGGGCGACGCGAGGGCGAGCGCCATGGGCGATCGGAAACGTCTGGGGAGACTGCGCGGTCGCGGTCCGCGACGGCCGCTTCCGCGACGTCGTCACCGGACGCGCGCTGACGGTGACCGACGGTCGCCTCGCCCTCCGCGACGCCTTCGCGGTCCTGCCGGTCAGCCTCCTCCTGCGGACCTGACCGCCGGCGCTCGCACCTACCGAGGCGACTTTGCGGGGCGACGTCGCGCGTGCGTGGCTAGCGTCCACGGTGCGTCGTTCCCCCACCTCCCGGTTCCTCACCGGCCGGACGGGGACACGAAGCCGCGGAGTCCGAGGGGACGAGCGGGACGTCGGGATCGGTCGGCGCGGCGCGCTCGAGGATCACGCCGATGACGATCTCTCCGTAACGATTCACCTTGTCCAGCACGCGCGCGCGCACCCCCTTCGCGGCGAGGAGACGACGGATCGCGGTCTTCAACTGCGAGACGAGCAAGTCCATGGCACACGAGCTGTGACTGCTCTTTTGTTCAGTGTCAATCCACAGCGCTTCCGGAGCGGCATCCGCGTTGCACCGAGGTCGAGGATGCTCGCGCTTCCTCATGTCTCGGGTACGGAGTGCATCCTCGCGCTGCGACGACTCGGCTTCCGGGCGCAGCGCCGCGCCGGCGGTCTCGTGACGCTCGCGCGCGGCCAGAGCCACGTCATCGTCCCGGAGACCGCCACTCTCGGGCCCGCGCTCGTGAACGCGATCCTCCGCGCGGCCGAGGTCGAACCCTTCGCGTTCCTCGACGCCTTCGAGGCGGTCGAGGAGGAAGCGCGGGACGCGCGCACGCACGTGGCGTGACGCCTCGGGCCCGGGAGAGCTCCGCGCGAAGAAACCCCGGCGGGGCGACGTGGCCCGGCGCATGCGACCACGGTCGGTCGTGAACGCGACGTCCACTCCCTCGAAGCTGCTGCTCTGCGACGAAGATCGCAGGCACACGGACGTGCTGGCCGCGAGGCTGGACGCGCTCGGTCACACCGTCGAGGTCGTGCGCTCCCACGCGGAGGCCTTCGCCATCGCGTGCGCGTACGACATCGACGCGCTCGTCGTGGCGCCCTTCCTCCGCGACGGGTCCGCGCTCGTCTTGCCGTCCGCGCTCGGCATCCGGCGACCGCCTCTCGTCGTCCTCGTCAGCCGGCTGTCGGAGCGCATCGCGCCGCCCGTCGTGCAACGGCTCGGCTTCGATGCGCAGCTCACGAAGGTGGTCGACCCGCTCGAGCTCGAGCGCTTGCTCGCCGCGCGTCGGCGTCGCTCGCTCGCGGCCGGGCGAGCCGACGCCGAGCGCGCCCCCGACAGCATGCGCGGTCACTCCGGCTGACCCGAGTAGCGCTCGACGCGCGCGGTAGAGGCGCGCGTCCGCGGCGTGTGGCGCGAGAGCGCTACGCGCCGCGTCCCTTTTGTATGCAGACTGCACGCTAGCGCGAGCATGACCGGCGGGGCCTCGATGGAGACGCGGCGCCACGAGTGTCGCGGCCTGACACGAAGCTCATGCGCTCCCGAGCAGAACAACTGCGGCGAGCGCTGCATTTCCGACGAACTGGTCACTGGCACGACCGTCGCTTCGGAGGGGATACGACCTAACCCAAAACCCGGTGGACCGCCTCGAGCGGTGCCTCAGGAGTCAGCCATGATGTGGATCGACGAGACGAACGCGGGCGACGGCAACGAGACGACGGAGACGCCGGCTCGCGCCGAGGGGAGCAACGAGACGGAGGAGCGTCGTCCCCGGCGCCGTGGCTTCGCGGCGATGGACCGTGACCGCGTCCGCGAGATCGCCAGCAAGGGCGGGAAGGCGGCTCACGCGGCCGGCACGGCGCACCAGTTCACGAGCGACGAGGCGCGCGTGGCCGGGCGGAAGGGCGGGATGGCCCCCCACGTCCGTCGCGGGGGTGTGCGCCGCCGTCCGAACGGCGAGGGCAGCAGCATCTCGCACGGGGGACAGCACATCGAGGGCGGCCAGCAAGGCGAGAACCGCTGACGTCCTGCTCCGGCTCGACGTCCTCGCGAGCGCCACGCGCCCGCCGGAACGGACGACGAGCCAGAGCGTTCGGCGGCGCGACGCGCGGCCTCGCGTCGCACGCGCCGCCGACGCGGACCGTCGCGAATTTTCGCGCTATGGACGAGGGAAATGTCGGCGACGGCTTCGCACCTCACCCGCGCTCACGCCCTCGCGGGTGACTACCTGAGGGCCCAGCTCGCCGGCGACTCGCGCGAAGCCCTTCGGCTCGTGGACGACGCGCTCGCCAGCGGGGTGAGCGTGAGGGATCTGCACCTCGGCGTGATCGAGCCGGCCCAGCGCGAGATCGGCAGGCTCTGGCAGGAGAACGCGATCGGCGTCGCGGAGGAGCATCTGGCGACGAGCATCTCCCAGCTCGTGCTCGCGCGCCTCTACCGCCACCTCCCCCGCGTCGGGGGGAACGGCCACGTGGCGGTCGTCGCCTGCATCGAGGGCGAGCACCACGAGCTCGGCGCGCGGATGGGCGCCGACTTCCTCGAGATGGCGGGCTTCGACGTCCGCTTCCTCGGCGCGAACGTGCCGCGCGAGAGCCTGGTCGCGCTCGTTCGCAGGCTTCGCCCCGCGGTGGTCGGGCTCTCGATCGCGATGACCTTCAACATCCCCGCGCTCGAGGCGACCGTCGCGGAGCTGCGCGCGGCGGCCGATCCGGCGCCGACGATCCTCGTGGGCGGAGTGGTCGTGGAGATGGCCCCGGAGCTCGCCCAGCGCCTCGACGTGTGCGTCTTCGGCGGCGACGCCGAGGCCCTCGTCGCGCGGTGCAAGGAGAAGCTCGGATGCTGACGCCCCGACGCGACGTCATGGCGGCGTTCGAGCGCATGAGCCACGAGATGTGCCTCGTCGTCGATCCGCAGATGGTCGTCCGTTGGCTCGACGAGCGCGCGCGACGCGGCCTCGAGCTGGAGGAGGGGACGTGCCTCCGCGATCGCTGCGCGCCCGGCGGGCAGGAGAAGCTCGAGCGCCTTCGCAGCGCGGCGCTCGGTCACGGCGGCGACGCGCGCGAGCCGTGGGAGGTCGTCATGGTCGTCGGCGGGCGGCCGCGCGTGCTCGCCTTCCACGCCTCGGAGCTCGAGGACGGAACCATCGCGATCCTCGCGAGCGCCGTCTCGGAGGCCTACGCCCAAGCGCTCGGGCAGGTGAGCAGCACGCTCTCGGAGATGACGGCGCTCCACCGCGAGTCCGACCGGCAGCAGCGCGAGCTGCTGAGGCGCCACGAGGAGCTCGTCCGCGTGCACCGCGATCTGGACGAGAGCACCCGTGGCGTCGTCGCGCTCCACGCGGAGCTCGGGGACAAGGACACGAGCCTCCGTCACCTGAATGAGGTGAAGACGAGGCTGGTCGCGAACGTGAGCCACGAGCTCCGGACCCCGATCAACTCCATCCTCGGGCTGACGAAGCTGCTCCTCGAGCGGAGCGACGGCGACCTCAACGCGGAGCAGGAGAAGCAGCTCGGGTTCGTCCGCCAGTCGGCCGAGTCGCTCAACGCGCTGGTCGACGACATGCTCGAGCTCTCCCGTGTCGAGGCAGGGCGGGTCTTGCTCCGCCTCTCCGCCTTCCCGCTCCAGGGGCTGTTCGTCTCGGCGCGCGGCATGCTGCGGCCGCTCCCGCGCTCTCCGGACGTGGACCTCGTGTTCGAGCCTGTGCCCGCGGCCACCCTCGAGCAGGACGAGGGGAAGGTCTCCCAGATCCTCAGGAACCTCGTCTCGAACAGCCTCAAGTTCACCGAGCGGGGCTCGATCCGGGTCTCGGCGAAGGTGGAGGGCGACCAGGTGACCTTCTCCGTGCGCGACACGGGCATCGGCATCCCGGCCCGCGAGGTCGATCGGATCTTCGACGAGTTCTACCAGGTCGAGTCGGCGGTGCAGAAGCGCGTGAAGGGCACCGGGCTCGGCCTCACGCTGTCACGCAAGCTCGCCGAGCGCCTCGGCGGCACGCTCACCGTCGAGAGCACCGAGGGCAAAGGCTCGGCCTTCCACCTCCGGCTCCCCCTCGTGCACCCCGAGGCCCGCGAGCTGAACGACCTCGTGAGGCGGAGCGCCGAAGCGCCGCCGGACCTCGCGCCGATCCTCGTCGTGGAGGACGACCGCCAGACGCTCTTCCTCTACGAGAAGTACCTCCGGGGGGCGGGGTTCAACGTCGTACCCGCGCGCACCGTGGACGACGCGCGCGCCGCCCTGCGGAGGCTCACGCCCGCGGCGATCGTCCTCGACGTCATGCTCGACGGAGAGACCTCCTGGCAGTTCCTCAGAGACCTCAAGAACAGCCCGGAGACGCGGGAGATCCCGACCCTCGTGGTCACGGTCACGACGAGCGGCGAGGCGATGGCTCGCGCCCTCGGCGCCGACGAGTTCCACTTGAAGCCGCTCGAGCGCGACTGGCTCGTGCTGAAGCTCCGCGCGCTCGCGCGGCAGGGCGCGGTCGAGCGCGTCCTCGTCATCGACGACGACCAGGTGTCGCGGTATCTGGTGCGCAAGCACCTCGACGGTCTCCCCTACGAAGTCCTCGAGGCCGCAGCCGGGATGGAAGGCGTGCGCCTTGCACGGGAGCGCCGACCGAACGTGATCTTCCTCGACTTCGTCCTCGTGGAGATGAGCGCGTTCGACGTGCTCGACGAGCTCAAGAAGGATCCCGTCACTCGAAACATCCCCGTGATCATCCATACGTCGAAGGACCTCGCCGAAGAGGAGAGGAAGCGACTCGAGGTCGAGGCCTCGGCGATCGTGCACAAGCAGTCCCTGTCGCGCGAGGTCGCGATCGGACGGATCCGAGACGCCCTGGAGAAAGCAGGGATCCACGGCCGACACGGAGGCCCGTGATGAGCGAGCACGACGCGCTCGTCCTGAACGTCAACGACGACGAGGCAACCCGCTACCTCTACTCGAACATCCTGAAGCGCGGAGGCTACCGCGTGATCGAGGCCGCCGACGGCGAGACGGCGCTCCGGCTCGTCGCGCGGGAGCGCCCCGACCTCGTGCTCCTCGACGTGCGCCTGCCCGACGTGAGCGGGCTCGAGGTCTGCCGTCGCATCAAGTCCAACCCGCGCACGGCCACGATCCTCGTCGTGCAGACGTCGGCGACGTTCGCGTCGATGGATCGCCGCATCGAGGGCCTCGACAGCGGCGCCGACGCGTACCTCGCGCAGCCGATCGAGAACGTCGAGCTGCTCGCGACCATCCGCGCGATGTTGCGCACGCGGCGCGCCGAGACGAGCGAGCGCCGGACGGGACGCAAGCTGCAGCGCACGTTCGACGCGATGCGCGACGCCGTCTTCATCGTCGACGCGGCCGGGCTCGTCGTTCAGGTCAACGAGAGCGCGACACGACTCGTCGACAAGGGCGAGCTGCTCGGGCGCTCGTCGGTCGAAGCCCTCGCGCGGATCGTCGAGCCGACGGCGCTCACCGCGCTCCTCCGCACCGTCCAGTCCGGCCGGCAGGAGCTCGAGGTCTCCACCGGCGCACGCTGGCTCCGCCTGAGCCTCGACCCGATCGAGAGCGAGGACGGCGCACCGGAGGGCGCCGTCCTCGTCCTCACCGACGTCACGGACGGCAAGCGGCTCGCCGAGGAGCACAAGCGGCGCGCGGAGGAGCTCGCGGAGGCCGCGCAGCGGAAGGACGAGTTCCTCGGCATGCTCGCCCACGAGCTCCGGAATCCGCTCAACGCGATCAGCGCGGCGAACGTCATCCTGGACCGCCTGGGCCCGCACGACGACCCGTCGGTCCGGCTCCGGAACGTCATCAGCCGTCAGACGCGGAACCTCGCGCGCATGGTCGACGACCTCCTCGAGGTCTCGCGCATCACGCGCGGTAAGATCGAGATCCGGAAGGCGGGCGTCGACGTCGCCCACGTCGTGAAACAGTCCGTGCTGGGGAGCCAGTCGCTCCTCGAGGGCCGGAAGCAGAGCGTGAAGCTCACGCTTCCCGACGGCCCCGTCGTGATCGACGGAGACGACCTCCGCCTCGAGCAGGTCTTCATGAACCTCCTCGGGAACGCCTCGAAATACTCCGAGCCGGGCACCGAGATCCACGTGAGCCTCGAGGTCGCCGACGAGCCGGCCGTCGCGCGGCTCCGCGTGAGGGACGCGGGCGTCGGCATCCCGAGCTCGATGCTCCAGGCGATCTTCGAGCCGTTCGTGCAGGTGGATCAGTCGCTCGCGCGCTCGCTCGGCGGCCTGGGCATCGGGCTCACGATGGTGCGGAGCCTCGTCGAGCTGCACGGCGGGCGAACGTACGCCGCGAGCGAGGGCCCGGGGCGAGGCGCCGAGTTCACCGTCGAGCTGCCGTTGACCGGTCCGGTCCAGGCCGCCGCGCCGGCCGAGGACGTCCCGGTCGCGACGGCGAAGGGGCTCCGCGTGCTCGTCGTCGAGGACAACCCCGACACCCTGGAGCTGCTCGAGACGTGGCTCGGCATGCTGGGGCACGACGTGCACGCGGCCGGTGACGGGCGGTCGGGCCTCGAGCTCGCCATGACCGTGAAGCCCGACGTCGCGTTCGTTGACATCGGGCTCCCCGTGCTCGACGGCTTCGAGGTGGCGAAGAACATCCGCTCCGCCGACGGCTGCAGGGAGATCTACCTCGTCGCCGTGACGGGCTACGGCCGCCCGGAGGATCGGGCGCGAGCGCTCGACGCGGGCTTCGACGACTACATCGTGAAGCCGATCGACGCGCCGTCGCTCACGCGCGTGCTCGAGCGCCCGGCGCGCACGCACGACCCGAGCGAGGCGCGCCGATCGGCCTGATCGCGGCCGCGACGCGCGGACGCTCTCGTCAAGGGCCGTGAGGGAGCACGGCCTCCGCGAGGAGCGCGACGTGGACGAGCGCGAGCACTGGCTTTTCAGGCGAGGCGAGATCCATCGCGTCGATCTCCTGGAGTGTCTGCTCGAAGAGATGGACGTCCTCGGCCTCGAGGACGTCACGGAGACGCGGCAGCGCCGCAGAGGGGAGCTCGATGCTGAGCCGTACGCCTTCGTCCGCGTAGAAGCCGAAGTCCACGATCGTCCCGCCGACCGCGCACGCGGCGTGGCTCAAGCGCGCGAGCGTGTGTGCGCGATCCCCCGCCGCGAAGCCGCTGACCAACGCATATCCGAGCACGACGCCTCACCTTCCGAGGACATCCGTGGGGCCCACATCGGCGCCAGGCAAGGCCTCGACCGGGCCCCGAAGTGCTATCGTCGGGTTCATGTCCGTGGAGACCGGCCCGCGCGTCATCGGACGCTACGAGGTCCACGGCGTCATCGCGTCCGGGGGGATGGCCCTCGTTCACATGGGTCGCCTCCAGGGGGCGCAGGGCTTCTCGAAGCCGGTGGCGGTGAAGCGCCTCCACGCGCAGTACGCGAACGACCCCGAGTTCGTCGCGGCGCTGCTCGAGGAGGCACGGCTCTCCGAACGCATCCGTCACCCGAACGTGGTGCCGACGCTCGACGTCATCGCCGAGCACGGGGAGCTCCTCCTCGTCATGGAGTACGTGCACGGCGAGACGCTCGCGAAGCTCCTCCGGGCGTGCGCGGAGCGCGGCGCGCCCTGCCCTCCGGCGATCGCTGCGGCCATCGCGCACGGCATCCTGCTCGGGCTCGACGCGGCGTACCGCACGAGCGACGCGCACGGGACGCCGCTCCACGTCGTGCACCGGGACATCTCCCCGCAGAACGTGCTCGTCGGCGCCGACGGCAGCGCGCGGCTCCTCGACTTCGGGATCGCGAAGGCGGTCGGGAGCATGAGCACGACGCGCGAGGGCCACATCCGCGGCAAGGTCCCGTACATGGCGCCCGAGCAGCTGCAGTTCCAGCCGGCGACGCATCAGACCGACGTCTACGCGCTCTCCGTCGTCCTCTGGGAGACGCTCTGCGCGCAGCGTCTCTTCCGCGGCGGCTCGGATCTCGAGGTCTGGGGCCAGGTCCTCGCCTCCGCGATCCGGCGTCCGAGCGAGGTCCTCGGCGAGCCCGTTCCGCTCGACGATGTCGTGATGCGCGGGCTCTCGCGCGACCCGGAGCAGCGTTATGCGACGGCCCTCGAGATGGCGCAGGACATCGAGCGCTCCGCCCGCCTCGCGTCGCCGACCGACGTCGCGAACTGGGTCGCGACCCTCGCGGCGGAGCCGCTCGCCGCCCGCGGGGCGATGCTTCGGGCGGTCGAGACGGCGCCGACGATCGCGAGCGGGCGCGCGGTGCAGCTCGGGGGCCCCGTCCCGGTCGCGAGCCTTCCCTCACCGCCCGCCGTGCCCGCCTACACGTCGGCCCCCACCCGCGAAGCGCCAGGGCGCGGCGGCGTCGCGCTCGGGATCGCGCTCGGCTTCCTCCTCGTGCTCGGCGCGGCGGGGGTCGGCGTCCAGCGCTGGAAGGCGCGCGACGCGGCGAAGGCGACGCAGCCGAACGCGAGCGCCGTCGTCCTTCCGGAGAGCCCTCCCGCGACCGGCAGCGCCGCGAGCACGGCGGTGAGCGCCGAGCCGCGGACGCCGTCCGCCGTCGTGAGCGCGAGCGCGGCCGCCAGCGCGACCACGACCGCGACCGCGACCGGGAAGCGACCACGGTGGCATGCTCCGAAGGCGTCGCCCGCGAGCCCCGTCGTGACGGCGACCGCTCCCGCCCGGCCGGATCCCTGCGATCCGCCTTTTTATGTGGACGAGGCGGGTCGCAAGCACTTCAAGCCCCAGTGCGTCGAGGGACAGTGACCGCGGCGGCGGGAGCCGGTAGCATTCGAACGAGATGTCCGGCGCGCTCCTCGCGCAGCGTTATGCGATCCGCGCCCCCCTCGCTTCGGGCGGCTTCGCACGCCTTTACCAGGGAGAGGACATCAAGCTCGGTCGTCCGGTCGCGATCAAGCTCCTCGACGGCGCGACCGAAGAGGCTCGCCACCGCCTGGAGCGCGAGGCGCGCGTCACGGGTTCGATCAACCACCCGAACGTCTGCGCCGTGACGGACGTCGGCGTGCTCGCCGACGGCACGCCGTTCCTCGTCATGGAGCTCCTCGTCGGCGAGACCCTCGCCGCGCGATTCCTCCGCGGTCGGGTCCTCCCGATCTCCCTCGCGATGGAGGTCATCGTCCAGGTGCTCGCCGGCCTCGACGCGGCGCACGGGCTCGCGATCGTGCACCGCGACGTGAAGCCGAGCAACATCTTCCTCGCGCAGACCGGAGAGGACAGCTTCGTCGTGAAGCTCCTGGATTTCGGCTCGGCGCAGGTCGCCGGTCTGCTTGCCGGTCAGAGCGCGTCCATCGACAGCGTCCCGCTCACGCGGACGGGTTTCGTGATCGGCACCGCCGAGTACATGTCGCCGGAGCAGCTGCGCGGCGTCCGTGACTTCGACGCGCGCACCGACGTGTACTCCGCCGCCGTCGTCCTCTACGAGATGCTCGCGGGGGTTCGTCCGTTCGAGGGCTACGCGATGCCCGGCCGGCTCAACTCGATCGCGTACCAGAAGGCGCCCTCGCTCCTGACGGTCGCGCCCCACGTCCCCGCGCCGCTCGCCCGGGTGATCGACGGCGCCCTCGCGACCGAGCGCGAACGCCGCCCGGGACGCGCGGCCGACTTCCTCGCGCAGCTTCGCGCCCCCGTCGGGCCGAGTGCGCTGACGGGGACGGGGGAGACGCGGATCGTCTCGGGCGCGACGACGACCACGCAGGGCCGACCGCCTTCGGCGCCGGCGGGCGCCCAGGGCAACGACTGGGACCTCGCGACGATCCAGAACCCGCCGCCGTCGTTCGAGGACGACGGTTCGGGGGGCCGAAACCGGTGACAGGAAGGCCCGAACGCCATCGTTTCTCGTGATACCCTGCACGGGTGTCCACCGGAGACCAGAAGACCGAGCTCGTCTCGGTAGTGAGCTCGAGCGGCCGCCGACTCGTCGCGAACGTCGACGGCAACTTGATGATGTTCGACCTCCCACAGAACGGAACGGTGGTGATCGGCCGCAGCAGCGAGGCGGACGTGGTGGTCGATCACCCGTCGATCTCGCGGCGGCACGCCTCACTCGAGTGCGCCGACAGCATCCGCGTCGAGGACCTCGGGAGCGCCAACGGGACCGTCGTCGGGGGGCGGAAGCTCGTACCCGGCGACCGGATCGCGCTCGTACCCGGCCTCGTCCTGGAGCTCGGCACCGTCTTCTTCACCGTCCGTGAGCCCAGCGAGCAGCAGGTCGCGCAGGGCGCCTCGACGATGGTGGTCGCCTCCCCCGCGATGCGCGAGGTCCTCGAGACCGTGCGCGTCGCCGCGGGCAGCCGGCTCAGCGTCCTGCTCCTCGGCGAGACGGGCGTCGGCAAGGAGGTCCTCGCTCGCCGCGTCCACGAGCTCTCGAGCCGGGCGGCCGGTCCCCTCGTCCGCGTGAACTGCGCGGCGTTCGTCGAGTCGCTCCTCGAGGCCGAGCTCTTCGGCTACGAACGGGGTGCCTTCACCGGCGCGACGCAGGCGAAGCCCGGTCTCCTCGAGGCGGCGTCGGGCGGCTCGCTCTTCTTGGACGAGATCGGCGAGCTCGCGCTCGCGACGCAGGCGAAGCTCCTCCGCGTCCTCGAGAGCGGCGAGGTCACGCGCGTCGGCGCGCTCAAGCCTCGTCCCGTCGACGTGCGCTTCATCGCCGCGACGCACCGGGACCTCCGTGTCCTCGTCGCGGAGGGGCGCTTCCGCGAGGACCTCTTCTTCCGTCTCGACGGCGTGTCGATCCGCATCCCGCCGCTGCGCGAGCGCGTCGAGGAGATCGTCCCTCTCGCCGAGTCGTTCGTCGCGGCCTTCGCGTCGGCGGAGGGCCGGCCCGCGCCGGTGCTCTCCCCGGAAGCGACCGAGCGGCTCTGCGCGCACGGCTGGTCGGGCAACGTCCGAGAGCTGCGGAACGTCATGCAGCGTACGGTGCTCTTCTCCAAGACGGGCGAGATCGGCCTCGCCGACCTCCGTCTCGACCCCATGGGCACGCCGGCGAGGGTCCCGCAGTCGACCGGGACGGGCGCGCCCGTCGCGCAGGGCGGCGGCATCCCCGGGCCGAGCCGGGAGCTCTCCCCCGAGCGCGCGGATCGCCGTCAGAAGGTCCTCGACGCGCTCGAGAAGACGGTGTGGAACCAGACGCGCGCCGCCGAGATCCTCGGGATCTCCCGCCGTACGCTCCAGACCTGGATGATCGACCTCGACATCCCGCGGCCGCGAACCGGCCCGCGCTGAAGCGAGCGTCGCATGCGCACACGTACGACGGTCCTGGGGCTGGGCCTACGCGTGAGCGTGTTCGTCGCGAGCGCGTGCCTCGTCTCCGTCGCGAGCGTCGCGGCGTGTGTGGACCTCGACTCGCTGAGCGCCGGCGGAGCGCGCCCCGAAGCCCTACCTGACGCGGGGCCCGACACGTTCGTGCCTGATCCTTGCGCGCGCCTCGCGCCTCCCGATCCCCCGACGGACGTGGAGGACGCGGGCTCGCTCCCGCCGTTCGAGCTCGCGCTCTCCACGCTCGACCTCGATCCCGCGAGCGCCCCCGGGCTCGATCTCGACGCGGTCTGCACGTGTGACACGCGCGTCGGGACCGCGCGGGGGGGCGCGTCGAGCTGCGTCCGGCCCGAGACGCCCGAGCCCGACTGCGATCTCGACGGCGGCGCCGACAACGCGATCGGGCTGCTCGAGCGGGACCGCGTCCCGACCGAGTCGCCGATCACGAACCGCATGAACTTTTCCATCGCGGAGGGCCGGCGCACGCTCCTCGTCCAGATCAGCGCGTACAACGGGCGCGCGAACGACGACGACGTCGGGGTCGGCGCGATCTATGCGCTCGGGATCCGGGAGCAGGGCTGCCCGACGTCGACGGCGGATTTCGACGGCGGCCCTTGGCGGCCGGGCGGGTGCGGCAACGACACGTGGACGATCTCGCGAGCCAGCGTCACCGAGCCGGGCGGCCGCGTGCTGCCGGTCGTCAGCACGAAGGGCTACGTGAAGGACTTCCAGCTCGTCGCGCGCTTCGGGCAGGCCCCCTTGCGGCTACCCTTCGGCGAGGATCTGAGCTTTCCGATCACGGTCGCCGTGCTCACGATGAAGCTCGTCCCGCTCGGCACCGATCTCGCCCCACGCGATCCAGCTCGCCCGCCGACGCCGGCGGAGGAGCGACTCTGGCGCGTCGACGAGGGCGTGATCGCCGGGCGCGTACCGACGGAGGACGCGCTCGAAGCGCTCGGCGCCATCACGGTCCAGAGCACCGCGTTCTGCACGACGACGAGCTACGCGACCGTGCGCGACTCCGTCTGTCGTTCGGCCGACATCGCGCGGGCGCCCAGCGGGGGGAGCGCCGCGTGCGAAGCGCTCTCCGGCGCCGGCAAGGCCACGTTCGTCCCCGCGCGCATGGGCGCGGTCGTGGATGATCCGCCTCGCTTCGCAGGCTGTGATGCGCCACGGAGCGCAGGGCTCATGGTGTGCCCGTGACGCGAGCCTTCGCCGCCGCCCTGGCCTCCGCCGTGGTCGCCCTCGCGAGCGACGCTGCGGCCCAGGGCACGGCCGCGGAGCGGTGCATCGCCTCGGCGGACAAGGGGCAGCTTCTCCGCGACGAGGGCAAGCTCCGCGCGAGCCGGGTCGAGCTCGCGACCTGCGGCGCGGACGCGTGTCCCGTCGTCGTCCGGCGCGAGTGCGTGCGGTGGCTCGAGGAGGTCGACGCGCGGATCCCGACCGCGATCGTCACCGCGCGGGACGGCGCCGGACGCGACCTCCCGCTCGCGAAGCTCGTGCTCGACGGCCAGGTCGTCCCCGCGGAGCGGGTCGGGCGGAGCCTCGCGCTGGATCCCGGCCCGCACACCCTCCGCGCCGAGGTCGGAGGCCGCTCGGCGGAGGAGAGCTTCATCCTCCAGGAGGGCGAGCGCGATCGCATCGTCCCCGTCATCCTCCGCGCGCCCGACGAGCTCACGCGGTACGAGAAGCGGGTGCCGGTCCTCTCCTGGATCCTCGGCGGCGTCGCCCTGGCCGGCGGCGTGGGGTTCGGTGTCTTCTGGGCGAAGGGGATGGGCGAGGTCTCGGATCTCCGGGCGACGTGCTCTCCGTACTGCACGAGCGCCGAGGTCGACGACGTGAGGCCGTCTCTGACGATCGCGCGGATCTCGGGCGGCGTCGCGATCGGCGCGGCCGTCTCGGCCGTGGCCGTCTACCTCCTCTCCTCGCCGAAGCCCGTGCCGCGGAAGACCGGCGCGGCCCTCGCGCCGAGCGGCGTCGTCGTCTCGTTCTGATCCGCCCCGCGTCAGGGGTCGAGGCGAGGCATCGGGTTCGAAGCGCGCGGGTACATCGCGCGGAGGTCCCTCTTGCGCTCGCGCTCGGTCGCCTTGATGGCGCGCTCGGACTGGTCGAGACCCGCCCAGCGTGCGGCGAGCTCGGCGAGGTACTCGCGGAGCGCGACGTCGCGCCGGATGCCCGGCGTGAGGAGCGCCTTCAGGTACGCCAGCCGCTTCGGCTGCGTGGCGGCGAAGGGCAGCGCGTCGGCCTCGGCGAGCACGGTCGCGCGTATGCGATCGTGGACCTGCGTAGGGTCCGTGGCGGGCAGCTCGCTGCCGAGCTTCGCGAGCAGGCCGCACCGGGTCGCGGAGAAGATGTCCCGCTCGTCGTCGACGAGGCGGATCGCCATCTCGGTCGCCGCGCTCAGGTAGCCGTTGTCGACGAGCCATCGCTCCGTCGCCTTGTCCCTCATGCCGCGGACCGGGACCTGGAACGCGACGCGGTCGTCGCCGTACGACGAGGGGGGCACGAGGGACGCCGCGCTCGCGACGCTCGGATCGAGGAACATCTCGATCGGGTAGGACTCGTCGGCCGACGCGTAGTTCACCTCCGTCTGGCAGAAGACGGACTCGAGCGCCCTCGTGAGCCCGCCCGGCAGATCGCCCGCGAGCGTCGCCCGCGCCCAGCCGTTCCGGCCGGTGCCGGAGACGTACCGGGAGACGGCCGCGCGCATGATCGGCTCGAGGTCGTTCGCGAGCGAGGCGCGCCCCGTCGTCGGGTTCGGCACGGCTTCGTCGACGAGCGACTTCGTGACGCCGGCCATGGCGCTCGACGGCATGCTCTGCTTGGAGCTCACCCAGTTTCGCCAGGGATCCGCGACCTCGTTCAAGAGCGGCGCCCCGTCGACGTGGCAGTTGAAGCACCGATTCCCGCCGCCGATCGGCTGTGCCTCGGCCGTGACGCCGCGGCCCGCCTCGAGGCGCCGCTGGAACACGTTCCACTCGCCCGTCCCCGCGAGGCCCGGACGCTTCTCGACGGCGCGGTAGACGCGCGTGACACGCCCCTTCGTCCCGGCAGGCAGCTCCGCGAACGGGTCCTGGGGCGTCACGGCGGGCTCGAACAGGTAGAAGTTGTAGAGGCCGGTCTTGCGGTCGAGCGCCATGACCTCGAGCGGCCACATGCGCATCGTGTCGCCCTGCGCGGCCGCGTGCATCCCGGGATCGCTGATGAGCGCAGCCATGAGCGAGAACGACTGCTCGGGACCGGACGGGTCGGCGGCCCCCCGCGTGTTGCAACCCGTGACGACGGCGCGGGGCATCAGCTTCGTCGTCGTGACCTCGTGGAGCTCGCGAACGCCTGCGAGGCGCGTCTGCTCCTCCTCCACGACGAAGATCTCCTTCGAGTCCGCGCGCGCGCACGCGCGGCCCACCGCGAAGAGCTTCTCGAACGTGGGGAAGTCGGCCGGAACGAGCTCCGGCTTTCCGCGGAGCACGTCGCCGACGCGGTCGTCACCGTAGAACGTGGCCTCGGACACCTGCTGCGCGCCCGCGCCGTCCTCGACGTCCTCCTCGGGCGCGACGCCGCAGGCGAACGCCGTCGCCGCCGCGAGCGCCGCGACGAGCAGCGCGCCGCGAGCGAGCGGGGCCCGCTTCACGGGGACACCTCACGCGCAGGCGCCTGGGCCTTCTGCGCGCCCGAGACGAGCGCCTTGCAGAACGGCGTGTCGGTCTTCGCGGCGGAGACGTCGGCGAGCGCGCCGATCGGCGCGTTCATCGCGACGCCGACGCCGAAGAGGTCGCGACAGAGCATCTGCAGCGGCTTCGGCGGCACGGCCGTGCGGTACTCGGCCACCTTGGCCGCCGGCGGCGTGCAGATGACGAGGTTCTTCGACTCCACGCCGTCGATCTTGCCGTACACGCACGGGCCCGGGAGCGTGTTCTGGTTCGCCCAGCCGTGCATCGAGAAGCCCTTGAAGTCCGGGGCGACGTCGCCGATCCGCTTGAAGGGGACATTGCACTCCCGCGTCGCTCGGTACGAGCGCGCGCAGATCGTGGGGTCGGAGTTACGCCACGCCACGCCGCCGTTCGCGGCGAAGAGGATCATGCTGCACGCCGCGAGGTCCACGTCGGCGTCCGCGAGCGCCCCGGACTCGTCGAGGCGCGTCTTCGCCCAGTTCGCGTCGACGGAGAGGTCCACGCCCTTGCACGCCCTCTCGAGCTTGTTCTTGGCTGCCTGCGTCCGAGCACCGAGCCACGCGCGGTAGCACCGCGTCTGGCGCTCGGCGTCCTTCGCCCGCGCGTCGTCCGAGGCGAGCGCCGAACAGTCCTGGACGAGCATGTCGGCCGCGACCCGGGAGTTGACCTCCTGTCGCATCCCCCCGACGCGATGCTCGGGGACGCGCGCCGCGTTCGTGAGCTGGTCTTTCAGGCCCGAGGCCACCGTCGTCGCGTAGGCCTCGCCTTCGACGAAGCCGCCGCCCACGTCGGAGTGGATGCTCGTGAAGACGCACTGGACCACGTCGCGCGCGCCGAGGCTCCGGCCCGCCGCGACGCTGTTCACGACGGCGCCCTTCGCGACGGCGTTGTACTCGCAGTACTCCTGACCGTAGCCGTCCCCGCACGCGTAGAGGCTCTCGCGCCGCTTCACGTCGACGTTGCTCGTGGACCGCCGTGACTGCTCGGCTCGCGCGAGCTTGTCGAGATCGTTCTCGCACGACGAGATGGTCACCTTGTCGACGTCCCCGCACTTCCAAGGGATGATCCCCGCCTCGAGGTCGGCGTCGCGGTAGGCGGCGCGCTGCTTGAGCAGGTTCTCGCAGGTCGCGAGCTGCTCGAAGACGTTCGTCTTCGGCGTCGGCGTGGCGGCGCTCGCGGCCTCCCCGGCCGCGTCTTCGCTCTCGGCCGCGCAGGCGGCGAGCGGGAGGAGGAGGAAGGGAAGCGCGAGGAGCGACCGGCACCGGAGCATGGTGCCCATGTAGGTGCGAAGGCCGTGCCGCGATGCGTGCCTCGAAATCCTTCATGAATCCGGGCCGGGTGGTCCTCGCTCCTCTCAGTCTGCGATCTCGTATGGATCCGGCCCCCCCGCAGGGGGCGCCGTGGAATGAGAAGGTCGCGATCCCAATTCGAGTCGCTCGCGTCGCGCGTCCACGACCGGCGCGCTGCCGACCCGTCGCTTCTTCGCCGAGGATCGCGGGGTGGTGCGGCGGCGACCGGGCGGGCGCGTGACGCGGCACGACGCTCGCATCGCCCCGGGCTCGATGGCCCCCCGGTCCTCCTCTCCTTCACGCTCTCTCGGTGACTGCGAGCTCCTCCTCGAGCTCGGTCGCGGTGGCGCCGGCGTCGTCCGCCTCGCCCGGAAGGAAGGGAAGCTCGTCGCGGTGAAGACGCTCCATGCCCCCGACTGCTCGGCGAAGGGCGTCGACCAGAGCCTCCAGCAGTCCCTCCACGAGGAGGCGCGCCTCTCGCGCTTCGTGCGTCACCCGAACGTCATCACGACGACCGACGTGTTCTCGCACGGACGCGAGATCGTCCTCGTCATGCCTTACGTCCACGGCGCCACGCTCGCGGCGCTCCTCCGCGCCTGCATCAAGAGGGGGACGACCGTCCCCGTGGAGATCGCGGCCACGCTCGTGCACGACGTGCTCCTCGGCCTCCACGCCGCGCACATCGCGAAGGACGAGGAAGGTAACGCGCTCGAGCTGGTCCATCGCGACGTGTCCCCGCAGAACGTGCTCGTCGGCGTGGACGGGCGGGCGCGGCTCATCGACTTCGGCATCGCGAAGGCCCGGACGTCCGCCGATCTGACGCTCCAGGGCGAGCTGAAGGGGAAGGTCCCGTACATCGCGCCCGAGTCGATCGGCGGCGCGAGAGTGACGCGGCTCGCCGACGTGTGGTCGGCAGCCGTCGTCCTCTGGGAGGCGCTCTGCGCGAAGCGGCTCTTCGGGGGCAAGAGCCCCGTCGAGACGTGGTCGCGCGTCCTCGGCGCGACGGTCCAGAAGCCGAGCGACGTCCTCGGTCGCGCCATCTCCCTCGACGAGGTCGTCCTCCGCGGGCTCTCGCGCGACGTCTCGGCGCGGTTCTCCACCGCGCTCGAGATGGCGAACGCCATCGCGAAGGCGTCCCGTCTCGCTCCGCGAGCGCGCGTCACGGCGTGGGTCCGCTGGGCCGTCGGCGAGGACCTCGCCGCGCGTGAGGCGAAGGTCCGCGAGCTCACGACGCTCTCCGTGCCTCCGGAGAGGCCTGCCCGTCCTCTCGTCCTCCCCCTCCCCTCGCGCCGCGCCCTGCTCGCGCTCCGTCTCTCCGCGACGATCGCGTGAGCTTCAGCCGACGTCACCGCTGACGGCGAGGATGGTGTCGTCGTCGCCGACGCCCGAGACGATGTACCTCGTGCTCGCCCACTTCTCGGGGGTCACGATCGGCCACGCGAGGTCGCGCAGGCTCGGGGCCACGCGTCGCAGCTCGGTGCGGAGCATGCGGATGCGTGTGCGCTGGGCCGGGTTCGCGCGGAGCGCGCGAGAGAGGACCTCGGCGAGCTTGCGCAGCTCCGGCCGCGCGCGGAGCGCAGCGAGAGGCGGAGGCCACCCGTCGTGGGAGAGATGCGCGCGAACCAGACCGAAGAAGTCGTCCGCGTCGAAGAGCGGCGCGCCCGTCACCGTCTCGAACGCGAGGCACGCGAACGAGTAGGAGTCGGCGGCGAAGGCGCTCTCCGGCTCGCGCTCGTCGTTCCAGACCTCGGGCGCGGCGTAGGTCGGGTTCCCGCACTTCTTGCGGACGGTGCGCCCGGAGAGGCCGAAGTCCACGAGCGTCGCCTGCGCGGTCTCGCGACGGAGGACGACGTTGTCCGGCTTGACGTCGAGGTGGCCGACGCCGGCCCCGTGCATGGCGTCGAGACCGGCGAGGACCCCGTCGAGGATGTCGAGCGCGTGGGACATGCGCATCGCACCGGAGGAGAGCTCTTCCTCGAGCGTGCGGCCCTCGACGAGCTCCATCACGAGATAGGGCTTCGGGCGCGCCGCGACGTCGAACGCGAGGATGCGTGCGATGTTCGGGTGGAGCGGGATCGCCGCGAGCGCGGAGGCCTCCGCGCGGAACGCGGCGAGGAGCTCCTCCTCCGGCACGTGTACGGCGAGCGCGCTCGGCTCGTTCGGGACCTTCACGACGACCTCGGGCGCCAACGGGTCGCCCTCGTCCTCGACGCGCTGGGCGCGGTAGATCGACCCCAGGCCTCCGCTCGCCATGGGACGCACGAGTCGGAAGCCGCCGAGGATGCGGCTCTCGGGGACCCACGCCGGCATCTCGTGCGAGGTCGGCGGCGGGGGCAGTACGCTGTGGCGAGGAACACGAAGTGACGGGGGCCGGCTCCTGCGCGGGCCGATCGCGTCCTTCGCGCGCGTCACGAGGGTGTGGATCGCAGACGTGCGCGCGGCCTTGTCCTGACGCGTCTCGCGCGCGACGACGTAGAGCGCCTGGAGCGCGCCGACGCGCTGGAGCGGGAGCGACGCCGTGTCGACGTCGTCCTCGGGCAAGAGCGCGAGGACGGCATCGGCGACGCGGTTCGCGCGCCCCCACGCGCGGGGATCTCCGCCCTCGACGAGCGGCAGGAGCTCGCGTTCCAGGGTGTTCAGCAGACCGACGATCAGGGCGTCGTCCAACGGCGGCAGGCCTCCGGGCGAGAACGGCTGCTCCGGACGATGCACGCGGGGTGCCACCGCGTCACACGCTGGCAGGGCCTGGATCGCCCGCAGATCGGCCCGGTAGGTGGCCTTCGCACAGGAAAGCTCGCGATCCAGATCGGGCAGTCCACGAGCCGCATGCGCGGCTGCGAGACAGCGCGGGTGAGGTCGTGCTTGGTGTGAGGGAGGGCGCGGACGATAATCACGGGCCCATGCCGTCCCCTCGTCCTCGCATCCTCACCGCGCTGCTCGCCGCCGGCGCGCTCGCAGCGGTCAGCCCGTCGTCCGCGGAGCCTCGTGGAGCGGCGAAGTCGCCCATCACGCCCACGAAGACGACGCTCGCGAACGGTCTCGGCGTCGTGTTCGACGTCGACAAGCGCACGCCCGTGGTGACGGTGAACCTCTGGTACCACGTGGGCTCGAAGGACGAGGCCGCGGGGCGCAACGGGTTCGCCCACCTCTTCGAGCACGTCATGTTCCAGGGGAGCAAGCACGTGCCCGAGGACACGTACTTCCGCTTCCTCGAGCAGGCGGGTGCGACGTCGATCAACGGGACGACGAACCAGGACCGCACGAACTACTTCGAGACCGTTCCCGCGAACCAGCTCGAGCTCGCGCTCTGGCTCGAGAGCGACCGGATGGGGTTCCTCCTCGACCACGCCGACGAGAAGACGTTCGCGAGCCAGCGCGACGTCGTGAAGAACGAGCGGCGCCAGAACTACGAGAACGCCCCCTACGGCCTCGCGCTCGCCGCGACGCGCGCCGAGCTCTTCCCGAAGGGTCACCCGTACCACCTCCTCACGATCGGCACGCCCGAGGATCTCGACGCCGCGAAGCTCGAGGACGTGAAGAGCTTCTTCCGCACGAACTACGTGCCGAACAACGCCACGCTCGTCCTCTCCGGGGACTTCGACCCGCAGAAGGCGACGGCGCTCGTCGAGAAGTACTTCGGACCGATCCCGCGCGGCGCCGACGTGCCGCGGAAGAAGCCGATGCCGGTGGCGCGCACGACGGAGACGCGGATCGAGATCGAGGCGGGCGTCGAGCTCCCGCGCGTGACGCTCAGCTGGGTGACGCCTCCCTTCTTCGCGCCGGGCGACGCGGAGCTCGACCTCGTGGGCCACGTGCTCACGGGCGGGAAGACCAGCCGGCTCTACAAGCGGCTCGTCTACGATCTCCAGATCGCGCAGAGCGTGGGCGCTTCGCAGGGCTCGATGGAGCTCGCGAGCGCGTTCGAGATCACGGCGACGGCGCGCCCCGGTCACACGACGGACGAGCTCCTGAAGGCGATCGACGAGGAGCTCGTGAAGCTACGAGACGCGGGCGTGAAGGACGATGAGCTCGCGCGGGCGAAGACGTCGATCGCCTCCGACACGATCTTCGACGCGGAGCGGAGCTCCTCGCGCGCGAACCGCCTCAACACGTACGTGCACTACGTCGGAGCCCCGGACTACTTCGCAGAGGACCTCGCGCGCACCCAGCGCGCGACGACGGCTTCGGTGGGGGACGCGGCGAAGCGATTCCTCCCCGCAAAGGCCCGGGTCGTGACGCTCGTGACACCGAAGGTGGGGGCCCCCATCGCCGGGCGCGTCCTGCGCGTGACGGGAGGTGCGCGATGAGGGCGCCGGCGCTCGGGCTCGCGCTCGTGCTCGCGGCGTGCGGCGGCGGGGCCGACGAGCCGCCCCCGAGGATGATCCCCTCGCCGATGCCGGCCGTTCTCGCCCGCGCCGATGCCGGCCCGCCGGTGACGCTGATACGAGAGACCCCCGACGCGCCCTTCCGGGCGAAGCCGCCCGCCGCCGACGGGACGATCGCCTTCGTCCCGCCGAAGGCCTCGGAGGCGAAGCTCTCGAACGGCCTCCGCGTCATCGTCGTCGAGCAGAAGGCGCTCCCCGTCGTCGCGGTGCGCCTCGTGGTGACGGCGGGAGCCGGGGACGTCCCCGGCGCGAGGCCGGGCGCGATCTCGTTTCTCGGCGCGATGCTCGAGCAGGGGACGCAGAAGCGCTCCGCTCTCCAGATCAGCGACGACTTCGAGGCGGTGGGCGCGCAGCACGGATCGTGGTTCGACTGGGACTCCGGCGGCGTGAGCATGAAGGTGCTCACCGAGAACTTCGACAAGGCGCTCGAGATCATGGCCGACGTCGCCCTCGCGCCGGCGTTCCCGCAGGCGGAGATCGATCGCCTCCGGGCGCGCCGCATCGCGAGCATTCGCTCCGAGAAGTCGAGCCCCGGCGCGGTCGCGCAGAACGCGCTCGCCGCTGCCGTCTTCGGTCGCAAGCACCCGTACGGCCGCTCGATCTCCGGGGAGGAAGCGGACGCCGACAAGCTGACGCGCGACGAGCTCGTGAAGCTCTACGACCGCGTCTGGTCCCCCAGGAACGCGGCGCTCGTGGTCGCAGGCGACGTGTCGGCGGATGGCCTCGTCCCGAAGCTCGAGGCCGCGTTCGGCAAGTGGAAGCCGAAGCCCGGGGCCGCCGCGCGGACCGCTCCCGCGAAGCCAGCCGCGCCGGTGAAGGGAGCTTCGCGGATCGTCATCGTCGACCGCGCGGGGGCGCAGTCCCAGATCCAGCTGGCCCGCGTCGGCGTCCCGTACACGGTCAAGGAGCGCGAGGCCGTCGCGATCACGAACGCGATCCTCGGCGGGATGTTCTCGAGCCGCGTGAACATGAACCTGCGCGAGAAGAACGCGTACACCTACGGCGCGCGCTCCCACTTCTCGATGCGCCACGGCGCAGGGCCCTTCTCCGTCGGCGCCGCGGTCTTCGCCGACAAGACGGTGCCGGCGATCAAGGAGGTGATCGCCGAGCTCGAGGGGCTCAGGAAGGACGGACCGACGCCCGAGGAGCTCGCGCTCGCGAAGGAGTCGTGGCTGCTCGCGATGCCGGGTCGCTTCGAGACGACCAGCGACGTGACCAACGCGTTCGCCGAGCTCGTCGTCCACGATCTGCCCCTCGACGACTTCACCGCGCGGCGCGCCCGCGTCGAGGCGGTGACCGCCGCCGACGTCAAGCGCATCGCAGGCGAGCTCCTGTCGCCCGACGCGATGACCGTCATCGTCGTGGGCGACAAGGCGAAGCTCACCCCGGACCTCGAGGCGCTGAAGCTCGGCCCGATCGAGGAGCGCGATTTCTACGGGAACGTCGTCACGAAGAGTCAGTGACGGGACTGGGGGCCGTTGCCGCTCGTGGCGACGCCTCCGGCGCGGCCGCTGACGGGCCCCGCAGGGACCTGACGGATCGCCGGGCTCGAGCGCTCGAGCGCCTGCGCGCCCCGCTCGCCCTCTGCCCTCAGCTCCTCCATCTGGTCGACGTCGTGCGCCTCGAGGAGGTCGTGCATGTCGTTCGCGTGCTCCTCCTCCGCCTCCAGAATGCGCTCGAGCATGATCCGCGTGGTCGAGTCCTTGTCCCCGAACCACGCGATCATGTCGCGATACACCTCGATCGCGATCCTCTCCGCCACGAGGTTCTCGCGGATCATGTCCACGAGGGTGTCGCCCTCGACGTACTCCGCCGTCGAGCGCGAGAGGAGGCCCTCCGGGTTCATGTTCGGCTTCCCGCCGAGCTGGTTGATGCGCTCCGCGAGCCAGTCGGCGTGGAGCGCCTCTTCCGTGGCGTGCTGCGTGAACTCGGCCTTCACGCTCTCGCTCGCGATGCCCGTCGCCATGACCGCGTGGTACTTGTAGCGGAGCGTGCAGACGATCTCGGTCGCGAGGGCCTCGTTGAGGAGCTTGATCGCGGTCTCGAGGTCCACTCCGTAGTTCTTCGTGACGGCGCCCTTGTCGAGGTGCTCGCGCGCGCGGCGGCGGATGGCTTCGATGTCCTTCACGAACGGTCCCTGGCTCATTCTGCTCTCCTTCATGGGTGTCATCGATCGCTCACCGGCCCGCGTCGCTCGCCTCGCCGTCGCCCTTCGACGAGGACTCCGACGTCGTGGTCGTCTTGCTCGTCGTCCCGTCGTCCGTCGCGCGCTGCATGCGCGGGAGCGGGGAGTTCGGCTGCGGCTTCGGATCGATCGCCGGCTGCTCCTGACGGCAGGCAGCGACGGCTCCTGCGGCGAAAAGGGACGTCACGAGCAGGACGGCCCCAGCGGCGCTCGTCGCGCGGAGCCGAGCCGTGTGGCCTGCTCCGCTCCTCGCTCCCGGATGCGCTTGCTTCGCGTTCTTCGTCACGGTCTCACTCCGCTTCGTCACGCGCCGCCCGTTCGCTCGGGATGGGCGCCTGCTCTTCCTTCTCGAAGACGCCAGAACCATGCCGAGCAGTCGGGATCGCGCGCGCCCGGAGCGGACGCGTCGCAGGGCCGTCGAGGACGGCGCCGTCCGTGCCGAAGCGCGAGCCGTGGCAGGGGCAGTCCCACGTCGACTCGGCCTGGTTGAAGCGGACGGTGCAGCCGAGGTGCGTGCAGACCGACGAGACCGCGTGGAGCACCCCCTTCCGATCGCGATGGACGGCGAGCCGCTCGCCTCGGACGCGCACGGTCTTCCCCTCCCCGGGCGCGATGTCGGCGAGGGAGGCGGCCTCCGGCGGCCTCACGTGGTCGGTCACGATGTGAATCGGGAAGTCGACGTTCTCCGTCGCGTACGCGGCCGCGGACGCGAGCGCCTTCACGCGCGTCGCCGCGTAGAGCGAGGCCCACGGCGACTCCTTTCCCGTCACGAGGTCCCGGACGATCATCGCGGCGATCGTCCCGAAGGTCGTCCCGTTCCCCGAGAAGCCCGTCGCGACGTAGACATGGTGGCTCATCGCGTTCCGTCCGATGAACGGGAGGCCGTCGACGGGCTCCTCCACCTGCGCCGACCAGCGATACACGGGCGCGGACACCGGCACGCGCGCACGCATCCAGTCGGCGAGGCGATCGAAGTGGACGCCGGTGGTCGACTCCTTGCCGGTCTTGTGATCCTCCCCGCCGACGACCAGGTAGGAGACGCCGTCGATCGGGTACGCGCTCATGTAGTGGTACGGGTCCTCCGTGTCCCAGAAGAGGCCGTCGGGGAACGCGACGTCCCGGAACGCGAGCACGTAGGAGCGGTACGCCGCCACCTTCGTCTGCAAGAAGACGCGGTTCAGGGGCGCGTGCGTCGCGCAGAACACCTTCCGCGCCGTGACGACGGGGCCGTTCTCCAGGTGCACCGTGCACGGATCGCCGTCCTCGATCGCGATGACGCGGCTCCCCTCGTGGAGGATGGCGCCGTGGGAGATCGCCGCCGCCCCAAGGCCCGCGAGGTACCGCCCGACGTGGACCTGGAGCTGGTCCGGGAAGCGCAGCGCCGCGCGGCTCGCGAACGGGACGGGCGCCGAGGGGAGGAGCTCCACGGCGAGCCCGGCGCGCGAAGCGGCCTCGTGCTCCTTCCGGAGACGCTCCACGTGCTCGGCGCGCTCGGTGTACTGGAAGCCGGGGCGACGGATCGGCGCGCAGCGGATGCCGTGCGCGTCGACGAGGCTCGAGATGAGGTCGATCGACGCGCGGCTCGAGGAGGCGACCAGACGGGCGCCCTCGCGGCCGAAGTCTCGCTCGATCGCCGCGTACCCGGCGTCGACCATCTCGGTCATGTGCGTCGTCGAGCGCTCGGACACGCCGCCCCCCAGGCGTCGCGCTTCGAGGAGCGCGACGCGCTGGCCGGCGCGAGCGAGGAGCACGGCCGCGGTCAGCCCGGTGATCCCTCCTCCCACGATCGCGACGTCCACCGTGAGATCCCGCGCGAGCGCGGGGTACCTCGGCTTCGTGGAGGTGACGGACCATACCGAATCGTTCGTGTCCATGGCTTCCTCCCTCGGGATCAGCTGCGGGCGCTCCTGCCGTTCTGGCCGGGGAGCTGCGACTGCGGCGGGACGTTCTGCGACGGCCCGCGCACGTTCTCCTGGACGACTCCCTGCGAGCCGACCCCCGGGGCCGGGCCTTGCGGAGGGCGCCTCACGCGGATCTCGTTCTGCACGTCGTCGATGCCGCGGCACCGCTCGACGAGCTGCTCGAGCCCGCGCTTGTCCTGACGCGCGGCGACGGTGCCGGTCAGGATCACCGTGGCCGATTCGACGCGGACCTCGACGTCGGAGGCGTCGATGTGTCCCTGCCGCGCGATCATCTCGCAGACGTCCTCGCGGATCCGATCGTCGGAGCGCTTGTAGCCCTTCGGTCCCTTCCCGTAGTGCGGGCCGCGGTCGCCTGCGCTCCCGGGGCCGCCGATCACCGACCGCTCGCGGTCCATGTCGCGGTCGAAATCGCGGAACATCGTGCGCTCGCCGCGCTCGCCGCCCTGGTCCCCCGTGCCGCGGTCGTCGCGATCGTCGCCCTGCCGGTTCTGCATGTCGGTCTCCTGCCTGTGGAACGTCAGGGCCGCGCCGCGTGCAACGCGCATACCCCGCGCTCCGCGGCGGGCGCGACGTCGACGTCCGCCGGGTCGGGTGCGAGTCGCCCGAGACGGACTGCCACGAGCGAGGCGCCAGCGCGCGCGTCTCGGAGTCGCGCTATCCTGCGCGCATGCCGACGGCGAAGGTCCCCACGCTCACGTACGACGCGCTCCTCCTCGCTCTCGCGGCCGCGCTCGGCGCCGGCGGTTGCGCGAAGGCCGACCGGAGCAGCGTGGCGCCCGAGCCGTCCGTCACCGCGACGCCGGTGTCGGCGCCGGCCGCCGAGCCCTCGGCTCCGGCCGCCTCGGCGGGTGCCCGCGC
>JALHPN010000071.1 GCA_022842465.1 Polyangiaceae bacterium | reverse complement strand
CCTCCCGCCGCGCCGCCCGCGGCCGCCTCGCCGGCCAAGGCGCCGACGAACCATCGGCTCCACGTCCTCACGCCGGAGCTCACGAAGCGGCTCGACCCGGAGGCCCAGAGCAACGTCGCCGCCACCGCGCGATGGCGGGACAGCGCGACCGCGTTCCTCGTCTTCCGACGCCCGACGCCCGGGGGCCCCGACCGCGCGCTCCTCCTCACGAACGAGCACGTCGCCGGCCACCGGGATCTCGCCGCGGGCCCGGGCCAGACGGTGACGTTCCCGGAGGGAGCCCAGGCGCGCACGGTCCGCATCCTCGCGAGCTCACGGAAGCTCGACTACGCGCTCGTCGAAGTGGAGCTCCCTGCGGAGACGCGCGCGGCGCCCGTGCGCTTGCGGCTCGACCAGCCGAAGGCCGGCGAGGGCGTCTACGCGGTGAGCGGCTTCGCGAACATCGACATCCCGGGCGGCCCCGAGAAGGGCGTGGCGGTGAACCCGGCCAATCGCGCCATCGTCGAGGCTGCCCTGAAGGAGGACAAGCGCTACATGCGGAGCCTCCCCACGATCCAGCTGGGCAACGTCGAGACGGGGATCCCGAAGACGATCCGCGTCCCGCACCCGATCACGATCGTCGCGTCGGATCTCCCGAATCGTCCGGGGGCGAGCGGGAGCCCGGTCATCTCGCGCACGGACCACCGCGTCGTCGCCCTCCACTCGTCGGGCGACCCGCGCGTGCGGCCGTGGACGTCCTCCGAGGTCCCGATCCACATGATCCTCGATCACGTCACGTCCGAGCTGAAGGCGGGGCGCATCCCCGAAGACGCGCACGATCTCACACGCGGGCTCCTCGAGACGACGCGTCCTCCGGCGCCGGCCGCGCCTTAGCCGGGCCGCCCGACCGAGCATTCCGGAGCCGGCCGCGCCGTTCGAGAGGAGTGCAAAGCAGGGCGGGGAGGCCTAGCCTCGTCGTCGTCCGGCACGACGTCGGCGGAACGAGGAGGTCACCATGGGCGACAAGTCACCGAAGGCGAAGGACAAGGCGAAGAAGCAGGACACGAAGCAGAAGGATCAGAAGAAGACCGACGCGCGCGACAAGGCGAACGCGACGGCGCCGAAGAAGAAGACCTGAACGCTCACGCGGGGGGCGGGGCCGGAACCGGAAGGGTCGGCCCCGGCTTGCGCAGTCGGATGTCCCAGACGATCCCGAGCCACGCGAGCACCCTCAGCACGTAGTACGTCACGTCGATCTCGTACCAGGCCACCCCCTGGCGAGCGACGCCCATCCGGTGGTGGTGATTGTTGTGCCAGCCCTCCCCGAGGGTCAGGATCGCGATGAGGGCGTTGTTCCGCGACTGGTCGCGGGTGTCGAAGCGCCGGCTCCCCCACACGTGCGCCAGGGAGTTGACGAGCGCGGTCGCGTGGAGACACGCGATCGTGCTCACGACGAAACCCCAGACGAGCCCGGAGACGCCGCCGACCGCGAAGCACGCGGCGCCGTACGCGATGATGGGGAGCCACTTGTGCTCGTCGAGGAAGCGGAGCTCCGGGAAGCGCGTGAGGTCCTTCACGTTCGCGTAGTCGGGGTGGTCGTGCTTCCCGTCGAGCACCCATCCGAAGTGGGCGTGCCACATCCCGTGAAGCGGCGAGTGCGTGTCCTTCGCGGTGTCGGCGTGACGATGGTGCCGCCGATGCCAGCTCGCCCACCAGAGCGGTCCGTTCTGCATCGCGGTCGTCCCGAGCACGGCGAGCACGAGCTGGAACGCGCGGCTCGTCTTGTACGAGCGATGCGCGAAGTACCGGTGGTACCCCGCGGTGATCGCCCACATCCGGAGGAGGTAGCCGAAGGCGCAGAGTGCCAGCACCTTCGTCGAGAAGGGGACGACGAACACGAAGAGACACGCGAGGTGCATCGCGACGAGGAGCGCCGTCGAGAGCTGGAGCATGAAGCGCTCCAGGCGCGGACGGGGTGAGCTCGGATTCTGCAAGGGAAGGCCTTTCGGAACGCTCCGTCCCGTCGCCCTCCGCGATGAGCCTCGAGCAAGCCCCTCAGCCAGGGGCGTTCGCGCGCGCGGAACACTCACGCGCGCCCCTCCAACCTAGCACCGTAGAACTCCCTCTTCTGTCACATCGTGTCACGACGGCGGAGGCGTGAGCTTGGTCCAGCACGCTCCGCACACCGTCGCGATCCGCATCCCGATGCCGCCGCACTTCGGGCACTCGCGGACCTCCGGCTCGGGCCCGAGGGCGAGCTGGTCCACGAGGTCGGCGAAGGACGCGAAGAGGGCGTCGTGCCCTGAGGCGCCCGGCGAGGTCGCCCTGAGGGCTTCGAGCTCGCGGTCCATCTTCGCGACGGTGGCGCGTAGACGGGACCGCGCAGGGTCGGGCCCCTTCGCGTGCGGATTGGCGTGTGGGTTCTCGTTCATGGGGGGGCCGACGCTCATGACTTGGGCTTCACGACGATCTCGACGCGCCGGTTGTTGGCGCGTCCCTCCGCCGAGGCGTTGTCGGCGATCGATCGCGAGGGACCGAAGCCCGCCGCGGTGACGCGATCCGCCGCGATGCCGCGCGAGACGAGGTACGCCCGCACCGACTCCGCGCGCTTCTGCGAGAGCTCCTGGTTCGACGCCTCCGTCCCCTGCGAGTCGGTGTGGCCCTCGACGACGATCGAGGAGTCCACGTCCTGCTTCGTGAGGGCGTTCGCGACGTCGTTCAGCTTCGACTGCGCCGCGGGGAGCAGCTGCCACTTCGCCGACTCGAACAGGACGCCGCCGGACAGCGTGATCACCATGCCGCGCACGGGGTCCTGCTTCACCGACGCGAACTTGGCGAGGTCGGCGGCCGCCTGCGCGGCGCGCTGCTCGGCGGCCTGGCGTCGCTCCTTCTCCGTCGCGAGCGCCTGGCCCTGCGTGGCGAGCTGCCCTCGCGCCTTCACGAGGTCCGCGGCGGTGCGCTGGGCAGCGTCCACCTCGCTCGCGCGCTGGCCTGCGTTCGTCTGGTCCTTCAGCTGCTTCGCCTGGAGGATGCGCGCGCGAGACTCGGCGAGCTCCGCGCTCCGCGCCGCCGCGTACGCGACGTCCTTGGTCTCGGGCGAGTCGCCTTCCTCCTTGAACGCAGCCTCGGCGCGGTCGAGCGATTTTTTCGCCGTGTCGAGATCGGCCTGCGCGAGCTGGGCGGCCGGGCCCTGCGAGGCGCGGGCGTAGTTGCTCCTGGCGGACACGAGCTCGTTCGGCGGCATCGTGGCCGAGCAGCCGGCCGCGACGGCGGTGGCGAGGATGGCGGTGGCGACGAGACCCGTGCGAATGTGTGACGTTTTCATCAGTGGGCTCCGTTCGCCTTGGCGTTCTGCGCGGCGTTCGAGGTGTCGACCGCCTTGGCGGCATCGCTGCTCGCGTCGTGCTCACGTGCGAGGGAGAGGGCGAGCTCCGCGTCGGCCTTGGCCCGGAGGAGGATGAACTCGGCGCGGCGGTTCTCGCCGGCCTTCATCTCCCGCTTCGCGGCCTCGATGCCCTCCTCGGCGAGCTTCAGGTTCAGCTGCGCGGCGGTCTTCTTGTCGGCGCCGAGCTCGCGAGCGCTCCGGTGCGCCGCCTCCGTGTCTGCCAGCTTCTGCGTCGGGGGCGGGAAAGAAGCTCCACAGCCGGACGCGAGCAAGGTCACGCCGATCGTCGAAAGGAATGTGCGAATCATGGTGGTTGTCTCCAGGGACCGTCCGCCGACGCGAAGCCTCGCGGTCGGCTCGATCCCTCTTCGATGTCGCTCGGGAGCGAGCCCCAGCACCTTCCCTCGAAGGCCGGCAGCTCCCTGAACGTCCCCTGAACCTGCGCCTGATCGGCTGCGGCCGCAATGTGGCAAATGAGGCCAACCGCAGCGAGCGCCTGGTTTTCAGGCGCGCGCGGTCGTCTCCCTGCCCCGCGAGCGCAGCTCCGCGAGCAGATCGGCGACCGACACGGTCGCGATGGACGTGTGACTGTCGGAGACCGCATAGGGCACGACGAGCTGCTCGCCGTGCCGGAGGGCGCCGCACGAGTAGACGACGTTGGGGACGTACCCGTCGCGCTCGGCGGGGTTCGGCCTCAGCATCGGCTCGCGGAGATCACCGATGACGCGCGACGGGTCCTCGAGGTCGAGCAGGAGAGCGCCCATCCAGTACTGACGCATGGGACCGACGCCGTGCGTGAGGAGGATCCAGCCCTCCTCCGTCTCGATCGGCGAGCCGCAGTTGCCGACCTGGACGATCTCCCAGGGGTACTTCGGCCCGTACACGAGCTCGCAGTCGTTCCAGAAGTGGATGTTGTCGGACTTGAGGAGGTAGATGTTCTCGCCGTCGAGCCGCGACGCCATGGCGAACTGTCCGCCCACCTTGCGCGGGAAGAGGGCCATGCCCTTGTTCTGCACGTAGTCGCCGTTCAAGGTGTTCATCTTGAAGTGGCGGAAGTCGCTCGTCTCGATGAGCTGCGGGAGCACGCGGAAGCCGTTGTAGGCCGTGTACGTCGCGTAGTACGTCGCGCGACCGTCCGGGTAGGTGAAGCGAACGAAGCGGGCATCCTCGATCCCGCGGCTCTCGTTCTCGCTCACGGGGAAGATGACACGCTCCGAGAGCGCCGCGTCGGGGGAGAACTCGAGCTCGTAGTTCGAGTGCGCGAGCCAGAGCATGTTGTCGACCAGCTCCTTCCACTGCGTGACCTCCTCGACGGGCCGACACTTCTCGATCGCGTACCTGAGGTCGCCCGTCGTGAAGCGAGGGGCGAGGCGCGCGAGGATTGGGTCGGCGATCGGACGGTAGGCCTTCATCTCGACGAGCTTCCGGACGTAGCTCTCCTTGTCGTAGAGCGCGTCGTCGACGGGTCTCGCCGTGAGCGCGAAGCGCGTCGGCGGATCGACGAGGACCCGATGCTCGGCGTCGACGGTGCCGGTGCGGAACTCGATCGACGAGATGTGGCCCTCGCCGCACGCGCGGAGGCTCATGACGAAGCGGACCGCCCCAGGGGCGACGCCGCTCTGGTCGGGGTGGAGGACCATCGACGGGTTGAACAGCGCGACGGACTCGAGGGAGTACTCGTTCGTGAAGTACGCCCCGAGGAGGAGTCTGCGATCCTCGTTCGGCTCTCGGTGCTCGCTGGCCATCGCGCTCACCGTCGTGTAGCTCTGACGGAAGATGCCCCGGATGTCCTTGTGGCGATGCTGGTAGTCGGCCACGAGCGCGACCACCATCGACGAGACCTCGGCGTCGGGCAGCGCGCGGACGCGCTCGATGATGGCGCGGAGCCTCGCCGGGCCGCCCGGGACGAAGGGGCGGGCGATGACGCGGGTCGTGTCCGCCGCGAGACGCACCGGCAGGCGGGTGACGTTCATGCGTCCTTATAGCCCTCTCCCTCGATCAGCGTGCGGTAGAGCGCGAGATATCGCTCCGCCATCTGCTCCACCGTGAATCGCTCGCGGACGCGAGCGCGGCAGGCGGCGCGATCGATCTCCCCGAGCCGGGCGACCGCGCGCACGGCGCCCTCGACGTCGTCGACGAGGAAGCCCGTGACCCCGTCCTGGACGAGCTCGGGCATCGAGCCACGGTTCGCGGCGATGACGGGCGTGCCGCAGGCCATCGCCTCGATGACGGAGAGCCCGAACGGCTCGTCGAAGTTGACGAGGTGCAGGAGCGCGCGCGCCGCCCCGAGCGTGCGGACGCGGGCGTCGCCGCCGACCGGCCCGTCGTAGACGACGCGCACGCCGTCGATCGCCGGCAGGACCTCGCGCTCGTGGTAGCCCTGGTCCTGGACGATCCCCGCCATCACGAGGCGGCGCCCCGTCCTCTCGGCGACCTCGATCGCCTCGGCGGCGCCCTTGTCCGGGTGGATCCGGCCGAAGAAGAGGAGGTCCTCGCTGCCGGCCGGGTCGAACCGGAACTCCTCGAGCCGGAGCCCGTGGTGGATCGTGCTCGCGTAGCGGAGGCCGGGGCGGCGATCCGCGTCGCTGATCGCCACGTAGGCCACGCGATCCTGGTAGCGCTCGAACGCGGGGAGGATCCGCGCCGACGAGAAGCCGTGGATGGTGGTGACCATCGGCGTGTCGACGAGGCGGGAGAAGCCGAGCGGGACGAAGTCGGCCTGGTTGTGGATCAGGTCGAACTCGCGTGCGCGCTCGAAGACGTGCGCGACGTGGCAGAGCTCCCACACCTTGGCGTCCAGCGTGGGGTCCTCCGAGTACGGCCGGGGGCACACGGCCGCGAGCGTGCCGGCCGTGAGCGAGTCTGCCGTCGCGAAGAGGGTCACGTCCACGCCGCGCGCGACGAGCGCCTCGGTGAGGAGGCTCGTGACGAGCTCCCAGGGGCCGTAGTGGCGCGGAGGGGTCCTCCACGAGATGGGCGCGAGCATGGCGATACGCAGGGAGAGCCTCTTTCTTCAGCGAGGGGCGAGGACGACGCCTTCGTCGGGACGGAGGCGGAGGACGTCCGAGGGCGACGGCGCGCCCGCGACGGTGGAGAGGAGCGGCCGTGCGAACGCTGCCCACGGCGGCAGCGTGAGCTCGCGCGCCTCGCCGCCGAGGTTCAGCGCGACCAAGAGGCGCTCGTCGCCCGCGCGACGCTCGTAGGCGAGCACGTCGCGATCGGGGTGCGTGCCGTCGAGGAGCGCGAGATCGCCGACCGAGAGCGCCGGACGCGCGCGCCGGAGGGCGAGGAGATCACGGTGAAGCGCGAGTGACGAGCCGGGCGTCTGCGCGAGCCGCTCGACGTTCCGAGCGCGCCAGTCGCCGTTCAGCGGGAGCCAGGGCACGCCGGACGTGAAGCCCGCCTGGGGAGACGCGTCCCACGGCATCGGTGTTCGCGAGGGATCGCGGCCGAGACCGAGGCCGGGCTCGCGCAGCTCGCGTGGGTCTCTGACGTCGCGATCCGGGATCTCGACCCGCCCCAGCCCGAGCTCGTCGCCGTAGTAGAGGGTCGGCGTCCCTCGCAGCGTGAGGAGCAGCATCGCCGCGACGCGCGCCTGCGCCTCGCCGACCCTCGCGGCGATGCGCGGTCGATCGTGGTTGCCGAGCACCCAGTTCGGCCACGCGCCGGGCGGCAGCGCGGCCTCGTATTCGGCGATCATGGCGGCGATCCCGCGGGCGCTCCACGGCGCCTCGACGAGCTGGAAGTTGAAGGGCAGGTGTACGCCCGGCGTCTCCCGGCCGTAGTAGTGCACGAGGCGCTCGACGGGCAGGTAGATCTCGCCGACGAGGACGCGCTCGCCGTAGGAGTCCGCGATGCGCCGCATCTCCCCGGCGATCGCGTGGACCTCGGGCTGGTCGGTCGAGTGGAGCTGGAGAACGCGGTGCATCTCGCCGAGCCCGGCCACGTAAGCCGGGTTCGCTGGGTTGTCGGGGAACGTCTCTGCCTTGATCAGGTGCCAGAGCACGTCGATCCGGAAGCCGTCGACGCCGCGCGCGAGCCAGAAATGGAGGACGTCGTACATCGCGCGCCGGACGTCGGGGTTCCGCCAGTCGAGGTCGGGCTGCTCGGGGAGGAACGCGTGGTAGTAGTACTGACCGCTCGCCTCGTCCCACGCCCAGGCCGAGCCGCCGAAGTCGCTGATCCAGTTGTTCGGCGGGCCGCCGCCTGGGCCGGGGTCGCGCCAGAGGTACCACGCCCGACGCGCGCTCTCCTTCGAGCTCCGGCTCTCGACGAACCAGGGGTGCTGGTCGGAGGTGTGGTTCGGGACGAAGTCGAGGATCACCCGGATGCCCCGCGCGTGCGCCGCCGCGACGAGGCGATCGAAGTCCGCGAGCGTCCCGAAGCGCGGGTCGACGTCGCAGTAGTTCGAGACGTCGTAGCCGAAGTCCACCATCGGCGAGGGGAAGCACGGCGAGATCCAGATCGCGTCGACGCCGAGATCTGCGATGTACCCGAGCCGCCGCTCGATGCCGGCGAGATCGCCGACGCCGTCGCCGTCGCTGTCCTGGAACGAGCGCGGATAGATCTGGTAGACGACGCCGCGCTGCCAAAAGGGCGCGATCACGCGAAGCGCGCTTTCGGGAGGTGCGTGATCCGGCACGCGAGATCGGCCTCTCCGGACGCCACGATGTAGTGGTCTCCGGCGTCGACCATGCCCGTGGTGAAGACGACGGGGCTCGGCAGGTACAGCCGGTCCTCGATCGAGCGGGTGAGCGAGGCGTCGGCCTCGAGCAGCGGGGCCTCGTCGGCGAGGCGGAGGACGCGTGACGGATCGTCGAGATCGAGCAGCGCCCAGAAGCTGCGGTAGACGCCGACCGACTCGCGCGGCTCCACGCCGTGATAGACGACGAGCCAGCCGTGCTCCGTGCGGATGGGCGGCGCGCCTCCGCCGACCTTCATCCGCGAGGTGGAGCCCTTGCGACCTCGGATGCCGGGCCGGTCGAAGGGCTTCCAGTGGAGCGCGTCGGGCGACGCGGCGAGGTGGATCGCCGGGCCGCCGGCGTGCGGGCTCGCCTCCGGATACGCGAAATAGACCTCGCCCAGGGGACGCGTGAGCGCGACGAAGCGGCCGGCCACCTTGCCCTCGAAGATCACCATGTCCTTGTTCTGGTGATCGAGGACGATGCCCGCGAGCTCGTAGCCGAGGCCGTCCGTCGAGACGTGGAGCGCGGTGCAGTGGCGCTCGGCGCTGACGCCGCAGGTCGTCATGTAGAAGCGGTCGTCGACCTTGCTGATGCGCGCGTCCTCGACGCCGTACTCCTGGTACGAAGCCGCCGGCTCGATCACGTGGTCGTAGTGGACCGCGACGATCCTGCGCGCGTCGGGCGTCAGCTCGACGGGGAGGAGCCACGACAGGGACGTGAGCGCGAGGAGACGGGGCGCGCCCGGTGCGGTCGGGCGGAGGGCGAGCTGACGCGGATCGCCCATGTCGACTGCGGCGAGAGGGTAGGGGTCCCGGACGTAGCCGCTCGCCGTCCAGCGGATCGCGTGCACGTTGCCGTTCGCGACCGGCTCGCGCAGCGCCTCGGCGATACGAACGACGAGCAGCAGGTTCCCGCTCGGGAGGCGGGTGAGCGCGGGGTTGAACGCGCCAAGCACATGCGTGGGCACGTCGAGCGAGCGCCGCAGCGGCGAGCGGCGCAGGTCGACGTCGTCCGGCCGGAAGATCAGGTAGTCGTCCGCGTTCGCCATGCGCACCCCCCACGTCCTCGTATGGCATCGAACGCGCGCGCGGGACAGCGCGTTCGCGGAGACGCTCACCTTGCGCTCGCGTCGATGGGGGCGCATGGTGACGCCACGTGACGATCCGCACCCTCGCGATGCTCGGCAATCACCTCCCGCGGCACTGCGGCATTGCGACCTTCACGACCGACCTCTTCGACGCGATCGAGCGCGAGGTGCCCGAGCTCGAGAGCTTCGTGCTCGCGATGAACGACGTCGGCGCAGAGCACGCCTACCCGCCGCGCGTGCGCTTCGAGATCCCGCAGGGGGACGTCGCGGCGTACCGAAGAGCTGCCGATTTCCTCGAACTGAGCTCGGTCGACGTCGTGTCGCTGCAGCACGAGTACGGGATTTTCGGCGGCAAGGCCGGCGGCCACGTGCTCGAGCTCCTACGCGCGCTCACGGTCCCGGTCGTGACGACGCTGCACACGATCCTCGCGGCGCCGGACCCGGTGCAGCGCGCCGTGATGGACGCGGTCGTCGGCCTCTCCGAGCGCGTCGTCGTGATGAGCGACGACGGTGCACGACTCCTCCGCGAGGTGCACGGCGTCGATCCGGCGAAGATCGACGTCATCCCGCACGGGATCCCCGTCGCGCCGGACCGCCCGAGCAAGCGGAGCGGCATCGCCTCCGGCGGCTCCGTGATCCTCACCTTCGGGCTCCTCTCGCCCGACAAGGGCATCGAGTACGTGATCGACGCGATGCCGGCGATCCTCGCGCGCCATCCGGACACCGTCTACATCGTCCTCGGCGCCACCCACCCCCACGTCAAGCAAGAGCACGGCGAGGCCTACCGCCAGATGCTCCAGACGCGCGCCGAGCGCCTCGGCGTCGAGGGGAGCGTCATCTTCCACAACCGGTTCGTCAGCCACGAGGAGCTCGTCGAGTTCCTCGGGGCGGCGGATCTCTACGTGACGCCGTACCTGAAGGAGGAGCAGAGCACCTCGGGGACGCTCGCATACGCGGTCGGGTGCGGGAAGGCGGTCCTCTCCACCCCGTACCGCTACGCGCGCGAGCTGCTCGGTGACGGTCGCGGCATCCTCGTCCCGTGGCGTGACTCCGCGCGGATCGGAGCCGAGGTGAACGCGCTCCTCGACGACCCCGGCAAGCGCAAGGAGCTCCAGCAGCGCGCCGCTGCCTTCGGGCGATCGATGAGCTGGCCGCTCGTGGCTCGTCGCTACGTCGAGTCGTTCGAGCGCGCAGAGCGGACGCACGAGGAGCGACGTCGCGCTGGCGTGGCGGCTCGGACGAAGACGCTGGCGAAGCGTCGGGCGGAGCTCCCCGAGCTGGACCTCGCGCACGTGCGCCTCATGACCGACGACACCGGGATCCTCCAGCACGCGACGTTCGACATCCCACGCTACAGCGACGGCTACTGCCTGGACGACAACGCCCGCGCGCTCCTCCTCGTGACGCACGTGGAGGAGGCGGGCACCGTCGCGCCGGACGAGGTCCGCTCGCTCGCGACGCGTTACCTCGCCTTCGTGAACCACGCCTTCGACGAGGGGAGCGGCCGCTTCTCGAACTTTCTCACCTACGCGAGGGTGTGGCACGAGGGGCCTGGCTCCGACGACAGCCACGGCCGCGCAGTGTGGGCGCTGGGCGCTGTGATCGGGCGGACGGCCGACCCGGGGAGGCGCGGTCTCGCCGCGCGGATCTTCCACGGAGCGCTCCCGGCGACGAGGGAGCTCACGAGCCCCCGCGCGTGGGCGTACACGCTCCTCGGGATCGACGAGTACCTCCGCTCGTTCGAGGGCGACAGCACCGTCGGCGCGGTCAGAGCCGCCCTCGCGGCGAAGCTCGTGGGGCGGTTCGGCGAGACGCGCACCGCCGAGTGGCCGTGGTTCGAGGACCGCCTCACGTACTGCAACGCGCGCCTCTCCCAGGCCCTCCTCGTGTCGGCCGCGCGCATGGGTGACGTCGAGATGGCGCAGATCGCCGAGCGCTCGCTCGACTGGCTCGTGGGCCAGCACGTCGCCGCCGACGGGCGGTTCGCTCCCGTAGGGACGAACGGCTTCCACGTGCGCGGCGAGGCGCGCGCCGACTTCGATCAGCAGCCGGTCGAGGCGTGCGCGATGGTCTCGGCCTGTCTCGATGCGTACCGCGTGACCGGGCACACGCGCTGGCTCGATCGGGCGCGTCGCGCGTTCCAGTGGTTTCTCGGCCAGAACGTCCTCGAGCAGCAGGTCTACGACGCGCGGACGGGCGGCTGCCGCGACGGGATCCACGTCGATCGGATGAACGAGAACCAGGGAGCGGAGTCGACGCTCTCGTTCCTCACCGCGCTGGCCGAGATGCGCGCAGCCGATCCCGTCGCGTCCGTCCTCGGTCGCGCCGCGGAGTAGGGCGCTCCGAGGGCTCCTGGTGAGCCGACGATCCAGGGAAGGGTCGTCGAGGACCCATCGCGCGTCTCCGCCGCCTCGCACAGCCTGCGGATTCTTCGAGGGATCCGGGCGAGCGCACCGGCCCGCTGGCCGGCATTGTGGGTGCATGTGGGCTCGACCTCCCGACAAGGATCCGATGACGCTCGCCATCCGCCTGGCTCCGGCCGCCGCCTTCTGCCTCCTCACGACGGTGACGACGGCTGCCTTCGCGCAGCAACACGTCCCCGCGGCACCACGCGTCGCCGTGCGCGTCCAACCCGCCGCGCCTCGCGCCGCGGGCCACGCCGCCGCTCCTGCGAAGGGCGCCGCGCAGGTCGTCGCTCCTCCGCCGAGTCCGGTGAAGGCGGCGGCGCTCGCGTGGGCGAAGGAGCGGAACCTTCCCGTCCGCGAGATCGAGGTCGGCCCGCCCGACCGTCGCGTGAAGCGCCTCTTCGTGCCCGTGACGACGGAGAACTGGAAGTCGTTCGAGGAGACCTTCAGCGCCGGCCCGGGCCGTCTGATGCTGAAGCTGAAGGACAACGACAACCACCTCATGCCGGTGGTCGACAAGACCTACCACCTCTGGGCGCGTCCGACGAAGGGCTACTACGACGAGGGCCACGAGCGCTCCGGGCCGCGCGCGCCGGCGATGGTGATCACGCTGAACGACGCCGAGACGCAGCACGTCCGGCAGTGGTTCACGCATCGCGCGGCGCCTGCCGACGCGCTCTGGGGCATGCAGTGCGGCCACGGCTGCATGGACTTCATCGGGAACATCGAGGTCGCGCCCGGCGCGGACGGCGCCAACACGCTCCGCCCGATCCCCCAGGCCGAGGTCAACCAGGCGGCGGCCGGCAACCACGGCGTGAAGGGCGGCGTGTCGACGAAGGTTCCGATGGGCAAGAAGCTCTTCGACGT
Source organism: Polyangiaceae bacterium (assembly GCA_022842465.1). Lineage (GTDB taxonomy): Bacteria > Myxococcota_A > Polyangia > Polyangiales > Polyangiaceae > Labilithrix. The sequence goes on along the minus strand of JALHPN010000071.1, from coordinate 25,782 downwards.
GCTCGGCATCGCGCGGTCGAAGGACGGCCGGAACATGACCTACAACATGATTCACGCGGCGAACGACAAGGTGGAGGTCGTCGGGATCCCCGTCGGTCCCGACGAAGGCGGCGGTCAGGTCGAGAAGCGCGTCATCCGCGAGAACGGCCGCGTCTTCGTGCGCGACGTCGTGCTCCCCGGCGCGGCGATCGAGCGCTTCACCAAGATGACCGACGAGGAGCTGCTCGGTCCCGCCCCGCCGCAGGGCGTCGAGGGCGTCGCGCGCCCGGCGAAGTGACGAAGCCTCGATGACCTTCGCCATCCGCCTGGCTCCGGCCGCCGCCTTCTGCCTCCTCACGACGGTGTCGACGGCCGCGTTCGCCGAGCCGCCGCCACGCGTCGCGGCGCGCGTCCAACCCGCCGCGCCTCGCGCCGCGGGCCACGCCGCGGCTCCTCTGAAGGGCGCCGCGCAGGTCGTCGCTCCTCCGCCGAGTCCGGTGAAGGCGGCGGCGCTCGCGTGGGCGAAGGAGCGAAACCTTCCCGTTCGCGAGATCGAGGTCGGTCCGCCCGACCGTCGCGTGAAGCGCCTCTTCGTGCCTGTCACGACCGCGAACTGGAAGTCGTTCGAGGAGACCTTCAGCTCCGGCCCGGGCCGGCTGATGCTCAAGCTGAAGGACAAGGACAACCACCTGATGCCGGTGGTCGACAAGACCTACCACCTCTGGGCGCGTCCGACGAAGGGCTGGTTCAGCCAGGACCACGAGAAGTCGGGGCCGGGGGCCCCGGCGATGGTCATCACGTTGAGCGATGCCGAGTCGCAGCACGTCCGGCAGTGGTTCACGCATCGCGCCGCACCGGCCGACTCGCTCTGGGCCTCGGCGTGCGGCCACGCGTGCATGGACTTCATCGGGAACATCGAGGTCGCGCCGGGCGAGGACGGCACGAACACGCTCCGCCCGATCCCGCAGGCCGAGGTCCGACGAGCCGCCGCGGGCGCCGCCGTGAAGGGCGGCGTGTCGACGAAGGTGCCGATGGGCAAGAAGCTCTTCGACGTGCTCGGCATCGCACGGTCGAAGGACGGCCGGAACATGACCTACAACATGATCCACGCGGCGAACGACAAGGTGGAGGTCGTCGGGATCCCCGTCGGTCCCGACGAGGGCGGCGGTCTGGTCGAGAAGCGCGTCGTGCGCGAGAACGGGCGCGTCTTCGTGCGCGACGTCGTGCTCCAGGGCGCGGCGATCGAGCGCTTCACCAAGATGACCGACGAGGAGCTGCTCGGCCCGCCCCCGCCGCAGGGCGTCGAGGCCGTCGCGCGCCCCGCGAAGTGACGAAGTCGAACGCCACCCAGCGGATGGATCTCGGCGATCTCCTCGGTCGTGTCACGCCCATGCGCGTGGTCCGGCTCGGGCCTCCTGGCGCCTACGTCGCGCCGCCGGACGAGCCGGAGGGCGGCCTCGCGATCCTCGTCCCCGCGGTCGAGCTCCCGGACGGATGCGCCGTCTCCGACGAGCTCGAGGTCTTCGTCTACCTCGACTCGGAGGATCGCCCGGTGGCCACCACGCGAGCGCCGGCCCTCGAGGTCTCCGAGGTCACCTTCCTCGAGGTGACGGCCGTGACGCGCATCGGCGCGTTCGTCGCCTGGGGGCTCCAGAAGGATCTCCTCGTTCCCTTCGCCGAGCAGACGCGCGAGCTCCGCGTCGGCGACCGCGAACCGATCGGCCTCTACGTCGACTCGACGGGGCGCCTCGCCGGGACGATGCGCGTGAGCGAGCTGCTCCTCACGACTCCCGCCGATCTCGCGCGGGACGAGTGGGTCCTCGGCGAGGCGTGGCGGAAGGATCCCGAGATCGGTGTGTTCGTCATCGTCGAGCGCTCGTGGGTCGGGCTCGTCCCGAAGAGCGAGCCGAGCACGCTCGTCCGGGGAGAAGCGGGCCGCTTCCGCGTCGCGCGTGTACTGCCCGACGGTCGCGTCGAGCTCTCGCTGCGCGGCCACGCCCATCTCGAGCGAGACAAGGACGCGGAGGCGATCCTCGCCGCGGTCCGCGGCGGGATGCGCATCGGCGACCACGCGAGCCCCGACGAGATCCGGGAAGCCTTCGGCCTGAGCAAGAAGGCGTTCAAGCGCGCCGTCGGCGGGCTCCTCCGGTCAGGTGCGGTCGACATCGGCGAGGACGGCTGCCTCGCGCCGCGCGAGCCGGCTCCGGCGCGCCGCTCTCACTGACACCGAGCGGAGAACGCGCGCGCGTACGCGTCCTCGTCGAAGCCGACGAGGACTCGGTCCGACGTGATCACGACGGGCCGCTTCACGAGCTTGCCGTCACGCGTGAGCCACGTGAGGAGCTCGGCGTCGCTCGCGGCGTCGACCCTAGGCTTGCCGAGGCCGCGATAGCTCGCGCCGCTCGTGTTGAGCCACTTCCGGACGGAGCGCCCGCTCGCGGGCACCCATCGCGCGAGCTCGGTCGCGGTCGGCGGCTCGAGGGCGATCGGGCGGACGGAGACGTCGATGCCATGCTCCAGAAACCACCGGAGGGCGCGCTTGCACGTGGAGCAGCCAGCATACGAGAGGACGAGCGGGCGGTCGTTCACGCGCGCGAGGATAGCGCGTCGGTCGCGCCCGTCAGCTCGCGCGGAGCTGCTTTCGGATCTTCGTCAGGAACGTCTTCGTGCACTGGCCGTGGCTCGCCTCGTACTCGATGATCTCGCGCGTGAGCTGGGCCTTCTTGTCCGCGGAGAGCCCCGTCGCGTCGCGGATCTCCTTCGCGAGCTGATCGCCCGTCGGCGTCGACGGCCAGATCTGCTTCTCGACGACCGGGGCGCGGTTCGACTGCTGGTGGTGGGACGGCTTCGTCTTCGTCACGTCGTGGAAGCCGGTGTCCTCGCGCCGCCGGCCGTTGCCGTGACAGCTCGGACACTTCGTCACCTGACCCCAGGCGTTCTCGAGCCGCCCATCGCCGCCGCAGACGCCGCAGAGCTCTGCGTCCTTGGGTCCCGAGCCGTGCCCTGATCCGTTCATGCCCGGAGCTTACGCTCTTTCGTGCCGAGATGTCTTCGCGAGGACACGGAGGAGCTCCGCGACGCCCCATGCCTGCGCCGCGCATCCTCGCGCGAGGTACGGCGACTCCGCGTCGAAGACCTCGCTCACCGAGCCGATGCACGCCTCGGAGAGATGCGGCTCGAACCCCGACAGGAATTCCGCGGCCTCGGCCGTCCGCCCAGGGTGGACCCGGAGCCAGGCATCGACGAAGGGACCGATGAGCCACGACCAGACGGTGCCCTGGTGGTAGGCGGCGTCGCGCGCGCGGAGGTCGCCGTCGTAGCGCGCCTTGTAGTCGGGATGGCTCCGCGCGAGGGAGCGGAGCCCGACCGGCGTGACGAGCTCGCGGCGCACGACCTCGACCACGGGGCGCCAGCGCACCTCTTCGAGCACGGGATGCGTGAGCGCCACCGCAAAGATCTGGTTCGGCCGCAGGGCGGCGTCGTCTCCGTCCGGACCGTCGACGACGTCGTAGAGATGGTCGCCTTGCGCGTACCAGAAGCGCTCGCCGAAGGACGCGCGGGTGCGCGCCGCGGCCTCCTCGACCGGGCGCGCCGCCTGCTCGCCGTCCTCCTCGCGGAGCCACGACGCGAGGAGGCGTAGCGCGTTGTACCAGAGCGCGTTGACCTCCACGGCCTTGCCGCGTCGCGGAGTGACGACCCAGCCGTCGACCTTCGCGTCCATCCACGTGAGCTGGTAGCCCTCGGCGCCCTGGCGGAGGAGGCCGTCCGCCGGATCGACGCCGATGCCGAAGCGCGTTCCCGCGACGTGCGCCTCCACGATGCCGCGCAGGACCGGGAGGAGCTGCTGGAGCGTCAGGCGATCGCCTGTCGCCTTCACGTAGCGATCGAGGGCATGGAAGAACCAGAGGGTCGCGTCCGCCGTGTGGTAGAGCCCGGCGCACTGGCCTTCGGGGAACAAGTTCGGGATGAGGCCGTCTCGCACGTACTTCGCGAACGTCCGAAGGATGTAGCCCGCCTCCTCGTGCCGGCCCGTCGTCAGCGTGAGGCCCTCGAGGCTGATCATCGTGTCGCGGCCCCAGTCCGTGAACCAGTGGTATCCGGCGATGACGCTGCGGACCTCGTCCCCCGCTGCTTGCGCGCGCGCCGCGTCCTCGAGGCGACTCGACGGGGTGACGAGGAACGCGTCGGCCGCGAGCACGAGCTCGCGCGTGGTCGGCGTGTGCGCCGATTCGGCGGCCCGAGCGAGGAGGCGCTCGCGCCGCGCGCGCTCGGCTTGCCAGGCCTCGTCCGGCGAGAGCGCGTCCATCGTCGCCCAGTCCTCCGTGGAGGCGACGAGGGTGATGTCCTCGCCCCCGCGCAAGCTCGCGCGGAAGAACCCGGGGCTCCAGAGCCGCCCTCGGTGGTCGTAACCTCGACTCGCCTCGATCCGGTAGAGGACGTCGTGGACCGGGCTGTCGTCCACCGTGAACGCCGCCCGGGCGCCGTAGAGGCGGAGGTGGAGGGGAGGGAAGCCCGCCGGCCCGACGATCTCGTAACGCCCGCAGGCGGCGTGGAGGCTGTAGTCCTTCGCGTCCGGCCCGGTGACGGGGGCCTCGTGCGGACGGAAGTGGACCGACGGCCTAAGCTTCAGTCGCAGCGTCCCCTCGCCGGCGACGAGCCGATAGCCGACGTGCACGGTGTTCTGCGCGTGCACGAGGAAGAGGCGCTTCTCGACGACCCACGGGCCCTCGCGCTCCCCGAGCTCGAACGTCCACACGGGGAGGCCCGCTTCCAGTCGAAAGTCGCGGAGCACCGGCGCGAGGCCGACCTCGAGGGTGCCGTCGTCGCGCTGGTAGCCGCCGAGCGAAACGACGCGCCCGCTGGGTAGACGTAGCTCCTCGCCGAGGTGATTCATCATCATCACGCGGCCGAGAGGCGCGGCCAGCGCGGCCACGAGCAGGCCGTGGAAGCGACGGGTCGGCACCCCGGCGACGGAGCCGGAGGCGTAGCCGCCGAGGCCGTTCGCGACGAGCCACTCGCGATCGACGAGGTTCACCGCCCGCTCTTCGACGGGGACCGTGTCGCACGCGACGCCTCGGATCGGCAGGCTGGGCGCGGCGCTCATCACGGTGCTCCTCTCGGAAGGTCGTCCGCGGTCCTGGGGCGGGAGGTGGGGGCGAGCACGAGCGCCGAGCCGCCCGCGAGCAGGCGTGCGCCGTGCTCCCGGCGCGGAGGGGTGCCCGAGCCCCCGTACCGAGGGTCCTCGGTCGACAAGAGCTCCTCCCAGTCGTGGTGGACCAGCGGCGCGAGCAGCGGCTCCGCGAGCCTCGCGAGATCGAGATCCCGCCCGAGGTTCACGAGGAGGAGGCGGTCGCGGCCCGTTCCCGTCGCGAAGCGGAGCAGGAGCGCCTCCTCGCCGAGCACCGCCCCGTGGAGGTCGTCGGTGCGCTGCGCCGCGAAGACGTCGTCGATGCGACGGAGCGCGAGGAGGTCGCGATGGAGGAGGAGGGCGTGGGCGTTCGTCTCGCGCTCGCGATGATCGAGCTTGCTGCGCTCGAACGTGCGCGGATCGTGCGGGACGGCGGTGAGGTCGCTCGCCTTCGGATCCGTCAGGCTCGGGAACTGGTCGAGGAAGCTGCGGCGCCCCTTTGCGACGAGCGAGGCGAGCTCGGGTGCGTGGTCCGCGAAGTAGAGGAAGGGCGCGCTCGCGCCGAACTCCTGGCCCTGGAAGAGCATCGGGGTGCCCGGCGCGAGGAGGAGCAACGTCGTGAGCGCGCGGAGGCGCCCCGGCGTCGTCGCGGACGAGAGCCGCTGGCCTCGCGCCGAGTTCGCCACCTGGTCGTGGTTCTCGAGGTAGAGGACCCACGACGACGGGTCGAGGTCGAGGGCCGGCGTCCCCCTCCGCTTCCCCTGCCAAGGATAGAGCTGCCCCTGGAAGAGAGCGCCCCACTTCACCGCGGAGACGAGCTCTTGCGGGCGCCCGGAGGTGCTCGAATAGTACGCCTCGCTCCGGCCCGTCGCCGCCACGCGGGCGGCGTGGTGGAAGTCGTCGTTCCAGATCGCGTCGAGCCCGAAGCCTCCGGCGGACGCAGGTCGCGCGAGGCGCGCGTGCTCCGGCTCGTTCTCCCCGATGACGAGGACGCGGCGGCCCGGCGCTGCGGCCCGGGCGCGCCCCGTGATCTCCTCGACGACGTGCCGCTCGGACGCGTCGAAGATGCACTGCGTGGCGTCCAGGCGGAGCCCGTCGAAGTGAAACTCGTCGACCCAGTACGCGCCGTTCTCCGCGAAGTAGGCGCGCACGCCTTCTTCCGTCTCGAAGTCGAGCGCCTCGCCCCACTCGTTCGCGTAGCGATCGGTGAAGAACGCGTCCGAGAGCTCGCGGAGGTAGTTCCCGCTCGGTCCGAGGTGGTTGTAGACGACGTCGTGGATGACGGCGAGGCCCAGCGCGTGCGCGCGATCGACGAACGAACGCAGATCGTCGGCCGTACCGTAGAGGTGCGACGGCGCGTAGAGATCGACGCCGTCGTAGCCCCACCCGAAGCGACCGTCGAACTCCGCGAGGGGCATGAGCTCCAGGATCCCGACGCCGAGCTCGGCCAGCGCCGCGAGCTCCCCCATCGCCGCGGCGTACGTCCCCTCCCGCGTGAAGGTGCCGATGTGCATCTCGTAGAGGACGCGTCCGCGGAGCTCGGTCCCGCGCCATGCGCCGTCGGTCCAGCGAAAGGCGTGCGGATCGACGACCTCGGAGGGGCCGTGTGGGCCCTCCGGCTGGAAGCGCGAGGCGGGATCGGGGAGGAGCCGCTCCTCGCCGTCGAGGCGGTAACGGTAGCGCGCGCCCGCGCGGACGCCCGGGACGTGGACGACGAACCAACCGCGAGCGTCGCGATCGAGCGCGATGTGGCGTCCGTCCCCTTCGAGCACGAGCTCCACACGGCGCCTCTTCGGCGCGTACAGGCGGAAATGGGCTCCGCGTTCGTCGACCTCGGCACCCCACGCGTATCGTCGCATCGGCCAGCCCCTCGCTCCTCGTGAGCCGCGAGGGCGCATTCACGATGCGCGCCATGCTCGACGTGGCCGCGTCCGAGGGTCGCTGCGGGCGACGACGCCGCCTCACGCGCACCGCCGCGACTCGGGTACGATCGCGCCGTGCTCCTCCCCGGTCTCCGCGCGCTGGCCGACGACTTCGACGACTTCGTGGTCGACCTCTGGGGCGTCGTCCACGACGGCGGGGAGCCCTTCGAGGGGGTGCTCGCCGCGCTCGAAGGGCTCGCCGCGGCGGGGCGCCGCGTGCTCTTCGTCACGAACACGTCGCGGCTCGGCCGTGACGTGGAGGCGACGCTCGTCTCGCGTCTGGCGATCCCGCGTCGGCTGTTCCAGGACGTCGTCTCCTCCGGGGATCTCACGAGGGCGGCGCTCGCCGGCCGCGACCCTGCGCTCTTCGACGGGCTCCGGTCGTCGCCGCGTTGCGTACACCTCGGCGACGCCGGCTACGTCCCGTGGCTCTTCGAGCTCGGGCTCGACTTCGCGTCCGAGGACCTCGAGGCGGCGGACCTCCTCGTCGCGACCGGCGCGCCGAAGGACGAGCCCGGGCTCGCCGAGATGCGTGACCTTCTCACAGCCTCGGCGCGGCGTGGGGTGCCGCTCCTCTGCACGAACCCCGACCGCGTCATCCCGAGCGCGGGCGGCGCGAGGCTCGGGCCCGGCGCGGTCGCGCACGCGTACGCCGAGCTCGGCGGGCGCGCGGTCCTCTACGGCAAGCCCCATCCCCCGATCTACGCGGAGGCGAAGCGACGGCTGCGGTCGCCCGAGCCCCGACGTGTGGTCGCGCTCGGCGATCTCCTGGCCACCGACATCCGCGGCGCGCGCGCGGCGGGCATCGCCTCGGTGCTCGTCGCGAAGACGGGCGGTCACGCCGCGGAGCTCGCCGACCCGGTGTCGGCCGAGGCCCTCTTCGCGCGCGAAGGCGTCCGCCCCGACATGATGATCGAGCGCTTCGCCTGGTAGGGCGGGCGCGGCGGCGGAGCGCTACGCTTCCCCGATGTCCCTGGCGCCCCCGCCGGTCCCTCGCGCCCTCGACGTCGCCTCCAAGCTCGCGTGGCCGCTCGCGGTGGTCGTGGTCGTCGCCATGACCCTCGCGTTCCTCCGCGCGGGCGCGTCCGGGGCGCCGTCCACCGTGATCGAGCATTCCGGCGCCGACGTCGTCCGGGAGCTCCGCGCCCTCGCGCGCCTGGAGACGGCCGCCCTCCACGTCGAGAAGGTGATCGACGTGCGCGATCACCAGAAGCGCCTCGGCGGACTCGTCGACGCGAACGACGCGCTCCTCTTCGTGGCGTCCGGCGAGGTCGTCCTCGGCATCGACTTCGGCAAGCTCGCGGAAGCCGACGTGAAGCTCGACGCCGCGAAGGGCACGGTCGACATCATGCTCCCCGCGCCCGAGGTGCTCTCGACCCGCTTCGACGAATCGCGCTCCTACGTCCACACGCGCGCGACCGACCTGCTCGCGACACGCAACGAAGCGCTCGAGAGCGCGGCGCGGAAGGACGCGATCGCGGCCTTCGAGGCCGCCGGCAAGGAGCCCCGCGCCGTCGCCCTCGCCCGCCGGAGCGCCGAGGCGCAGGTCGTCGCGTGGGGCAAGGCGCTCGGACGCGACGTCCGCGTGAGCTGGAAGGACGGCGCGCCGAAGCTCGGCGCCGTGAGCCCGAGCGAGGGAGCGCCCTAGGCGAGGGTCCGGCCTCCTCGCCCCCGCGATTGGGTGTTGACTACATCGATCGCGAGGGGCGATAACATCGGCCGATGGCGGCCAGCGGTGTGCGATCTGCGGTGGCGTACGTTCGCGTGGCCGAGCTGGCCTCCGCGAGCGCGCAGCAGCGCGCGATCGAAGCCTGGGCGAGGCGAGCGGAGGTCGACGTCTCCTCGTGGCACGTCGACGTGGGCATCGACGGCGCGACGCCGATCGCCGAGCGCCCTGCCCTGATGGCGGCCTTCGCGGCCCTCCGCGTCCTCGGCGCCGGCCGTCTCGTCGCCGCGAACGCGACGACGTTCGGACACGAGGAGCTCGTCTGCTGGCTCATCGAGCGCGCCGCGCTCGTCGAGGGCGCGACGCTCGTGACCGCCGACGGATCGCAGACGAGGACGAGCCCCGAGGCGGGAGACGCCCGTGACGCGGCGTACTCCCGCGGCGCCGTCGAGCTCGCTCGCGCGTACCGACGCGTGACGACCGGCGCGCGTGTCCGCGCCGTGCTCGCCGAGAAGAAGGCGAGGGGAGAGCGCGTTGGAAACGTCCCCTACGGCTTCCGGGTCGCCGTCGACGGCGTGCACCTGGAGCCCGACGCGCGCGAGCAGGACGTCATCGCGATCGTGCGTCGGCTCTCCTCCGAGGGCCTGTCGCAGCGGGCGATCGTCGCACGCCTCGCCGCGCGTGAGATCGTGGGCCGCACTGGCGCGCCGCTGCGCCAGACGCAGATCGCGAAGCTGCTCCGCTCGGCCTGAGCGCTATCCTCCACGCGTGGGCGAAGGCCAGACGAACGATCTCGACTGGCTCGCCGGCGGCGGGGCGATGGCCGAGACGATCCGTGCGATCGACTGGTCGAAGAACGCGCTCGGTCCTCTCGAGAGCTGGCCGCAGAGCCTCCGCACGACGGTGAGCCTGTGCCTCGGCTCCAAGTTCCCGATCGCGATCGCATGGGGCCCGAGCTTCATCCAGATCTACAACGACGGGTACCGACCCATCTGTGGCGCGCTTCATCCGAGGTCGATGGGGCAGGACTTCCGCGAGTGCTGGGAGGCGCCGTGGCCGGTCATCGGGGCCGCGTTCGCGGCTGCCGTCCGGGGCGAAGCCTCCTACCTCGAGAACCAGCGGATGTTCGCGGAGCGAAATGGGTTCCTCGAGGAGACGTTCTTCACCTTCTCGTTCAGCCCCATTCGCGACGAGACGGGCGGCGTCGTCGGGCTCTTCCACCCCGTCACGGAGACGACGTCCAGCATGCTCGGCGAGCGGCGCATCCGCGCGCTGCGCGACATCGGCGCCGGCAAGGCGACGTCGATCCGCGAGGCCGCCGCGGTCGCGCTGCGCGCGCTCGCGGAGCACGCCCTCGACCTGCCGTATGCCCTCCTCTACTTCGTCCACGACGGCGAAGCCCGGCTCGTGGCGTCGTCGGGCATCCCTCGCGATCACGTGGCCGCGCCGAGCAGCCTCCCGGTCGGCGAGCCAGGGATCTGGCCCTTCGCCGAAGCGTTCGGCGCGGGCGCGAGCATCGAGGTCGACACGTCGGACGCGCGCTTCGCGCTCGCGGGGATCGGCCCCTATCGCGAGCCGCCGACGCGCGCGATGGTCTTCCCGATCGTGCTTCCCGGGACGAGCGCTCCGAGCGCGCTCCTCGTCGCGGGCGGGAGCGCGCGCCTCCCGTTCGACGAGGCGTACCGCGACTTCTTCGAGCTCCTCGCCGCGGCGCTCGCGACCACGCTCGGCAACGCCCGCGCCTACGAGGAGGAGCGCCGGCGGTCCGAGGCGCTCGCGGAGCTCGACCGCGCGAAGACGGCGTTCTTCAGCAACGTGAGCCACGAGCTCCGGACGCCGCTCACGCTCATCCTGGCGCCGCTCGAGGACATGCTCGCCGGGCGACGCGGCGAGCTCGATCCCGCCGTCGCGAGCGATGCGCAGATCATGCATCGGAGCGCGAGCCGCCTCCTCAAGCTCGTGAACACACTGCTCGACTTCTCGCGCGTGGAGGCCGATCGTGCCGCCGTCCTCTTCGCGCCGCTCGACCTCTCGGCCGCGACCCGAGATCTCGCGAGCGAGTTCCGATCCACGATCGAGCGGGCCGGCCTCGCGCTCGTCGTCGAGTGTCCGCCCCTCGGCGAGCCCGTCTTCGTCGACCCGGAGATGTGGGAGAAGATCGTCCTGAACCTCCTCTCCAACGCGTACAAGTACACGCTCGCGGGCTCGGTCTCGGTGCGAACGAGGCTCGACGGACCCGACGTCGTCCTCTCGGTGGAGGACACCGGGGCCGGCATCGACCCGAAGGATCTCTCGACCGTGTTCGAGCGCTTTCGTCGCGTCGAAGGCGCGCGCGGCCGCTCGCACGAGGGGACGGGCATCGGCCTCGCCCTCGTCCGCGAGCTCGTGCGGATCCACGGCGGCGAGGTGACGGTGACGAGCACGGTCGGACGAGGTTCGTCGTTCGTCGTCCGCATCCCGCGCGGGCGAGCCCACCTGGATCCGGCCCTCGTCCGGGCCGAGGCCGCGTCGGTGAGGACGCGCGGGCGAGGCTTCGTGGACGAGGCGGCGGGCTGGTCCTCGTCCTCGCCGAGCGCCCCCTGCGAGCCGACGCTCGCGCGGAGCGAGGCGCCGAGGCGCCGCGTCGTCCTCGCCGACGACAACGCGGACATGCGTGACTACGTGCGTCGCCTCCTCGACGCCCACTACGACGTCGTCGCGGTCGAGGACGGCGCCGCGGCCCTGGCGGCGATCCGGGCGTCGCGTCCGGACCTCGTCCTCTCCGACGTCATGATGCCGATCATGGACGGCATCGCGCTCGTGAAGGCGATCCGCGCGGACGCGTCCCTCCGCGGTCTGCCAGTCGTCCTCCTCTCCGCCCGCGCCGGGGAGGAGGCCCGCGTCGATGGCCTCGAGCACGGCGCCGACGACTACCTCCTGAAGCCCTTCTCGGCGCGCGAGCTCCTCGCTCGGATCCAGAGCCAGCTCGAGCTCCTCGACACGCGCCGCGAGGTGATCCGTCACGAGCTCCTCGCGAACGAGCTCTTGCAGGCGGTGAGGATGCGGGACGAGTTCCTCTCGGTCGCCTCCCACGAGCTCCGCACCCCGCTGACGACGCTCGCGCTCCAGTCGGAGGCGCTCCTCGGGGACTGCGCCGACGAAACGGTCGCGGTCGATGCGACGAAGGTGCACCGGCGCGCGAGGGTCCTCGTCCGTCAGACGCAGCGGCTCCAGGCGCTCGTGGATTCGCTCCTCGAGCTCTCGCGTCTGGCCGCCGGGCGGATGCGGCTCGCCGTCACCGATTGCGACCTCGCCGAGATCGTCCATGGCGTCGTGGAACGCGTCGACTCCGCCTCTCGCGCGCGGATCACGCTCACGATCGAGGGGAAGACGACGGGGCGCTGGGACCGCGTCCGCGTCGAGCAGGTGATCACGAACGTCCTCTCGAACGCGATCAAGTTCGGACGGGACGAGCCGGTCGAGGTGCAGGTCCTCGGCGCCGGGCCTCAGGTCGCCGTCACCGTCCGGGACCATGGCATCGGGATCGCCCAGGAGGACCAGCAGCGCATCTTCCAGCAATTCGAGCGCGGCGTCTCCGAGCGGGTCTACGGCGGGCTCGGGCTCGGTCTCTGGATCGCGCGCGCGCTCATGGACGCGATGCGCGGATCCATCGTGGTCGACAGCGCGCTCGGGAGCGGCGCGGCGTTCGTGCTGACCTTCCCCTGCGAGGCGCCTTCATGACGACGGGTTCGAAGGTCCTGGTCTTGGTCGTGGACGACGACGTCGACCTCCGGGAGACGATCGGCGATCTCCTCGAGGACCAGGGGTACGTCGTCCAGCGGGCATCGGACGGCTCCGAGGCGCTCGAGCTCCTCCGCGGCGCGTCTCCGCCGCCCTCCGTCATCCTGCTCGACCTGATGATGCCCAAGATGAACGGGTGGGAGTTCCGCGCGGCGCAGCTCGCGGACGCGCTGCTCGCGTCGGTCCCCGTCATCGTCATGACCGCGAGCCGGAACATGGAAGAGCACCCGATCGACGCGTCGACGGTGCTCTTGAAGCCCGTCAGGCTCCCGAATCTCCTCGAGGCGATCGAGACGCACTACCGCCGCACGGCGTGACGCCCGACGCGCTAGGCTGGGAGACGTGCAAGACCTCCCGGAGAAAGCGCGCCGCGCCCTCGAAGCCGCCCACGCCGAGCCCCTCAGCTATGCCGTCCGGCTCGTCCGTGCTCCGGACGGACGGACCATCGCGATCCTCGGCGAGGCTCATCTGAAGCTCGCGAAGGCGTCGGCGATCGGAAAGCGCGTCGTCGAGGCGTTCGACCTCCGCGGCGTCGAGACGTTCCAGAAGAAGCAGATCACGTGGGGCCGCGCGCTCGGCGTCGTCATCCACCTCCCGCGCGCGCTCCTCCGCGCGCTGTCCTTCGGCGCGATCAAGGACAGCACCATCGTCGACGCGAAGCAGCTGCCGTCCGGGTTCACCGTGGAGCTCGAGCGCGCGAAGACGATGCCGCTCGGGCTGCACGTCGCGTCGGTCTACATGACGTGCTTCTTCACCGTGTCGTTCCTCGCCGTCCTCGTCCCCGTCCTCGCGCCCGTCCTCCCTGCGCTCGCGGCCGCGATCGTCTTTCTGGCGATGCTCTTCCAGATCCACCTCCTCGCGCTCGTCCCGGGCTACTTCGTCCGGCGGTACGCGTGGAGCTGGGTCGTGCACCCGTTCCTCGGGATCCTCACGCTGCGCGACATCCTCATGTCGGAGGGCACGATCCGGATGCTCGAGGACCACCCGTCGACGCGCGAGGCCGTCGTCGTGATGGGCCGCGCGCACGTGTCGGGGTACGAGGCGCTGCTCGTCGAGCGGCACGGCTTCACGCGCGTCCCCTTTCCGGGGTGAGGCGCCGCTAGAACTCCGTCACGAGCGAGTCACGCCGGGGGCTCTCTGGCCAGGTCGCGCCGCGCACGGCCTTTTCGACGCACGTGACGATCTTCGCGGTCGCCTTCGCCTCGGCCTGGGCCTCCGTGTCGATCGGGGGCTTCTTCCGGCCCTTCGGCCTCGACCCCTTCTTGGGCTTCGGCGGCGCCTTCGGCTTGGGCGAGGGGGGCGGCTTGTCGAAGTGGACGAGCACCGTCACGCCGATCGCATGCCCGTTCTGGATCGCCGTCTTCACGGTGACCTTGGCGTTCCCTGGAATCCGGCACGCCGCCATGACGCTCCGCATCGGCTCGCGGAGCTGCGTGTCGGTCAGGTGCGCACGGTCATCGTGCACGTCGAGCGCCTCGGGCGTCGAGAGCGCCTCGTCGTACGATGCGGTCGTGCGTGGCGGCGCGCGCTCCGGCTCGGTCGGAGGCAGCGTGGCCGGAGCGGGATCCGGCGAAGCCGCGTCCGAGGACTCGGTGACCGGAGACGAAGGCGGGACAGGTGCGGGTTCTCGCCGCGGTGCGCTTCCGCAGGCGAACAGCGCCGCCGTCGCGAGCCATGCCGTGGTCGCCGCCAACCTCACGCCGCGAGCGTACACCGCCCGCCGCGCGGGTCCCCCTCCGTCGGCCGCGGCCGCACGCGAGACGCGCCCCGTCCGGCTGACGCGGAGGAGCCATCGCGGTACAATGCGCGGCGATGGCCTCGCGGTTCCTCCCGTTCGCGCTCACCACCGTCCTCGCCGCGTGCGGGCTGGAGGTCGTCGGTACGGGGAGCGGCGGGTCCGTCGGGATGGGAGCGGACGCCGGCGTCAGCCTGCCGAACGGCGACGCGTCATCGTCCGGCAGCGTGGGAGACGCGGGGGGAGGGGACGCCACGGTGGACTCCGGGCCTCGCGCCGTCGAGGCGAGCCACACGGCGGAGACGTTCGACGTGACCGCTTCGGCGCTCGCCGGCGTCACGGCGATCGACACGACGGCGCTCAGCGTGACGGGCCCCGCCACGGCGCCGCGCTTCGAGGATCACGGTGGCAATGCCGTCCTCTACGTCGGCGCGTGGACCGTGGACGTCCCGATCAGGATCACGGGAACACGGAAGCTCATCGTCCTCGCGGCCGGTGTCGTGAAGGTGGACGCGCTCGTCGACGCCGGCGCTCGCGGCGGCGTCGCGGGCCCCGGCGGCTTCGGGCCCGGCGCCGGGCCTGGCAAGGGCGGCGACGGCGTCCACTTCGGCGCGGACGACAGCACGGGCGGGGGCGGTGGGAGCTTCGGCGGCCTGGGCGCCGGCGGCGGAAACGTGGGCGGAACGTTCGGCGGCGCACCGGGCTCCACGTACGCGCCCACGAAGGACGATTTCTTCGCGGGGTCCGGTGGCGGCCGAGGCGGCGACGCGTGTCCCGGTGACGTCGGCGGTGCGGGCGGCGGCGCGGTGCAGATCACGTCGGCCGTCTCGATCACGATCGAGACGACGGGCGGCGTGAACGTCGGCGGCGGCGGCGGGGCGGGAGGATGCAAGTTCGTGGCGAGCGCCGAGTCGGCCGCGGGCGCGGGCGGGGGCTCGGGCGGGCTCGTCTTCCTGGAGGCGCCGGCGATCACGCAGAAGGGCCCCGTGAGCGCGAACGGCGGCGGCGGCGGGAGCGGCTCGAACTACAACGCCTCGATCGACGGCGTCCCCGGCGCGGACGGCGCCGTCGGGGTCGCGCTCGGCGGGGTCGAACCGTCGACGTCGCCGGGGGGCAACGGCGCGACCGGTTCGACCGCGGCCGTGAGGCCCACGCAGGTCGTCGCCAACAACGCCGGGGGAGGGGGAGGCGGCGTCGGTCGCGTCTGGCTTCGCACGCGTGGCGCGCCGCCCGTGACCACGGCGGGCGCGATCTCCCCGGCCCCGATGCTCGACACCAGTCTCTGAGGCGCGTTCGTCGCGGGTCGCCTTTCGTCGGGGATCGCGCCTGCACCAGGCCCGAGCCCGATTCGTCACCCAGACGAGACGGGACTTTGCGGCGTCCGGGGCTAGACTGCGCCGCCCTCGAGGCACCACCCCAGGATGTTCATGCAATTGCGCTTTCCTTTCGGACGCTTCGTCGCCCTCGGTCTCTTCCTCGTCGCCTCGTCGACCGTCGCGGCCTGCGCGGGGGACGACCCGTCCGACGTGAACCCCACGAACGACGGCGGTCCGGACTCGTCGGACACGGTTCCGGACGGCGGGCCCGGCCCCGATCCCGTGATCGAGGAGACCTGCCCACCGATCGCGCCGCAGACACCCCCGGGCGCGGACGACGTGTGCGTGGTCGAGAAGGGCTCCGGCGGGACGCTCTACGTCGGTGACGTGCTCCGCCCCGGCAAGATCAGCCTCAACGGGCAGGTGCTCGTCGACGACTCGGGCGCGATCACCTGCGTCGGCTGCGACTGCGTGGCGAAGGCCGCCTCCGCGACGAAGGTGCTCTGCCCGGACGCCGTGGTCTCGCCCGGCCTCATCAACGCGCACGACCACGGCGGCTGGGTGAACGGCAGCCCCGCCGTGCCCGCCGACGACTACGTCCTCCGCAGCGGCGGCCCCTACACGGGCCCCCAGGACGTGCAGAAGCTCCGCTTCGAGCACAGGAACGACTGGCGTCCGGGCGGGAACACGAGCGAGCCGAAGATCGACGAGCCCGGCGGGCAGGCGACGGCGGATCAGAAGATCTACGGCGACGTCCGCATGGCGCTCGGCGGCGCGGTGATGAGCTTCGTCTCGACCTCCCCGGCGAAGTTCCTCCGCGTCGCGGACGACACGAAGAAGGGATTCTTCCCGCCGGGGCAGGCGTCGGCCCAGTACGAGACGTTCCCCATCGGCAGCAAGATCCAGATCGCGGACGACCCGGGCAACCCCGACTGCGCGAAGTACACGTACAAGGCGCCGCCGTCGGGCGGGTTCCCCTGGGTCCCGCACGTGTCCGAGGGCATCGACGTCGACGCCCGGAACGAGTTCCTCTGCCTCACCGACAAGGTCGCGAAGGGCAAGAACTACCTCGACGCGCGGAGCGCCATCATCCACGGCATCGGCCTCACGACGTCGGATGTCGCCGTCATGGCGGAGAAGGGCGTGAAGCTCGTCTGGTCGCCGCGCTCGAACATCAGCCTCTATGGTGAGACGGCGCGCGTCACGGAGTTCGACCGCCTCGGCGTCCCGATCGGCCTCGGCACCGACTGGCTCCCCAGCGGCTCGATGAACATGCTCCGCGAGCTCGCGTGCGCAGACGAGTTCAACAGGAACAACCTCGGCAGCTACTTCTCCGACGAGAAGCTGTGGCGCATGGTGACGAAGGGCGCCGCGCAGGCGCTCGGCTTCGACGCGTCGACGGGCGAGCTCGTGGAGGGCAAGACGGGCGACATCGCGATTTTCGCGAAGAAGGGCAAGAAGGGCTTCCGCGCGGTCATCGACGCGACGGAGCGCGAGATCGCCCTCGTCGTCCGCTCCGGAAAGGTCCTCGTCGGCTCGAGCGCCGTCGTCGCCGCGCTCGAAAGCAGCTGCGACGAGCTCGACGTCTGCGGCGTGAAGAAGCGCGTCTGCCTCAGCCGCGACACCGGCAAGAGCTGGGACACGATCGGCAAGCTCCCGAACCTCTACACGCTCGCGAGCTGCGGGCAGGTTCCTCCCGACGAGCCCACCTGCGTCCCTGCGCGCACGCTCGACACCGACCGCATCAGCTCGTCGACGGCGTTCGCCGGCGTCTCGTCGGCCGACGACACCGACGGCGACGGCATCCCGAACGCCAGCGACAACTGCCCGACGATCTTCAATCCCGCCCGCCCGCTCGACAAGGGCGTGCAAGAGAACAGCGACGGCGACGCGCAGGGCGACGCCTGTGACCCGTGCCCTTTCGAGAAGGACACGACGACCTGCACCGTCACGACGCCCAAGATCGACGGGGACGGCGACGGCGTCGAGGACAAGACCGACAACTGCCCGAAGGCCGCGAACCCGGGGCAGGAAGACGGCGACGGCGACGGCTTCGGCGACGTGTGCGACGCGTGCCCGGCCGAGGCCGGCCTCTTCGGGGGCTGCCCTCCGGCGCCGCGCAAGGTGAGCGAGCTCTGGACGCTCGGCGACGACGTCGTCGCGCGCATCGAGAACGTCTGCGTCACGGTCACGCGCCCGACGACCCGCATCTGGATCCAGGATCCGACGTGGACCGACGCGAGCGCCACGAGCGGCGGTCTCTTCGTGTTCCTCGGCGGCGGGACGAGCATCCCGCTCCCGGCCGGGCTCGCGGCGCGCGATCTCATCACGATCGAGGGCAAGACGACGACCTACAAGGGCGGGTTCCAGCTCTCCGAGGTGAAGTCGATCACCGTCGTGGAGGCGAGCTCGGCCCAGTGCAGCGACGCCGCACTCGTGAAGCCGGTGACCTTGGCGGGCATCGAGCCCGGCGGCGCCGACGAGGCGAAGTACCGGTTCATGCTCGTGAGCGTTCCGGGCGCGACCTCCAGCGGTCCGGACCCCGTGCCGAGCGGCACGCCGACGCGCTTCGGGCTCCAGGGCTCGACGCTCAAGGTGACGAACTTCCTCGCCGGGAATGCGGCCTTCAACGGCACCACGTTCCCCGACGGGACCGCGTTCACCTCGCTCGCGGGCGTCCTCGACTACTTCAACGGCAACCAGCTCGCCCCGCGCACGCGCGCAGACCTCGAGCCCTGAGGCTCAGCCGCTCGTCGGCTTCCTCCGGAAGGTGACCGGCGCGACGCCCGCCCAGCGGTGGAACGCGCGCCGGAACGCCTTGCCGTCGGCATAGCCGAGCCGCTCGGCGATGCGCTCGAGCGGCAAGTCCGTCGACGCCACGAGCGGCCCGGCGATGCTCCAGCGTACCTCGTCGAGCACGGCGCGATACGAGCTCCCGAGTCCCGCGAGCTCGCGCTGGAGCGACCGCGCGCTCATGCCCAGGCGGCGCGCGACGTCGTCGATGTCGAAGCTCCCCTCCTCGATCGCCTCGTGGACGAGCGTGGTGACCTGCGCGCGGAGGTCGCCGCGGTCGAGCACGTGCTGCGCCATCCAGAGATCTGCCGCCTTCTCGAGGTAGCGCGCGACCTCCGGCTGCGCCGTGACGAGCGGCGCGGCAGCGGCCTCCCGATCGAAGACGATCGCGTCGACGGCGTTCCCGAAGTGGACGGGGCAGCCGAAGCGCTCGTACTCGACGCCGTGCTCCGGCCGCGCGTGCCGGAAGAACACGGCCTTGGGGGCGACCTGCCCTCCCGTCCACGTCGCCGCGAAGTGACGGAAGGCGAAGAGCGAGGCCTCCATCATCGCGCGCGTCAGAGGCTCCCGGGTGCGCAGCTCGATGACGAGCTGGTCGACGTCGACCGCCAGGCGCGCGTCGACGTCGTCCTTCAGGACGCGGCTGTACTTCACCGATCGCTCCAGGCTCGCGCCCACCGTGTCGCTCGTCATCGCGAGGAGGCCGACGAGCCCGAGGGCCGACACGTCGAGGAGCGACGGCCCCGCCTTCAGCGCGAACGACGGATCGGCGATCGCGCGCTCGACGGCCCGCCACACGGAGACGTGGACGTCGAGCGGGACGCGGGCGCCCTCCTCGGATCGGGCGAGACGCACGTCGATGTCGTGTGCGACGAGCTCGTCGCGCGGGATGCCGCGTGCCTCCGCCCAGCGGAGGACGTGCTGGGTCGTCGAGGCGAGCGCGGTCGACGGGCGGCGTCGGGCCATCGAGGCACACCCTAGGCGCGCCCTGTTTCGGCTCCGTTTCGCTCTCGTGAGCGATGCGCGCCTGGCGCAACATGCCCGCTCGCCGTCGCGTCCGGACCTGGGACGCTGGATGTCCGCCGCCTAGAACCTCCATCGTCGCCGGAGGTGAATCATGTTCCGACACGCATCGCGCCACGTGCTCCTCGCGCTCGCTCTCGCCGTCCCAGGATGCGGGACGAGCGATCCCGCGGAGGTCTCGAGTCAGACGACCGACATGCTCGGCAAGGTCCCGTCGCTCGTCGTGGACGTCTCGCAGACGTCCACGTCCGGGCTCTCGTCGGGCGCGTACATGGCCGTGCAGCTGCACGTCGCCTGGTCGTCGATCATGAAGGGTGTGGGCGTCTTCGCGGGCGGCCCGTTCGACTGCGCAGAGGGAGCGATCTCGAACGCGCTCGGCCGATGCATGTCGTCGTCCGCCCCGCTCGACGCCGCTCCGTTCGTCGCGCGGACGAAGCGGTGGTCCCAGGCCGGCCTCGTCGACCCCACGGCCGCGCTCGCGGCTCAGCGCGTCTTCCTCTTCAGCGGCGCCGACGACCGGACCGTGAACCCCGCCGTCATGGACGGGCTCCGCGACTACTACCTGGGAGTCGGCGTCGACCCGAGCGCGCTCGTCTTCGAGCGCCGCCGCCCGGCGACGGGCCACACGATGCCGACCGTCGACGAGGGCGTCGCGTGCGCGAGCACCGCCTCGCCGTACATCGGCGCGTGCGGCTACGATGGCGCCGGTGAGGCGCTCGAGGCGATCTACGGCCCTCTCGAGCCGCGGGTCGAGAGGGCAGCCGGCACCTTCCTCGAGCTCGCCCAGGCGGACTTCATCGCGTCGCCGAAGAGCCACAGCCTCGCCGAGACGGCCTACGCCTACGTCCCGGCCGCGTGCGCGAGCGGCGAGACGTGCCGCATCCACGTCGCCTTCCACGGCTGCCAGCAGTCGGTGAGCAAGATCGGCGACGCCTTCTACAAGCGCGCTGGCTACAACGAGTGGGCGGACGGAAACCACCTCGTCGTCCTCTACCCGCAGACGATCGCGACCTCGGGGTCGAACCCGAACGGATGCTGGGACTGGTGGGGCTACGACAGCCCCGACTACGCGAAGAAGACGGGGCCTCAGATCGCGATGGTTCGCGCGATGATCGCGAGGCTCGCCGGCGGAGCCTCTCCGGTCGTCTCCGGCGATGCGGGCGCGCCTCCGCCTCCGCGTCCTGCCGAGCCGCCCGCGCCGGCGTGTGTGGCCGCTCCCAACCCGAGCCACGTGACGGCGGGCCGCGCCTACGTCGCGTTCGGCTTCGCCTACGCGAAGGGCTCGCACCAGGCGCTCGGCCTCTCCTCGCCGTGGGTCCGCTCGGGGCTCACGCAGGTCTCCGAAGGCGTGTGGGCACGCGGCACGTGCTTGTGAGAGGCGCTACGATGTCCGCGTGAGCGGCGTGCTCCAGACGGCCGAGCCCGGCCCCGAACGATGCACCTTCTGCTCCGCGGAAGCGGTGGGACCGTGCGCGTCGTGCCGGGCCCTCGTCTGCGGCGACTGCTGCACGCTCACCGAGGGCGGCGCGGGGACGTGGGCGATCTGCCTGGACTGCGACCGCAAGGGCGGGCGCTCCCTCGCAGGGGCTTGGCGGAGCTTCGGGGCGTTCCTCGTCGGCATCCTCGTCCTCCTCGCCGTCGTGGTCGTACTCCTGGCGACGATGGGGGATCGATGAACGTCGAACGAACGAGGCCTCGCGCTCACCTCGTGGTGGACGACTTCTTCTCGCCCGCGGCGCTCGCTGCGATCTTCCGCGAGCTGCCGTCGCTCCACCGGAAGATGCGCCCGGGCCTCGTCCGTGACCTCGGTCACGACGGCCAGTCGGTGTTCTTCGCCCATCCTCGGCGGAAGAACGAGGCCGTCTGGATCCACGACCCTTCGAGGACGCTCCGTCTCTTCCGCGAGCAGTTCTGGTCGGACGCGATGCAGTCGGTCTTCGCGGGCGCGCGTGAGCCGCTCTTCCAGATCATCCCGAGCTGCGCTGCGCCGCACCTGCAGGTGTCCCGCTACATGACGGGGGACCACTACGACTTCCACGAGGACGAGGGCGCGGGGGTGAACCTGACGGCCCTCGTCTTCCTCGCCGCGGAGCCGTCCAAGGTGAGGGGCGGAGACCTCGTCCTCGCCTTCGACGGAGAGGAGGCGAGGATTCGGTTCCGCCACAACCGGCTCGTCGTCTTCCCGAGCAAGACGCTCCACCGCGTCACGCGCGTGCGCGTCGACTCCGAGGATCCGTCTCACGCGCGCATCTCGCTCCAGTGCTGGCTGACCTACGGGGGGCCGGAGGAGAGGCCGAAGGCCCGGAGGCCGGAGGCCGATCGGCCGACCTTCCTCCTGGCCGAGGCGCCGATCCTCGCCGCGGCGCAGGCGATGGTCGCGTCGGAGCAGTCGCGGGACCAGACCCCCGAGGAGCTCTACTGGGGAGCGTTCTACGTGAGCCGTATCCTCTCCCAGAACCTGCGCTGCATCCTCGCCGAACGCGCCGCAGGCGACGTGCGGATCCGCCGAGAGGACGGGCTCGAGGTGTACGTCCGCTGCAAGGTCGGCGCGGCGCGCGGACGCGTCGGCTTCCGCCTCCGCGGGCCGGAGGTCGACGTCGGCGAGGCCCTCTCGTTCTTCGTCGAGGCGGGCGCGGGCCGGACGGCGGCGCGGCGAGAGGTGCGCGTCCCGCTCGGGGCAGGCGAGCGCGATACGGTCGCGATCGTCACGCGCCTCCTCGGCCGAGGCTGATCAGTTCGCCTCGACGGCGCCGAGGTCGACCGAGGCCCCCCGCGCACGTCCCCAGAAGTCCTTCGGTGGAGCTCGCGTCTCGTCTCCCGCGCCGCGCGCGGGTGAGGTCGCACCGAGCCTGGGAGGCGCGGCTCCGTCGAGGAGCGGGTCGACCTTCAGCGTCGCGGGACCGTCCACGACGCCCTCGTAGTTCGTCGCGTTGCCGAAGAAGAGATTGTTCCCGGTCGCCACGACGACGGCGCTGCTCGCGGAGATCGCCAGGCCGTTCTTCACGAAGAGGGTGTTGTGGACGTCGAGCCTCGAGGTCCCGAGGCGCTCGGTCGAGACGGAGACGGCGACCGCATTCGTCGTGAACGTATCGTTCACGAGCTGGATCGCGTCGGTCACGGCGGTGTTCGGGTACGGGCACGAGTTGCAGCCGCGCACGGCCGAGAGGAGGACGCCGGTCGGAGAGTCGTGGATCCAGCTGCTCGTCACGGTGACGGTGACCGGCGGGTTCGCCTGCGACGACGTGAGCTCCTCGAGCCAGAGCGCGCTGCCCGTCTTGGTCGAGAGGTCGCAAGCCTCGACGGTGACGCGGTCGTCGCCGCTCTGCGCGTTCTTGACGTGGATGCCGTGGTCTCCGCCCGCGATCGTGGAGGCGAAGAAGCGAACGTCTTGCGCTTGCCGACCGCCGACGTTCCCGTTCAGGAGGAAGGCGGCGCCGGTCGTCGAGGCGAGCTTCACGTGCGCAAAGGACACCTTCGTCGCGGACGTCGCGGTGGAGGTCTCCGTGGTGGCGAGCCCCTTCACCTCGACCTGTCCGCCGAGGCCGAAGCTCCGCACCGTGGTCTTGGCGGCGGAGACGCCGTGGACGACGACGGGCTTACGGGCGTTGAGGAAGACGTGCTCGTCGAACGTGCCCGCGCCCACGCAGATCGTGCCGCCGACGTCCTGGAGCGCGGTCGCTGCGGCCTGGACCGTCGCGTAGTCGCCAGGGACCTGGTAGCCGCTGCAGCCGGGGAGCTCGCAGGCCCCGCTCACGCACGTCGTCCCGTCGCGGCACGCTGCCGCTCCGCAGAGGACGGGATCCGTCGCGCCCCCGCCGTCGCCGGAGGACGAAGACGGGCTGGACCCCAGGCCGGCGTCGCCGTCTCCTGCCGGGGCAGAGCCCGGAGAGCTCGGCGAGACGCCCGCGTCGATCGCGCCGGAGCGCGCGTCGCCTGCGGCGTTCGATCCGCAGGCCGTGAACAAGACGAGGACGAGCAAGGAAGACGCACGCATCACGCACCCTCCTACGCCGCGTTCCGTCGAAGCTTCCTCGCGGGGTCGGGCGTAGACTCGAAGCCGCAACCCATGTTTCCGCCGCGGGTGAAGCATCGCGTGGTCGAGGAGCGTGACCCGCGGGGGTCGCTCGAGATCTACCTCGGCCCTCCGGACCTGTGCGTGACCGTGGCGCGCGGTCATCTCTCGTCCTCGATGGCGCGGCGATGGATCGAAGCGCTCGACCCGCACTTCCTCCGCGGGGAGGTGTTCCGCACCTTCCACGACTGGGAGGCTCTCGAGTCCTACGACTCGAACGCGCGGCGACTCCTCACGACGTGGCTCGTGGCGAACACGAAGCACGTCGTCGCGGCGGACTTCCTCGTCTCGTCGAGGCTCGTCGCGATGGGGGTGTCGGCCGCCAACCTCATGACGACGTTCGCCGGCCTCACGATGGACGCGCACACCGAGCGTGCGCCGTTCGAGGCGGCGTACGCCGCGGCGCTCGGCCTGCCCCCTGGCTGAGCCCCGCAGGGATCTCGCCCCGCGGTCGTGGCGCCCGGCGGCGCGTCGGCTAGTCTCGCGTGCGTGACCACGCGCCTCCCTCTCGCCCCGCACGCGCCTCCCTCACGGCGTCGCCTCCCGCTCGCGGCAGAGGCACGCGAGGTCGACAAGAGCGCGCGCCCCGTCTACGCCGTCTGGGAGATCACGCTCCGGTGCGATCTCGCGTGCCGCCACTGCGGATCGCGCGCGGGGCGGGCGCGGCCGGACGAGCTCTCCACCGCCGAAGCGCTCGACCTGGTGGACCAGATGGCGGAGCTCGGCGTGATGGAGGTGACGCTCATCGGCGGGGAGGCGTATCTCCGCGACGATCACGCCGTCATCGCGCAGCGGATCGTCTCTCGCGGCCTGACGTGCACGATGACCACGGGTGGGCGCGCTCTCGACGAGGCGCGCGCGCGAGCGCTCCGTGACGCGGGCGTCACCCACGTGAGCGTCTCGGTGGACGGTCTCGAGAGCACCCACGACAAGCTGCGCGGGGTGGCGGGCAGCCACGCGTCGGCGCTTCGCGCGCTCGCGGCGCTGCGGGCCGCAGGCCTTCCCGTCACCGCCAACACGCAGATCTCGCGTCCGTCGCTCCCGGAGCTCGACGCCCTGTTCGAGCAGCTCGCCGACGCGGGCATCCAGCAGTGGCAGGTGCAGATCACGACGGCGATGGGCCGCGCGGGCGACACCCCGGAGCTGATGCTCGAGCCGTACATGATGATCGACGCGCTCGACGCGCTCGCGCGCTTGTCGGTGCGCTCCGCGGAGCGCGGCATCCGCATCTGGCCAGGGAACAACATCGGCTACTTCGGACCGTTCGAGGAGCTCCTCCGCGGCAAGATCTCCTCCCGACGCTGCAGCGCCGGCCGCGGGACGCTCGGCATCGAGGCGAACGGCGACATCAAGGGCTGCCCCTCGCTGCCCACGCGTGACTACGTCGGCGGGAACATCCGGGACGCGCGCCTCGTCGACATCTGGGAGCGGAGCCCCGAGGTCGGCTTCACGCGCGAGCGGGACGAGACGGAGCTCTGGGGCGGCTGCGCGGGCTGCTACTACGCCAGCGAGTGCCTCGCGGGGTGCTCGTGGACGGGGCACGTGCTCTTCGGGCGCCGCGGGAACAACCCCTTCTGCCACCATCGTGCCCTCGAGCTGCTCGGGAAGGGGCTTCGCGAGCGCATCGTGCGCGTGGCCGAGGCGCCCGGAGAACCGTTCGATCACGGCATCTTCGAAGTCGTCGTCGAGCCGTGGCCGGAGGACGAGCTCCGCGCGGCGAAGGCGCTGGAAGCCGGCGCGACCCGGCGCGTGGAGGCCGTCTACGCCGCGCGCGTTGCGGCCGCCTCGCGCGTGGTTGCTCCCACCGACGCGAGCACCTAGGATCGGTCCATGCCGCTCGTCACCTGCTCGTCCTGTCACCGTCACGTGCGCGCGCAGGACCGGTCGTGCCCGTTCTGCGGCGTGGCCGTCGCGACGCCGGCGTCCGCGGTCGGCGCGTCCGGCACGGCGCTCAGGGTATCGCGCTCGGCCGCCGCGGCTGCCGCGTTGTCGGCGGTCGTCACCGCGGTCGCCTGCACCGGTGGCGCGGACCCCGACCCGGACCCGGTGCCCGCACCGGTCTACGGCGCGCCTGCACCGGACGGTGGACCCGCGCAAGATGCAGGAAACGACGCCGGCATCGTCGCTCCCGTGTACGGGGCGCCAGCGCCGGACGGCGGGCTCTGACGCGCGCCGCGCGACCGCGCATCTGACGACCACATCACGGGGAACGACGCGATTGAGCTTCCGACCATGCGTTTCGTGCCATCGTCACCTCAAGGACGACGGCGCGCGAGCGTGCCGCTTCTGCGGCGCGGAGATCGCCGCGGGCGCGGCGCTTCCGCCCGAGGCGGCAGGCGCGCGTCTCTCCCGCGCCGCGGCGGCCACC
>JALHPN010000070.1 GCA_022842465.1 Polyangiaceae bacterium | reverse complement strand
CGTGCTCGGCGTCGCGGTCGCGTTCGGCTACGCGAGCGGCGCGGCGCTCGCGCAGCAGGCGTTCGCGCTCACGGCGCTCGCCTCGACCACCGTCTTCGTCGTTCGCATCGCCTGGTTCTGGGCGGCGCCTCGGCTCGACGTGGGCGAGCGCGCGACGCTCCTCGGCTTCACGGCCGGCCTCGCCGCCCTCCTCGTCGCCTTCGCCTTCGGCACGGAGCCGGGGCGGGCAGCGCCCGTGACCACGCGGCGCGAGCCGATCCTGGCGCAGGTGGTGCGGGCGTCCGTGCTGAGCGCCATCCAGGCGGTGGCCCCCGTCGCCGACTACTTGCTCGTGCAGGCGTCCGTTCCTCCGGACCTCCAGCCTGCGTGGGCGAGCGGGAGCCTCTTGATGCGGGTGCCGCTCGTCCTCGGGATGGCCGTCCTCCAGGTCTGCCTCGCGAAGCGGTTCGGGCGTGATCGCAGCGGCGAAGATCTCCCGACGTGGGTCTCTGCCGTCGAGGTGGCGATGCCGGCGGGGCTCGTCCTCCTCGCGCTCGTCCCGTCTGGCGCGGCGTTCCCTCGCCTCCTCGCGCTCGTGGTCGGGGGAGCCCCGTCCTGGTACGTCGCGCTCCCGTTCGCGTCCATGCTCGCGTCGACGGGCGCGATGCTCGCGCTCCTGGCCGTCCTCCA
The DNA here is from genome assembly GCA_022842465.1 of Polyangiaceae bacterium. GTDB lineage: Bacteria > Myxococcota_A > Polyangia > Polyangiales > Polyangiaceae > Labilithrix. The sequence goes on along the minus strand of JALHPN010000070.1, from coordinate 37,807 downwards.
GATCGCTCACGTCGCGCGCGACCTCAAAGGCGCCGCCGTCGTCGCGCTCGCGGGCGCCCTCGCCGCCGTCGCCATCTCGCGGACCGGCGCGCTCCCGTGGTCGACGCAGGTGCTCGCGCTCGCGATCGTTTGGACTTCGTGCGCGGCCGTGCTTTTGTGGCGCCTCCGTCATGTCCGACCACGATCGAGCGCCGCTCGTGTCCGTCCTCGTTCCGACGCTGAACGCGGGGAAGACGCTCGATCTGGCCCTGTCGGCGGTGCGGCAGCAGACTCTCGGAAGGAGTGACGTCGAGATCCTCGTCGGCGACGGCGGCTCGACCGACGACACGCGGGCCATCGCGGAGCGCCACGGGGCGATCGTCCTCGAGAACGAGCGCGTCCTCCCCGCGTACGGGATGAGCATCGGCCTCCAGCGCGCGCGCGGGCGCTTCGGCGTGCTCCTCGGGGCGGACGAGGTGATGCTGAACCCGGAGTCGTTCGCGCGGAAGATCGCGCTCATGGAGGCCGAGCCGCGGCTCCATAGCATCATCGCGACCGGCCTCCTCGTCCCTCCCGGCTACGCGAAGATCACCGACTACGTGAACCGCTACGGGGATCCGTTCTCGTTCTTCATGTACCGCGTCGACGGCGGCGATCAGTGGACGTCGCTCCGGCGGAAGTACCGCGTCCTGTCGGAGCAGGATCGCGCGTGCGTCATCCGGATCGACGAGGACAAGGAGCTCCCGCTGTGCGACGGCGGCGCGCACTTCTTCCGCCTCGAGGAGCTCCGCCGGGTCGCGGACGTCACGGATCCCACCGTCATCGTCCGGCTCTTCGATCTCCTCGCGAGAAAGCACCGCCTCATCGGCGTGCTCGCCGACGACTTCATCCACCACTACTCGAGCGCCTCCCTCGACGTCGCGCGCGCCAAAATCCGGACGCGCATCCTCGCCAACACCTACGAGTCGACGAGCGGCCAGGCGCAGTACGCGAACCGCGAGTCCGATCAGCCGCTCGCGTTCCGGCTGAAGAAGTTCCTCTACCTCCCCTATTCGCTCTCGGTCGCCGCGCCCCTCGTCGACGCCGTCGCCCTCTCGGTGCGGCACCGGAACCCGGCGCTCATGTGCCACTTCCCCCTCGCGGTGGAGACCGGCGCGTCGATCGTCTGGCACAAGGCGCTCGCGACGCTCGGCGTGTCGAAGCGGGTGAAGCGCTACGGGTGAGGCTGGGGCGCGGTCACGTCGTCAAGGACACTCCTGGCACGCCCACCGCCCGCCGCGAGGGAGGCACGCGAGAGGAGGCTGACACTCGGTGTCGGTCGAGCACCACTGGACCTGCTCCTCGGTGCAGACGGTCTGACACGTGGTCTCGCGCTCCGAGGCGCGGCCGCAGCAGACCGCGGAGGGATCGATCCCGGGTCCGCCGACTCCGTTGAACGACTGTCGACACTCGGCGCGGTCGAGACAACCCTTCCCGGTCTCCCGCAGGCACCGCGGCTGCGGCTCTGGGTTCGGAATCCCGCTGAAATTGCAGTAGCGGCTCGTGTCGGGCTCGATGCAGCAGAAGCCCCGGGAGCCGCACGGGACCCCCACGACCGTGCAGAACGTCGGGGGCGGACGGCCGCCCTCGCACGTCGCCCGCCGGATCTCGCTACCGGCGTCGGACGGCGGGACCGGGGTCGCATCTGCGTCTGCGAGCGCGTCGCCCTGCTCGTGGTGGCCGCAGCCCCCCGCGACGCCGAGCCCCGCGCAGGCGACCCACACGGCGAGCACCACGCAGGCGATGCGGCGCGTGAACGCCCGAGCCCGGGACGAGCGCGAAGCGTCTGGATTCTCCGTCATGGCAGGACAGCCTCCAGGCGCAGGACGAGCTCCGCGTTCCTGTCCTGCGGCTCGCCCTTGCCGACGAGGACGACCTTGTCGTCGAGGTACCGGACCCCGTAGTCCCCCGAGCGGAGCGCCGTGAGGAGCCACTCGCGCTCCTGCGCGTACGTCGAGGGCGGGTGGCGGCCCTCCTTCCGGTAGTCGAGGAGCGCCCACTCGCAGGTCTTTCCGTTCGGGATGATGTACGCGCGCCGACGCTCGACGACCGCCGGGAGGAGGTTCGCCGTCGCACGCACGCACCGGTCGTCTTTCGGGATCGACGCCGCGGCGGCGCGAATGGCGGGCGCGTTCGGGGCGTACGCGTCTCGGCCCACGATCTCGTGCGCGAGGAACGGCGCGTTGAGCACCGGGCTCCGCAGCTTGCCAGCGAGGAGGCACGTCGCGACGAGCCCCGCGACGACGAGCGCTGGCACCATCGCGGCGCGACGCTCCCCGAGGCGCTGCGTCCCGACGAGCGCGGAGAGGTACAGGAACGGCAGGATCGGCGCCGTGTAGTGGAAGACGATCGCGTATTGCGCGCTGAACGACGAGAGCAAGCTGAACGCGAGTCCCGGGACGAGCAGGATCGCCGCGCGGCCCGACGCGAGCGGCGCGAAGCCCACCGACAGGAGGAGGAGCCCGACGAACTCCCACTTGTCGCGGACCCCGAGCACGTAGGAGAGGACGTACGGGAGGTTCGTCACGACCGTCGCGACGATCGACCCCTTCCCCACCTGCCCGGGACGCACGAGGCCCGCGTAGCGGTCGTCGAAGACGTACGGCGCTCCGGCCCGTAGCACCGGCATCACGACGCCGTGCACGAGCACGAGATACACGCCCGCGACGACGAGCAGCTTCTTGCCGAACGCCGCGCGCCCCGTGACGACGAGGAAGAACCCGTACACGACCAGGTAGGCCGGGACATCCTCGCGGACCATCAAGAGCAGCGCCACGAGCGCCCACAGCGCCTTGCCGGAACGCTCCGTCTCCACCGCCCACGCGAGCGTCAGCATGAGGGGGACGAAGAAGACGATCTCGTGGAACTCGTAGAGGCTGAAGCCCTCCGCGCAGGGGTTGAGCAGATAGGCGAAGGCGGTGAGGAGACCGGCGAGCGAGCTCCGCGTGAGCTTCGCCGCCAAGAGACACGCAGGAAGTGCTCCGAGCCCGACGGCGATGGCCTGGATCCAGACGAGCGTCACCGGCGAGCGATAGAGCAGGTAGAGGAGGGACGTGAGGTGATAGATGGGGCTGAAGTGGATGGCGTAGTGGTTGAACGTCGCGTCGGTGTACGTCGTCGACCAGGGCACGAAGGTGGTCGAGATGTTCCAGTGCACCTGGGAGTAGATCGCGACGTCCCACCCGACGAAGAGGACCTCGACCTGACGCGCGGCGATCCGGCCCATGAGGACCGCGTGGCCGAGGCCCGCGGCGAGGGCGATCCAGGGAGCTGCCCGCCGGAAGGTCGCCCTAGCGTCGAGCGCGGTCAGCGCCCGCGCCCACGGTGATCGCTCGGCGAAACCCAGCACCGCGACGCCCGCGACCGCGGCCATCGCGGCGACGACCGCGAGCCTCACGAACGCCTCGACGTACGCCTCGTAGGTCGGCCAGAGCCCGAGCGGCGCGAGGAGGAACGGCGCGTGCGACCACGCGTCGAGCTTTCCGCGACGGACGGACGCCACCACCCACGCCGCCGCGAGGACGAGGGCGAGGACCACGAAGAGCGTCAGGGTCCGCTGCTCGTCGTCGCGAAGCGCGTTCCCGAGGATGCCTCGATTGACGAGATCCTGATTGCCGCGCGCGTAGAACGCGAACGTCGCTGCGCCGTAGAAACCCGCGACCACGCGGACCACGGACCAGAGCGTCTCGGCGCTCGCGAGCGAGCGCGCGTGCGCCGCGAGCGCGCTCACCGCCGCGGGCGCCTTCATCGTCACCGCGCGAAGTCGAGGGCCTTGGACACGGCCGACAGCACGCCCTGCTTCACCGGCGAGCGGTGGTGCGAGGCGCCGGTCCGCCCGAGCACCTCGGTGCGGTGGCGGAGGTACCAGTCGTAGGAGTCGACGAACATCTCCTCGTTGGAGAAGCGCGCCGACCAGCCGAGCTCACGCTTCGTGCGCGAGACGTCGAAGTACATCTCCCGGCCGTACATCAGCGCGTGGTACGCGCCGAGGGGCGAGGCGCCGATGCGCGAGGTGAGCTTCATCATCGCGACCGCGGGCCCGCCCGGGACGCTGACGACCTTGCTCCCGGTGCCGGCGTACGCGCAGAGCGCCTCGAGGGTCTCGCGCATCGTGCCGAATTTTTCGGCGCCGACGTTGTAGGTCGAGGCGCCGGGGCGGTCCGCCGCCTTGATGCACGCGCTCGCGAGGTCGTCGGCGTGGACGAACTGGTAGAGGTTGTCCCCGCGGCCGAGGACGGGGATGTTTTTCCCCTCCCGCACCCACTCGAAGAGGATCTGCATGATCCCGAGCCGGCCGTGGCCCATGATCGTGCGGGGGCGGATGACGGTGACGTCGACCCCGCGCTCCACGTACTGCTTGCAGAGGCGCTCGGCGGCGAGCTTCGCGCGGCCGTAGTCCTCGCCGGGGATCCGCGGCGTCTCGTCGTCGACGGGGTTCTTGTCCGGCGCGCCGTAGACCGCGCTCGACGACATGCTGACGACCTTCCGCACCTTCTGGCGGAGGGCGGCCTCGAGCAGGTTCTTCGTCCCGCCCTCGTTCACCGCGAAGAACGCCTGCTTGTCCTTCGCGAGCGGCACGAGGGCGACGTTGTGGTGCACGACCGAGACGCCCTCGCAGGCGCGCTCGACGGCGGCCCTGTCCCGGATGTCGGCCCGCACCTTCTCGACGCCCGCGGGGAGATCCGCGTCGGCGATGTCGAGGATGCGGACCTTCTTGCCGGCAGAGACGAGCGCATCGACGAGGAGCGTCCCGAAGTAGCCCGCGCCGCCCGTGACGAGATGTACGCCTTCGCTCATAGCTGGATCCCTCGGTCGCGCATCCACTGGATGGAGCGGCGCATGCCCTCTTCGAGATCGACCTTGGGGTCGTACCCGAGCTCCTTCTCGGCCTTCTCCACCGTGCACGCGATGGTCTTGTTCATCTCGCTGAGCACGTGGATCTTCTGGTGGTAGAGGCCGGCGCCCTGCATCGTCAGGTCGACGAGCCAGGCGACCTCGCTCGCGAACCCCGGCAGCTTCATGCGCCCGTGCTTGCACGCGATGCCGAAGTCCTTCTCCATGACCCGCTCGATCGTGTCGAGGATCTCGGACATCGGGTACGGCCGGCGATCGGCGATCCAGTAGATCTCCCCCGCGGCGCGATCGACCTTCTCGCAGAGGAGGAGGCCCTGGCAGATGTTGTCGACGTACGCCATCGAGCGGCGGTTCGTCCCGTCGCCGACGAGCGGCGCCTTGCCGTCGCGGATCATCTCGAAGAAGAGCGTCTGCCGCGGAGGCTGGCCCGGCCCGTAGAACCACGGCGGCCGGATGATGACGGTCTCGATCGCGCCGCTCGCGTGCGCGCGCTTCACCGTCTCCTCGCCGAGCATCTTCGTCTTCCCGTAGCCCATGTACGGGTTGTAGGGAGAGGCCTCGTCGAAGACGTGGTCGGCGCTCGGGTTCGTCCCGATCGGCGAGTTCGACGACACGTGCACGAAGCGGCGGACGCCCGCCTTCTTCGCCGCCTCGATCATGTTGGAGGTGCCCTCCGCGTTCACCGCGTGGAGCTGCGCGACGCCCTTCGAGGGGTGCACGAGCCCGGCGGCGTGGAACACCGTCGCGCCCTTCGCGTCCCGGAAGAGCGGCTCGAGCGACGCGGCGTCCGTGATGTCGCCCCGCACGATCTCCACCTGCGCGCCGAGCGCCTCGAGCTCGGACGCATCCGCGTCGGGCAGCACGAGGCAGCGGACACGCCGATCGGACGGGCCGAGCGACGGGACATCGGGGAGCCCCTTGACGAGGGCTTGCACGAGACGAGTCCCGAGCCAGCCCGGTGCGCCGGTCACGATCGCGAGCGTCATCGAGGGCGCTTCTAGTTCAGTTGCGACAAGAAGTGGAGCGCGTTCCTGCGCGCGAACGCCATCACGCTCCCCTGCGGATTCACGCCGGGCGAGTCCGGGAGCATGCTCGCGTCGTTCACGTAGAGGTTCGCGAAGCGCGCCACCTTGCCGTAGGAGTCGGCCGCGCAGCGATCGCTCCGCTCGCCGAGGGGGCAGGCGGAGAAGGCGTGCACGGTGGTGAGGCTGAGCGCGCTCCGCGGGAGGCGGTCGTCGAGCCAGCGGATCGCCTCCTTCTCCGAGCGGATCGGGGCCATGCCGTGCACCGTCGGGTAGACCTCGGTGGCGCCCGCGGCGAGGAGCAGCGTCGCGAGGCGGGCGAGGCCGTCGGAGAGGTTCACGAGATCTTCGTCCGCGAGCTCGTAGCGGATCGTCGTCGCGTCCTCGCCGAGGAGCGAGGGGCGCACCTGCCCGCGACCGCGGCCGCGGACGGCGACGTAGTAGCCGCCCATGTTCGCGACGTTCTTCATGAGCGCCGGGTCCCAGTTGTCGCTGAGGCTCATCGCGGCGTGGCCCGTCGTGAAGAAGGCGCCGCCGAGGGAGACCTCGGGCGCGAACTCGCGGACCTGGAGGAGCGGGAGCACCGTGTCGTAGGCGTCGATGCGCTCGGGGAAGCGCGCGAGCACCTTCAGCATCGGGTGGATGCGGAGCGTGTCGCCGACGTGGAACTTGATCCCGCTCCGGCGGAGGAGCGACGGCGTCTCGGTCGGGCCCGCGCAGACGAAGACGTGCTCGGCGTCGATGCGGACGAGCTTCCGCGTGCCGTCCTCGAGGTCGACCTCGGCGAGGACGCCCGTGATGCGGCCGTCGCGCTTCATGAGCATCTTCACGTGCGCGCCGGTGAGGAAGCGCGCGCCGGCCTCCTCCGCGGCGGGGACGGCCGTGACGCTCATCCCGCGCTTGGCCTTCCGCGAGCACCCCATCGCGCACTGGTTCGTGCGCTGGCAGCCGACGGCGGCGCGGGCGACCTCCTGCGCGGCCCAGCCCATCGCGTCGACGCCGCGCGCGAAGACCTCGGTGCTCTTCGGCCAGGGCTTGCCGGAGACGTTCACGCCGAGGAGCTCCTCGGCCCAGTCGAAGTGGGGCGCGAGCTCCTCCGCGGAGGCACCCTCGAGGTCGAACTGCGCGCGCCAGCGGGCGAGCACCTCGCGCGGGGTGCGGTGCCAGAAGCCGCTGTTGATCTCGGTCGAGCCGCCGACGCAGCGGCCCTCGACGTAGCCGATGGGCACGCTGCCGAGGATCGGCGTCATGCCGCGGCGGCGGTAGAGGCGGCGCATGCTCTCGGTCGTGCCGAGGCCGTAGTCCTTCGCCGGATCGTTCCTCTTCCCCTCCTCGAGAACGACGACGTCGAGGCCGGCGCGCGCGAGCTCGAGCGCGGTGACCGAGCCGCCGGCGCCGGAGCCGATGACGAGGACCTGGGTGGTCGTCCGCTCGGGGGTCGTCGTCATCCTTCCTCTCCCTCGACGGCGGCGGCCACGGCTTCGCGCGGACGCACGAGATCACGGGCCGAGACGACGGACGTCCGCTCGACGAGCGGCGCGCGCACGGCGGGGTGATCGTAGTACGCGAGGAACGCCGTCGCCCGGACGGGCTTGAAGAGCTTCCGGAGGAGCCCGATCCGCCCCGCCGCCCACTGCGTCGTCCAGCGGTAGCGCGTCTCGAGCGAGAGATCGCAGTAGCCGCGGAGGTAGCGGAGGCGGGTGACGAAGCGGAAGAACGTCATCCCCGCGTTGAACATGACCGCGAGCGGAGGCGGGAGCGACGCGAGCTGGCCGTGCACGAAATCAGCCGCCACCTGCGTCGCCTCGGGATGCGACGGTCGTCCGTCGATGCTGCAGATCGCTTCCACGAGGCCGAAGGTGAAGGCCGACGCCTTCTCGCTCGTGCGGATCGGCGAGAGCGCGGCGATCTCGAGGACCTTCACGCCCCCGACCTGAGTCGTGGCGCCGGGGGCGCGGGCCTCGCGCGCGATCGCCGCCGTCGCGCCGACCTCGACGCCGTAGCGGAGCATCGCGAGCGCGCCCCAGATCGTGACCGGGACGTAGAACGCGAGGTGGACGACGGTGGCGTACGCGAGCGCGACGGGCTCGCCGAACCCGTGCGCCATGATCGCGCGCGACGCGAAGAAGTGGAACGGGCCGATGAAGCCCGGGCTCGACGGGACGAGGAGACCGAGGTTCGTGACGCTCATCGCCACGGCGCCCGTCGACGCCGAGAGCGGGAGCCCGAAGGCGGGGAGGATGGCGATGAAGAGGCCGGCCTCGAGCACCCAGACGACGACGCTGAGCCCGAGGATCTTCGCCGCGTCGCGCGGATCGCGGAGGCAGCTGCCGGCGTTCATGATGCTCGTCGCGAGGGAGACGAGGCGATCGTGCCACTTCACGCCGAGCTTGTTGCCGAGGCGGCCCGCGCCCGTGACGACGAGGCTCGGCGCAAAGACGCCGAGGAGCATGACGCCGCTCGCGCCGCCGAAGACGAGGAGGGCCACCCGGACGAGATCGTGCGTCCAGGCGGGGGCGCCCTCCTGCATCGAGCCGAGGACGAGGAGGAGGATGATCGCGAGGCCGTCGAGCACGCGCTCGATGAACGTGATCATGAGCGACTGCGCGATCGGGATCCCCGTCCGCTCGGCGAGCATGCCGGCGCGGACGAGCTCGCCGAGCCGGGCCGGGAACACGTTGTTCGACGCGTAGCCGACGACGACGATGTTGCTCGCGGTCGCGAGCGGGAGCTTCGCCTCGCGGCGCACGAGGAGCCGGCACCGCTGCCCGCGCACGACGTGACCCGCGATGTACGAGAGGATGCCGAGGGGCACCCACGGAAAGAGGTTCGTGTTCGAGAGGGCGAAGCGGAGGGCGGCGAAATCGAGCCGGCGGAGCGCGAGGAACGTGAAGACGGCGCTCGCGGCGAGGCCGACGAACACCACGATCTTCTTGTGCTTCGCGATGGGGGACGCCACGAGTCGGTCGTTCTCTCGCGCCGTGCCACGCTGCCGCAGCCCCGGACGCGCGGGAAACCTACTTTCGCGAGGGCCTGCAGGCAAGCCGGGCCGCGGAAAGTCCCGGGCCGGCGGTCGTTCCGCTCGTCACCACGTCACGTAGCGCAGCGCGCGGCCGTGGACGCCGACGAGGCGCGAGCCGACCGGGGTCGGCACCACTGTGAAGGGCAGTGGCTGCGCGCGTCGATCGAAGTCGAGCAGGGTGAGACCCGAGAGGATCCGGTCCTGGCGGATGACCCTCTCGGCCGGCGTGGGCGCTTTCGTCGCGAACTTCAATCGCCCGTCACGACCACGCCCGGCTTGCCCCGTGTAGAGGAGGTGCGGCCTGCCTCCGCCCCCTTGTTCGACGCTGTGGACCAGGAACGTGTCGTCGTCGAGCCACGCCACGATCGACGCTTCAGGGTACGAGCCGCGGGACGTGCCGTCGGCGACGAGGTTCACGCGGGGCGGCGGAGGGTAGTAGCCGTCGGGATAAGTGTAGAATCCGGTGACGGCGAACGCGCGCCCGTCGGGCGAGATGGCGCCGGCGTAGGGAACGGTCAGCGGCAAGACGGGTTGCTCGAGAACGTTCGTCGCGACGACGGTGACGCCGACGCCAACGCCCGGGACCGTGTGCAGCGCGCGGGTGCCGTCACCGCTCAGGACCGGGCGGCGCACGTCGAGGAGGACGTCGCCCGACGGGACGGCGACGACACGATCCTCGCTCGGATCGTTCCTCAGGATCGCGATTGCATCGCCGGACGCGGACGTGGTCGCTGCCACGACGCCCGTGTTCCTTTGGTCGAAGCGCAGCGCGCCTGTTGGAATGTCGGCGACCATCACGCGCCCAGCATGGGTGACCACCGCGAGCGCGTCCTTCACCCCGTGCATCGCCCGGATCGTCCCGCAGCCGAGCTCGACACCGACATCGGGCCGCGTGACGACGCCTCTCCACGCGACAGACAACTCTCCGGCCGGTCCGACCGCGAACGCGGACGGAAGGAACGGAAACGCGTGCTCCTCGCGGGTGATCGTCACGCCGAGCCTGAAGAGCGCGACCGGGGTCGCGGGCGGCCGCATGTCGGCGAGCTCCGTCAGCTCGTCCAGGGCGCCGACCATGACGTGCCCGCGGCTCTCGAGCACGCCCTCGCGGGGTCCGAGCTCCACGTGCTGCACGGGCTCGGGGCCACCGATGTCCCAGACATCGAGCGTCCTCTTCTTCACGTCGATGACGGCGGAGCGCCAGACGTGGCCCTCGCGGCCGCCGAAGATCTCCGTCGCGCCGGCCTGCGCGGTGAGCTCCGCGATCTCCGCGCCTGCGGCGTCACGGATGCGGAGCTGCGTCGGACCTTCGCGCATCACGAACGCCGTCCCGTCGGCGAGCCAGCCGCGAAAGCTGCCCGGGAAGGGCGCGCTCCTGACGGGAACCGACGTGTCGATCCCGATCATCGTCACCGCATCGCCGACGACGGCGCGGAGCGGGTTCGTGCCCGCGATGATCCCGGCGGCGGCGTAGTCGCCGTTCTCCGTGCGGACCTCCGCGCCGAACGCCGTCCAGATCGTCAGCTTCGCCGGCGACGCGCCCCACACGTAGCTTCCGTCCAGCGCGAGGCCGTACTTCGTGAACCCCGCCGGCACGGTGCCCGTGACGGCGCCGTTCGACAGCGCGCGGATCTCGGGGGCATCGGCGGGGCTCCGCTGGACGAGGAAGGAAGCCCCCGCGGCGCCGTGGAGCTTCCCGTTCGCGGCCGACGCGAGCTCCACACCGGCGGCCGCGTCCCACAGGATCCATCCGCCGGCGTCCGCGCTGACGATCCGATCGCCTACCTGGACGACCTGCCCGATCGTCGACTGGTGTCCGAGGTCCTGCCGCACGGGGCGGGCTTTGCCCGGCGGGAGGCAGTCGAAGGCGATCTCGACGACGGGGCCGATCGACAGCGGCCCCGGGGCCCCATCGGCCGTGCTCGTAGCGTCGGCCGCCGCATCGACGACAGCGGGCGCGGCGTCCGGGGCGACGGCGCCCGCCATCTCGTCCGCCTCGCACGCAGAGAGCGCGGCGGTCGCTGCAACCAGCGTGCACGCCACGAAACGCAGTGTCGAAAGAGCGCGGCTCACAGCTTCATGAGAGCACGCCCGCCGCGTCACGCCATGCGGGGAACCCCGCATGACATTCGTGTCGTGGTCGCGTTCACCGCCCGAGGTCGGCGGCGATCAAGGCGCTGGGGCTCGCGGGCAGCGTCACGCGCGGGCGGGCCCAGCGCTTCGGGTCGCCGAGGAACTCCGCGATCCGCGCCAGCGGCTCGGGCGCGAGGAGGACGTTCTCGCCGAGGCCCTCGATGCGCTCGGTCACCCGGCGCATGAGGAGGCACGGGAGGCCGAGGTAGAAGGACTCCTCCTGGTTCGAGCCGCCGTCCGTCACGAGCGCCTCCGCGCGCGCGAGGATGCGCGTGAAGCCGACGTAGGGCTGGCGGGGCAAGAGGAGGAAGCGCGGATCGCGCGCGAGCTCCTCGTAGAGGCCTTCGCGCTCGAGGGCCGCCTTCGTGAGGGCGTGCATCACGAAGCAGCACCGCACGTCGCCCTTCGCCAGGCGCGCGCGCACCTTCTCGAGCACCCCGCGGAGGAACCGCGCGCCGACGAGGTTCTCCTGCCGGTGGACGACCAGCACGAAGAAGCGCCCCGCGAGCTCGCGGGACAGCACGGGCGGCTCGGGCTCCTCGGCCGCGAGCGCGAGCCCGAGCGCGTCGTAGAGCGTGTTGCCGCCGGTGACGACCTTCCGGAGCCCCGGCCGCCGGAGGTGCCCCGCGGCCCACTCGTTCGGGCAGTACGCGACCGACGCGATCCGCGAGACCGCCACGCGGCAGATCTCCTCCGGGAACGGCTCCCGCAGCGCGAAGCTCCGGAGCCCCGCCTCCACGTGGTGCACGGGCACACCGAGCGCGCGGAAGAGCATCGCGCCGAGGAGCGTCGAGACCGTGTCGCCGTGCACGATCCCCGTAACGCGCGACGGCCCGCCGTGCCGCGCGACGAGCCGGCGGAGATCCACGAGCCCCGTCGCCGCCGTCCTGGCGAGGAACGCCGCGAGGTACACGGCGCGCGGCGGGATCGCCTCCGTGAAGAGCGTCGTGTCCGCGCCCGCCACGTCGGCGAGCGCCCAGAGCTCGGAGCCCTGGAGCGCGTTCTGGCCCGAGGCGATCACGTGGAGCGGGAGCCCGCGTCGCTTCGTCTCCCGGAGGACCGGCGCCATCTTCACGAGCTCGGCGGCGGTCCCGACGAAGAACAGGTTCAACGCCCGGCTCCCTCGGCGTCGTCCCGCGCGCAGTGGATCGTCGCCCGCACCGCGAAGAGCGGCCGGCCGAGGACCTCCTCGTGGATGCGTGCAACATACAACCCCAGCACACCGAGCGCCGTCACGACGATCCCGTTCAAGAGCGTGTTGAACACCACGGTCTTCGCCAGCGGCGTGTAGAGCCAGCGCGGCGAGAAGTTGATCGCGAACTGCATCCAGACGAGGGAGACGACGGACGCGACCGAGATCAGGACGCCCAGATAGAGCAGCATCCGGAGCGGGACCGACGAGCGCGACACGATCATGTCGATCGCGAGGCTCCACAGCTTAGGCCACGAGTACGTCGACGTCCCCTCGTGGCGCCGCCCCGCGTCGAACGGCACCTCGGCGCGCGTGAAGCCGAGCCAGTCGACGATCTGCCGGTACGCCCGCCGCTTCTCGCCGACGAGCAGGAACGCCTCCCGCACCTTCGCGTCGATGAGGCGGTAGTCCGTCCCCTCCACCTTCTGCGCGTCCCCCGCGAGCGAGCGCGCGACGACGCGGAAGAAGAAGGAGCTCGCCCGGCGGAGGAGGCTCTTGGCCGCGGTCGCGCGGCGGACGGCGATGACGACGTCCGCCCCGGCGGTCCACTTCGCGACGAGCTCGGGGAGGAGCGCCGGCGGGTGCTGGAGATCGGCGTCGAGCGTCACGATCCCCTCCCCTCGCGCGTACGTGACGCCCGCCGAGAGCGCGACCTCCTTGCCGAAGTTCCGCGAGAGGAGGACGACCTTCACGCGCTCGCCGACCTTCTTCGCGAGCTGCGTGAGGACGAGCGCCGAGTCGTCGGTGCTGCCGTCGTCGACGAAGACGTACTCGACCACGTGGCCGAGATCCTTCGACGCCTCCTCGAGCGCGTCGAAGAGCGGCTGCACGTTCTTCGCCTCGTTGAAGACGGGAACGACGATGCTCAGCACGCGGGACACGGGGCGCACCCTCCGGCGTCGCTCATACCACACACGCGCCCCCCGACGACCGAGGACGTGGAGTAAGCTCCCGCCGCTTGTCCTCGGCCCTCCTCACGGCCTTGTCCGCTCGACTCCGCCGCGCGGCCCCCGACGCCGTGGCGATCGCGGCGCTCGTCGCCGCTGGCTACGCCTACCTCGCGCCCGCGTCCGGCGCGCTCCTCCGCGGCGTGCCGGGCGTGATGATCGGCGACGGCACGGACTCGATCACGAACCCGTGGCAGTACACGCTCGTCCTCGAGACGCTCCGTCGTGAGCCGCACCTCCTCCTCTTCGGGGGGATCTGGAGCGATCAGCTCTCGGCCCCCGACGGCGTGCCGATCTTCGTGCCGTTCGTCGAGCGCTTCCTCGTCGTCCTCCTCGCCCCGTTCTGCGCGCCGGACCGGATGCCCACCGCGATCGCGTGGGCCCTGATGGTCCTCTCCGGCGCGTGCCTCTACGCGCTCGGTCGCGCGCTCGGATGGCCGCGCGTGATCGCGACGGCCCTCGCGCTCGCCTGGGCGTACAACCCCTTCACCCGGGGGCGCGCGACGGTGCACATCGCGCTCGTGGGCCTCTACTGGGCGCCGCTCGCGCTCCTCGCGCTCCACCTCCTCGCGAGGCCGCCGGCGTGGCTGCGCCGACGCCTCGCCCTCCCCGCCGCGCTCCTCGTCTTCGTCGGCTGCGCCGCGCACTACCACATCATCATGGGCGCCGCGCTCGCGCCGCTCTTCGCCGCGTTCTACGTCCTCGTGCTCCCGGAGGGGACGCCGCGGCGGAGCGCCGTCGCGCGGCTCGTCCTCGCCTCTCTTCCGGCCGCCGCGTTCGTCGGCTTCTGCCTCGCGGTGCCCGTGCCCCCGTCGCGCACGGCGCCGCCTCCGAAGACGGCGCCCGAGGCGGACAGCGCCGCGGTCTTCCTCCGGCTCTACGGGGCCGAGCCGATCGACTACGTCGCGGGCGACGTCGCGTTCGGGACGAGGGATCTCCTCCCGCTCCGGTCCGAGCTGACGGAGGCCGTGCGCGGATCGGTCCTCGGCAACCAGCACGAGCGCGCGAACGGGATCCGCTGGTCGCTCCTCGCGCTCGCGACGGCATCGCTCCTCGGCCTTGCGCTTCCTCGCACCCGCCGCGCCCTCACCGTCGAGGAGCGCCGCGTGCTCGTCTTCGCCGCCGCGCTCGCCGGCGCCTCCTTCCTCCTCGCGTTCTCCCCCGGGCGGCTCCGCGTGCTCGGTCACGACGTCGCGCCGGTGAGCCTCGTGAACCGCGTGCTCCCGCGCTACCGGGTGCCGAACCGTATCGCGACGATGGTGCACCTCGGCGCGCTCCTCGCCGTGGGCGTCGGCGTGAACGCGCTCCGTCGCGAACGCAAGCGCGCGGGCACGGCGCTCGCGTCGGCGCTCCCCGCGCTCGTCCTCCTCGACTACCCGCCCCTCGAGCCCGTCCCGCTCGCGAGCGTCACGCCCGTCCACCCGATCCTCCGGACCTTCCCCGACTGCGGCGCCGGCATCGCCGTGCCGTACGTGACGTGGGGCTCCCCGGGCACCGACTTCTACGAGCTCACGTCCGAGATCCGGGGCACCACGTGCCGCCTCATCCACCCGCGCTACCAGACCGAGGCCGACGAGGCGTACCGCGCGTCGGTCTCCGGTCCCGCGTTCGACGAGCCCGGGCTCCAGCGGATGCTGTCCGTCGCGCGGTGCACCCACGCCCGCTTCCTGATCTTCCGCGGCACCATCCCCGGCCCACAGCGCGAGGACACCTGCGCGCGGCTCGGCTTCCAGTTCTTCGCGCCCGACGTGTGCCGCGCGCCGGACGACACGGGACCGCCGCGTTCGGCGGAGGCGTGCACCCCTCCGCCACCGCCGAAGGCGGCCCCATGAACCGCGTGGACCCAGACGGGCAGGTCGGGTAAGACGACCCCGCTTTTTCTTGCCCCTGATGACCCCTCCCGCACCTCGTCGCACGCGGCTCTGCCTCCTGGCACTGACGTTCGCGATCGCCGTCTACGCGGCGATCGTCGTGCGCGACTTCAGCGGGCCGATCGGCGACCACGTCGAGTCGTTCCTCTACGAGTACCTCAGCTACTACGTCTCGAAGAACCTCACGTTCACGCCGCTCCCGCACCTCGGGCTGACGAACGATCAGGTCTTTTACCCCTTCGGCACGACGCAGGCCCTCCAGAGCTTCTGCGTCGAGCGCGATCTGCTCTTCACGTTCCTCCAGGCGTCGTTCGGGCGCGGGCCGTGGCTGCAGCTCTACTACACGGCCGGCGTCGCGCTCTCGACGTACGGCACGTTCTTCCTCCTCCGGAAGGATCACGGCGAGGTGAGGGCCACGGTCGTGGCCATCCTCGCCAGCTGCTTCAACTTCTACGGCGCGCAGAAGTACCCGTACCACTTCAACATGGCGTGCGTTCACTGGACGACGCTCGCCATCGTCGTCGACTACATGCTCGCCGAGCGCGTCGCCGAGCGCCGGCGCATCTCGCTCCGTCTGGTGCTCCTCCGCGTCCTCCTCCTCGTGCTCGGCTTCGGCCTCGAGCTCGGGCACGTCGTCGGCTACGGGCTCACGTCGCTCCTCGCGACGACCGTCTTCGCGGGCGTCGTGTGGCTCCGTCGCCTCCGCGCGGGCGAGCTCGGCGCGGCCTTCGCGACGTGGAAGGAGGACTCGCGCGCCGAGCTCCGCGCCCATCGCCTCGCGATCGGCGCGCTCGTCCTCGGCTCCGCCGTCTTCTCGCTCCTCTACGGCTCCATCGTCGTCCAGATCGTCCTCGCCACGCGGCAGTTCGATTTTCGCGGCGTCGAGCTCGGCGTGTGGTGGTCGCATCCGATCCGCCTCTTCATCCCCTACACGCCGTGGGTGCACCCCTCGCAGCAGCCCCGGTTCCTCCGTGTCTTCGAGGATCAGGCGGAGGTGGGGATCGGCTCGGGGGGCGCGGGGCTCTTCCTCCTCGCGCTCGGGATCCTCGGCGTCTACCTCGCGCGCGGGCGACGGCTCCGCTTCGTGCCGCTGCTCGTCGTCTTCTTCCTCTTCGTCGTGAGCCGCCCCACCTTCGATCTCGTCCGGTGGATGCCGTGGTTCGCCTTCACGCGCGTCTTCTCGCGCGCCACCGTGGTCTACAGCGCGCTCCTCGGCGTCTTCGCGCTCGGCGTCCCGTGGGACGAGCTCCCGCGACGGCTCTCCGCCGCGAGCGCGCGCGTGAAGGCCGGCGCCCTGGCGCTCGGCGCGATGGGCGCCCTCGAGCTCGTCACGTTCGCGTCGATCAAGATGTCGCACCCGGCGTTCGCCTTCGACGCGCGCTTCATGGACCACATGAGGAAGATCGAGGCGCTCCCCGGCGAGGCCGTCCTCGATTTTCCGTTCTGCATCCTCGGCGGCAACGGGGACAAGG
Organism: Polyangiaceae bacterium; assembly: GCA_022842465.1. GTDB lineage: Bacteria > Myxococcota_A > Polyangia > Polyangiales > Polyangiaceae > Labilithrix. Next base: position 21,279 of record JALHPN010000070.1, on the reverse strand, counting down.
CGTACCTCTGCCCGTTCATGGAGAAGCTGAAGAGCGTCTACGCGCTCCAGCGCTTCCACCACAAGAAGGTGATCGGGCAGTACCTCGGCCGCGTGCACCCGACCCAGACGCAGCCCTTCGTCGACCAAGGGTGGCCGCGGATGTGGGACCCGGACGATCCCGATCCGATCGAGGCCGATCACCAGGACCGCTGCTTCACCGAGGCGGAGTGGACGTTCTTCACCGAGTTCTACGAGAAGAACGATTTTGCCGGCATCCAGCTCGCCGTCGATCGCCTGCCGCCGGGCTGCGCCGACCAGTTCGTCGCGCGCTTCGGGCAGCCGATGGGCACAGTCGAGATCCCGAAGGCAGGCCGCCTGACCTTCATCCCGCGCGATCCGGCGACGCGCGGGCTCGTCGACAAGGAGGCCGGGAAGAAGGCGCGCCTCGTCGTCGCGCTCACCGATCGCGAGGAGCTCGTGAAGCGGAAGCCCGCGCGCTTCGTGAAGGTGTCCGGGCTGTCCGACTACGAGTGGATCGGGCCGCGGCAGGCGGACACCGCGCGGTGGAAGTGGGCGCTCCTCCCGGAGACGTCGCTCGCGTTCGACACGGTCGGATCCCGCGAGCTCGTCCTCGAGGCGCGCTTCCGCGTACCGGTCCCGGGCCAGTCCGTCGTCCTCGAGCTCGACGGCCGCGAGGTCGACGTCTGGAAGGATCTCCCCCTCGATCAGACCCTCGCGCGGTCGCTCCGCGCGCACCTCGAGCCCGGCCACCACGTGCTCCTCATGAGGTACGCGCTCGGCAACGAGGGCGCGACGACGTTCACCCGCTCGGATCCGCGCAAGATGACGGTGATGTTCGAGTCGCTCAGCTTGCGCGCCGACCTGGACCGCCGCTAAGGTGCCCCCCGTCGCGCTGGAGGTATCCGTGGAGAACACCGTGAAGAAGACGGCGGACGGGGCCCGCCCCGAGACGTCGACCACCAACGGAGTCGGTCCGCACGCGTCGGCAGAGGCGGCTCCTCGGGCAGGCGAGGGCACCGCGGCGCCGGACTTCGACTACGACGGGATCCCCAAGGGCTACTACGACGCCGTCCTCCGGAACGGGAACCCCATCCGCCGCCTCTGGCACATGTCGAAGTTCGACCGCGTGCTGGACTACCTCCCCGAGCGGCCGAACCAGTCGATCCTCGACATCGGCTGCTTCGCCGGCACGTTCCTCTCGCTCGTCCCCGAGCACCGCTTCTCGCGCCAGCTCGGCGTCGACATCCTCCCCGAGCAGATCGCCTACGCGAACGCGACCTACGGCTCGAAGTTCCGCGAATTCCGTCACCTCGCGCGCATCAGCGAGCTCTCGTCGCTCCACGAGCGGTTCGACTGCATCACGCTCATCGAGGTCATCGAGCACCTCCGCCCCGACGAGATCCGCGCGCTCTTCGACGGCATCGTCGACCGCCTGAAGCCAGGCGGGAAGCTCGTCCTCACGACCCCGAACTACGCGAGCGCGTGGCCGGCGATCGAGATGATCCTGAACAAGGTCTCCGACGTCAGCTACGAGGAGCAGCACATCACGCGCTTCTCCTTCTTCAACATGGAGCGGAAGCTCGCCGAGCTCTACCCGGATTTCCACCTCTACTTCAACAAGGTGGACTTCAAGACGACGACGCACTTCGTGACGCCCTTCCTCGCGGGCCTCTCGTTCGACGTCGCGCGCGGCCTCTCCCGCGTCGTTCCGCACCAGAAGTGGCGGCACCCGTTCGGGAACCTGATCCTGATGGTCGTCACGCGTGGCCCCACCGTCCGCGACGGCGCCGAGGCGTAGGGCTCGACCCGCACGCGTTCGTCAGAGCTTGCACTGCGTGCGTGTCGGACCGTCGGTCGCTCCGACTCCGGTGCATGTCAGGGTCGGCCAGGGCGTTTCCCGCGAGCAAACCGAGATGATCTTGTCGTTCGTGTAAAACGCGAGATCCTTCTTTCCGTCCGCGCCGGGCCGCTCGACGATCACGATCGTGTCGGTGCGACGGTGACGCTCGAGCGCGTCGCGCAGCTTCTGGACCGCGCCCGTGTTGCTGTCGTCGTGCCAGAACTGCGGCACCCACTCGAAGGTCCGCGCCGACGGTACGGCGAGGCACGGGTACCGCGACGCAGCCACCTCGCGAATGCCGTGCGTGGTCGAGGCGCGATACGCGGCGTAGAGATGCTCGCGGAGCTGAGCCTCGACGCCGTCTTCCGGCGGTCGTGCCCGTCGCGCACGCTCGGCATCGAGGGCGGCACTGGGTGTGCCGGAGACGGCGCTGGTCGCGTCGTCCGCGTCGTCGGCTCCCTCCGCGGTACAGCCGGTGGAGCAGAGCGTGACGCCGAGCGCGACGAGGAGCAGCAGGGGGGAGCGCATGCCCTCCGACAAGCAAAGGCGAAGCCAGTTTCCGCACATGCGCCGTCTATGTAGGCGCCGTATCCTTTCAACGAGATACGAAGGCGCCGGGCACGATGACGCGGAGACGACCGCTGCGGACCGGATCACGCGCCCAGGGGCACCGCTCCTTGACGCTCAGCCCGTCGTCGCGAGCATCACCACCACCGACCGAGCAGCCGGATCCCGTCCTCGCGGCGCCACGGCGCGCGGGGCGCGCTCCCCGTAGAATGCCACGCCATGGGCCTCCTCACCTTCGGTCTCAACGTGACGTTGGACGGGTGCATCGATCACACGCAGGGGATCGCGGACGACGCGCTGCACGACTACTGGACGGGGCTCATGGATCACAGCGGGGCGATGCTCTTCGGGCGCAACACCTACGAGCTGATGGAGGGAGCCTGGCCCGCGGTCGCACGCGACGAGAAGGCGCCGCGCGCGATGCGCGAGTGGGCGCAGAAGCTCGAGGCGAAGCCGAAGTACGTCGTGTCGAGCTCGCGAAGCGACTTCCCGTGGCAGAACACGGTCAGGGTGCAGGGGGACCTTCGCGAGGCGATCGGGGCGCTGAAGGCGAAGACCGAGCGGGGCGTCCTCGTCGGCGCGCCCAAGCTCGCGGCTGCGCTCGAGGAGCTCGGGCTCATCGACGAGTACCGCCTCGTCCTTCATCCCGTCATCAGCGGACGCGGTCCCACGTTGTTTCATGGCCTGAGCCGGGCGCGGCACCTCGAGCTCGTGGGGACCCAGCCGTTCGCGTCCGGCGCGCAAGCGCTCCACTTCCGTCGCAGGAGCTCGGTGCGGGTCGACGAACGAGACATCGGCTAGGCTTCGCGCCTGAGCGAGGCTCGACCGAGACCACGTCTTCCGCGGCGATCGCGTCACCCGCTGAGACCTCATGGCGCGTACGTCCAAGAAGACCAAGTCCCCCTCGCCCCATCGGTCCGCGCGAACGCTCGAGAGGCTCGCGAACCTCGTTCCCCATCCGCGCTACGGCACCGAGGTCGTGCCCTCCGGGCGGCTCGGTGCCGATGACCTGATCTCCGGGCCGCCGGAGTGGTCCAAGGACGTGACCTTTCCGGAGTCCGCGATCCCCGCCGACGTCAGCAAGCAGAACTTCTCGACGATGTCGCATCTGCATTGGTACGTGGACACCCTGCGTGACTGCCGGGTGTGCAACAGGCCGTTCCTTTTCTTCGCCCGAGAGCAGCAGTACTGGTACGAGACGCTCCGCTTCCGCGTGGAGGCCGACTGCCACGAGTGCGTCGAATGCCGCGCTAGCCTGCGTACAGTCCAACGGCGACGGAAGCGCTACAGCGAGCTTGTCGGCGAGCGTGAGCTGACGGACGCGGACATGCTCGCCCTCGCGAGCGACGTCGCGTTTCTGTGGACCAAAGGCCTCCTGCGCGACGAGCAGCGCCTTCGTCGGATCCGAAACCGCGCGCGTCGCCAGATACCAGGCAGCGCCGCCACGCGCGCGCTCGACGAGCTCGTGGCTTCGCTTCCGAAGTGACCGCGGGCGCTGGAGGTCGGCTCGCCGCCGACGTCACCGTCAGGACGCCGTCAGCGTTCCGGCGGCGGCAGCTCGCGGAGCGCGTAGTTCTGGAAGACCAGGACGGGCTGGCGCCAGTCGTTGGGGTCGTCGCTCGGCTTCGCGTCGCAGCGGAGGGTGACGAGGTGCACGCCGGGGGGCACGTCGAAGACCGTCGCGATGCGCCGCGGCGTTCTGCTCGCTTCCATGTCGACGTGGACGACGCCGTCGAGCACGAGGCGCCTGCCCTGCGCGTTCGGATCCGTCGTCCAGTAGTCGGCCGTGAGCTCCGCCTTCACGGTCCGTGAGGTGGGGTTCTCGACGGTGAGCTTCGCCTTGCCCTTCACGAAGCGGAGCTTGATCTCGCCGCGCATCTCGAGCTGGGAGAAGCCGTCGCGGAAGCCGAGGTAGAGCGCCTCGAGCGTGGCGCGGCGGAGCTCCTCGACGCGCGCCGGGCCGAGCGTCGCCTTCCGCGCCTCGCCCCACGCGACGAGCGGCCAGACGGTGACGTCGTGGTCCCATCGTTCGGCGAGCGGCTCGCCCACGGCCGCGCGGAGCTCGCGCTCGAGGGCCTCGGCGCGATCCACGAAGCCCGATCGGACGACGTAGATCGCGGAGAAGCCGCTCGCGACGGCCGCGTCGAGCATCGCGCTCGGCGGGAGCTTCGCGAGCCGCTCGTAGACGTCGTCTGCACGGCGATCGCGCATCGCGCCGTACGACCAGCGGAGCCGCTTCGAGTAGAGGTAGGGGACGCCCGGCGTGTAGTCCTCCATGCGTTCCACCGGCGCGGATTCGGGGAAGCGCATGTACGGGAGCTCGAGGACCATCGCGCCCGCGGGGAGCTTCGCCTCGAGATCCGCGACGAACGCCGCGTGGCGATCCGACTCGCGCGCGACGGCGTCGTAGTCGGGCGTGCCCGCGAACGTCGTCTCGTGGATCCCGAACGCCGTCACGGCCGCCGCGACGCCGAGGACGAGCGCGCGCCGGCCACGGCCGACCGCGTCGAGCGCGCGATCGACGACGACGCTGACCGCGAAGAACGCGTAGAACGCGACGAAGACGCTGATGCGGTTATAGCTACGCATCTCGGGGAAGACGAGGAACGCGATGATCGAGCCGAGCCCGCCCATCGTGCCGAGGAGGATCGCCGACCAACCGCAGACCGCGAGCGGCCAGGCGAGGCGCGACGAGCGCGTCTCGTCGTCGCGCGAGCGCCCCGCGAAGAGGGCGAGGAGGAGGACGACGAGGCCGAGCACGCCCACGAGCCCGAGGTACGCCGTGCCGTTCTCGTTCACGAGCGGCGCGCGGAGATCGTAGACGCGCCGGAAGCGCCGGAAGACCTCGAAGCGGTGCCCGTCCATCGGGAAGACGAGCTGCGCGATCTTGAGCGCGAAGGCCTCCGCGTCCCCGGGGCTCCGCACCCCGATCGGCGAGCGCCCGTGCGCGCGCTGGAAGAGGATGACCGGCGAGAGCTGGAGGGCCATCCCGAACGCCGACGCGCCCGCGAGCGCCCCTGCGCGGACGAGCGGGAGCCACGCGCGCTGCGACGCCGCCGCGGCGACCCCCGCGAGGACCAGCACGATCGTCGCGAAGTACCAGTAGTAGATCTGCCAGAGGCCGACCGCGAACGCGACGAGGAAGAGGAAGGCGTCCCGCCGCTCGAAACGCACCCGCGGGAGGAACCGCCGGAGGCCGGTCGCCTCGCCGCTCGGCGCGTCGAGCCCGCAGCGCTCCCCGAGCAGCACGTCGAGCGCGGGGATCGTCGCGACCGCGCACAGGAAGTACGGGAGCCCGAGGTGCACGTGCCCGAACGCGCGCGTCGCGTGGAAGGGCACGAAGGCGAAGAGGAGCGCGCCGGGCATCGACGCGAGCGTCCGGAGCCCGTAGCGACGCATGACGGCCAGCGCCGTGACGGCGGCGAGGGGGTAGCTCGCGATGTAGAGGAGGTTCCACGCGAGCGCCCAGTTGCGCGTCGCCTTGGTGAGGACCCAGATCGTCGCGAGGTAGAAGAGATCCGGCGACGGGAAATCGTGGAGGTCCATCCCGAAGGGCGCGCCGAGGTACGGGTTCACGAAGTACCCGTCGTCCATCACGCCCTTGAAGTGCATGATGGCGAAGCTCGCGCCGTCCCCGCTGAAGAGGGCGACGAGCGGCTTCCGGAGATCGGCGGTGAAGATCGCCGTGTCCCACGCGAACGCGACGAGGGCGACGAGCGCGGTGACGCCGTACGCGAGGGCGGCGCTCGCCCGGGGCCGCGCCGCGAGCCACGCCTCGGCTCCGCCGACGAGGTCGGCCTCCCGCGCCGCGCGATCCATCGCGCGCTCATGCCACAGAACGTCTCCGGAGCCGACCGCGAAGTGCGCGCGTCGGCTAGGCTTCGCGAATGACGCCGATCGCGGCGACGAGCGCCTGACCGCTCAGCCGCCGATGCCCCAGGTCTCGCCGGTCGCCCACGTCGCGTCGAGGAGCGCGAGGACGACGTGCACGACGTCCTCGGACGTACCGAAGCGCCCGAGCTTCGAGCGCGTCGCGAGGCGGTGCTGGCGGAGCGGATCGGCGTCGGCCTCGGGGTCGGCGACGATGCCGAGCTCGACGACGTTCACGCGCACGTCGGGCGCGAGCTCGACCGCGAGGGCGCGGAGGCCCGTCTTCACGGCGCCCTTCGCGGTGAGGTACGCGACGTGGTGCTCGTAGGGGCGCGTCGTCCCCGCGTCGCCGAGGCCGACGACCGCGCCCCTCCCCTTCGCGAGGTCGCCCGCGAGGGCATGGACGAGCAGGAGCGGCGCGATGGCGTGGACGGTCATCGTCCGCTCGAGATCCTCGCGCCGGAGGTCCTCGAACGGGGTCCGGGGGAAGGGCCCACACGCGAGGACGATGTCGTCGATGCTGCCGCGCCCTTCGGACGGCGGGGATGCGGCGCGGAGGCCCTCGACGATCGTGGTCACCGCGTCACGGTGGGTGAGGTCCGCCGTCACGACGGGGACCTTCACGCGTCGCCCGCGCTGCTCGAGGCTCTGGGCCAGGATCCCGAGCTTGTTCGGGTCCCGCGCCGTGAGGAGCACCTCGTCCCCGCGATCGGCGAGCGCCTCGGCGATCGCCACGCCGAGGCGCCCGGTGGCCCCCACGACGAGGACCCGCCGGGGCCCCTTCACGGGGAGCGAATGGGAGCTGCCAGGCGCCGGCGCCGTCATCGCCTCCCCGTATACCCGAAAGGCGCCCCGCTCGTCTTTGGTGTCCTTTCGCCCGAACGCGTGTAAAACAGTCGATGCATGAGCGCGAAGGGCGGCGGAACGCCGCCGGAGCCCCCGAACCTGTCGTCCCCCGAAGTCGTCGCCCTGTGGGCGAAGTGGCGAGCGGGAGACGTCGTTCCCTGTCCGCGTGACGGGATGAGCGTCGCGCTCGCCGTCGACGGCGCGGCGAAGTCCTACCGCCTCGTCTGCACGCAGTGCGGCCTCGCCTCGCCGTGGTTCGGCACGACGCCGAGCGGCCTCGTCTTCCGGAACACCGGCGGCGCGACCCTCCCCGGCGGACCGCTCGACGAGTGACGCGCGAGGGGTGACCGGGCGGCTGCGAAGGCGCCCGGCGTGGCTGCGTCCCTTGACGAAAGAGTACTCTGGACTCATATAGAGTCTAGATGACTCTCTCGCCGCTCCTCCTCGCGACCTCGGGCTCCGTGGTCGGCCGCGAGCACCTCCGGCTCGCCCGCGGAGGCCAGGACGGACACGCGACGCTCGCCCGGCGCGACCTCGCCGCCGTCGTGGTCACCGACGGGTGCTCCTCGGGGAGAGAGAGCGAGGTCGGCGCGCGCCTCTTCGCGCCGATCGTGCTCCGGCTCGTCGCCGCGCACGCCCTCGGCGCGAGCGAAGCGCACCCCGAGCCGACCGCGGCCGCGCGCGCCCTCGCCTCGGCCCTCGACGAGGCGCTCCGGCGCGAGCTCGCGGGGATCCTCGCGTGCCTCGCGCCGTCCACGCCCGGCACGACGCTGCTCACCCCGAGCGCCGCGGTGGAGCGCTTCCTCCTCTTCGGGTTCCTCGCCGCCGTCGTCACCGAGGCGCACGCGATCGTCCTCGGGATCGGCGACGGCCTCGTCTTCGCGCGAGGAGCGGACGGCGCCGGCGACCTCACCGTCCTCGATCCGGGGCCCGAGAACGCGCCCCCCTACGCGGCGTACGCGCTCTTGCCCGGGGCGCCGCCCCCCGCCGCGCGCGTCCACCTCGCGCGCCCCGCGGCCGAGATCGATCTCCTCGCCGTCGCGACCGACGGCCTCGCCGAGCTCGACTCCCCCTCCCTCGTCGCGCTCGCGTCCGATCCGCGCTGGACGAAGAACCCGTCCCTCCTCGAAAAGCGCCTCCGCGTCCTCGCCGCCGAAGGCCATTTCCGCGACGACGCGACCCTCGCCGTCCTCCGCCGCGAAGCGAGGACGACGTGAGCTCTCGCGATCACGTCCTCGTCGGCGAGCGTCTCGTCCGCCTCGATCCGCGCGCGCTCGTCGGCGAAGGTGGCGAGGGCCGCGTGATCCGCGCCGGCGATCTCGCCCTCAAGATCTTCACGACGCCGACCGACGCACGCCGAAGAAAGCTCGAGGCGTTCCCGACCCGGCTCCCGGGCGCCGTCGTCGCGCCGCTCGCGCTCTGCCTCGATCCCGACACGCGCGAGATCGTCGGCTACGCGATGCGGCTCGTGGAGGGCGCGGTCGGTCTCGGCGAGCTCGCGCGGCGCCCCTTCCGTGACGCGCGCGCGTCCGCCACGGACGTCCTCGCCGTCCTCGGCGGCCTCGTCCGCACGACGCGGCAGCTCCACGCGCGGGGCGTCGTCGTCGGCGATCTGAACGACGGCAACGTCCTCGTCCTCCCGCCCGAGCGCTCTGCCCCATGGCAGGCCCTGCTCGTCGACGCCGACTCGATGCAGCTCCCCGGCCACCCTTGCGTCGTCGCGCACGAGCGCTTCCTCGATCCGCGCCTCTACGGCGTCGATCTCGCGAAGACCCCTCTGCTCTCCCGCGCGACGGACGCCTACGCGCTCGCGGTCCTCCTCTTCGGCGCGCTCGCGTGCGTGCACCCGTTCGGCGGGACCCACCCGACCTTCACGACGCTGCTCCGCCGCGCCGAAGCGCGCGTGAGCGTCCTCTCGCCGGGGGTGAAGCTCCCGAAGGCGGCCTACCCCGTCGCGATCTTCTCCGATGCGATGCTCGACTTCTTCCAGCGCGTCTTCGAGGCGGACCACCGCGACGCGGTCGCCCTCGTGCCGGACGATCTCCTCGCGACGCCCTTCACCCGCTGCACGTGCGGCGTCGACCACGCGCGGAGGACGTGCCCCGCCTGCACGGCGTCCGCCCTCGTCCGACCGGTGACCCACGTGCGCGGCGACGTCCGCGTGACGTCGATCCTCCGCGCGCTCCCGGGCGGGCGCGTGATCGACGCGGCGACCCTCCGAGGCGAGCTCCTCACCCTCCACACGCGCGGCGCCGGGCTCGAGCCCGTGCGCGAGGACGGCGCGCGCGTGCCCGTCGAGCTGGGGCACGGGAGCCGCGTCCGCCTCGTCGGCCGCGCGACCTGGGTGCTCGGCGAGACCCACGCCGAGCGGTTCGAGCTCGGTGCGCTCCAGGAGCGCGTCCCGATCACGCGTGCCCAGGTCTACGGCGAGCCGGAGGCGGACGCCTGCCCCGCCGGCCTCCTCCACCTCGAGGGCGACCACCTCGTCCGCGCCTGGGACGGGACGCGCCTCGGCCAGCTCCTCGCAGGTCGCTCGTGGCTCCGCGTCGGCGCGCGCGTCGGCTTCGCCTTCTACCGCGTCTCGGCGCTCACGGTCGCCTTCGTCTTCGACGTCCGCCGGGGCCCCCTCCGTCAGCTCGAGATGCCGCCGCTCACGGGGCGGCTCGTCCGCGCGCACGCGACGTTCGACGATCACCACGTCCTCTTCCGCGCCGTCACCGAGGACGCCGGACGCGTCCACCACGTCGCCCACCTCTTCGACGGCCGCGGCCACCGGCTCGCGAGCGCGAGCGGCGCCGAGGACGCTTCCCCTCTCTTCGCCGGGGGCGACGACCTCGAGGGGGCGTGCCTCCTCGGCGGCGCGGTCCTCGTCGCGACTCCCGAGGGTCTCGCCCTCCTCCGCCCCGACCCTCGCGCCCGCGTCTTCGAGACGCGCCGCGTGTTCGAGGCGGCCCGTGACTTCGCTTCACCCGATGCCGCGCTCCTCGTCGGTCGCGGCGGTTCCGTCTACGTTCGTACGCACGACGAGATCGTGCTCCTCGGATTCACCGAGGCCGGAGGTTCGTCATGATGCCCTTTCCCACGTTCTACGATCCGAAGTCCGTCCGCGACGTGCGCGTCGAACGCGCAGGTCTCGTCGCCGAGGCCGCGCTCGACTACCGCGCGCGGCACGCCGTCCAACCGTCCTCGAAGGACAAGCTGCGCATCGCCGCCTTCGGCATCGACGCGCAGATCGGGTTCTGCTCGCCCGAGGCGAGCCTCTTCGTCCCGGGCGCGGTCGAGGACACGACGCGCACGATCGAGTGGCTCTACCGGAACGTCGACAAGATAACCCAGCTCCACTTCTCGCTCGACACCCACCGCGTCTTCCAGATCTTCCACCCCGCCTGGTGGATCGACGACGCCGGCAAGCACCCGGCCCCCTTCACGCCGATCTCCTACGAGGACGTGCGCATCGGGAAGTGGAAGCCCGTCGCCCACCCCGCCGAATGCCTCGAGTACGTGAAGAAGCTCGAGGCGAGCGGGCGGTACGTCCTCACGATCTGGCCGTACCACACGCTCCTCGGAGGCGTGTCGCACGCCCTCGTGCCCGCGCTGATGGAGGCTTCGATCTTCCACGCCGTCCTCCGCTCCTCGCAGACCCACTTCGAGACGAAGGGGACGCACGCGATGACGGAGAACTACTCCGTGCTCGCCCCGGAGGTCACGGAGCTCGGCGGCAAGAGCGTCGGCCGCTTCAACGCCGCCTTCCTCGACATGCTGATGGAGTTCGACCGCGTCTACGTCTTCGGCCAGGCGAAGAGCCACTGCGTGCTCTCGACCCTCCGCGACATGCAGGAGCACATCGCGTCGGTCGATCCGAAGCTCCTCGAGAAGGTCTGGATCCTGGAGGACGCGACGAGCCCCGTCCCGCCGCCGCCCGTCGATCCCCTCCCGCCCGCGCTCGACTTCCCCCGCATCGCGGAGGAGGCGTTCCGCGAGCTCGCCGCCGCGGGCATGAAGCTCGTCAAGACCACGGACCCGGTGTGAGGAGGACCCGATGACCCACGAGAACCTCTCCTCTCTCCTGACGGGTGACCTCGGCGCCGTCGTGATCGCCGGCGCCGCGGGCAAGGACGCCGAAGTGATCACGACCGAGGACGTGATGCTCGTCACGCTCCTCGTCGACGCCTCGTCCAGCATCGCCTCGCGCGGGCTCGAGGACGCCGTCCGCGAGGGCCAGAACCTCCTCCTCGACGCGCTCGGCGACGCGCGGGAGCGAGACAGCATCCTCCTCGCGCTCTGGACGTTCAACGACAAGGCGAACGTCGTCCACGCCTACGTCTCGCTCGCCGACGCGACGCGCCTCGATCGCAGGTCCTACTCGGGCTACGGCAGCACCTGCCTCTACGACACGTGGTGCGACGCGCTCCTCGCCAACGTCGCCTACGCCGAGAAGCTCCGCGAGAGCGGGACGCCGTGCCGGAGCCTGGTGGTCGTCGTCACCGACGGCGAGGACTGCGGGAGCAAGCGACGCGCCTCGGCCTGCGCCGATCTCTCGCGCCGCGTCCTCGCGAGCGAGGCGTTCACGCTCGCCTTCGTCGGGGTCGGGTCCGACGTCGACTTCCGCGCCGTCGCGAAGGCGATGGGCGTCCCCGACGGGAACGTCGCGGTCCAGGCGAGCGCGACCCCCGCCGCGATCCGGAAGGTCTTCCAGATGGTGAGCCAGTCGGCGATCCGCGCCAGCCAGGGCCTCGTCGTCCCCGGCGTACGCGGCGGCTTCTTCGGCCCGTGACGAGGCCGTAGCGCGCGAACACGAGGCGTTCTAACGTCGCCCCGTTGATGCGCGCGCCGAAGAGCCCCCGCGACGAGGGAGAGGCGAGGTTCCTCCGGGACTATCGCCCGGGGGACTTCCCGCGTCCGTCCGTCACCGTCGACCTCGTGATCCTCACCGTCGTCGACAAGCTGCTCCGCGTCTTGCTCGTGCAGAGGAACGAGCACCCCTTCAAGGGCCGCTGGGCGCTCCCCGGCGGGTTCGTGCGCGTCGGGCCGAACCGCGAGGACCAGGGGGAGGACCTCGAGGCCGCCGCCCGGCGCGAGCTCGAGGAGGAGACCGGCCTCTCGCACGAGAACGCCGGACGCATCCTCCTCACCCAGGTCGGCGCGTTCGGGGCGCCCCTCCGCGATCCGCGCATGCGCGTCATCAGCGTCGCGTACGTCGCCCTCGTGCGCCCCGACCTCGTGCCCCTCGTCCGCGCGGGCGGCGACGTCTCGCACGTGCGCTGGTTCGCGGCCGAGGAGCTCCCGCCGGAGGGCGCCGAGCTCGCGTTCGATCACGGCGACATCTTCGAGGCCGCGCTCGAGCGCATGCGCGGAGACCTCGACCGCACGGCCCTCGCCTTCGCGCTCGTGCCCGACACGTTCACGATCCAGGAGCTCCGCGGCGTGCACGAGGCGCTCCGCGGCGAGGCCCTCGACCCCGGGAACTTCCGGAAGAAGTTCCTGCGGATGGTCGAGGAGGGCGTCATCGAGGCCGCGCGGGGCAAGCGGCCGACGGCGTCGAAGCCGGCGAGCGTCTACCGCTTCGTCACGCGCGAGCGCGTTTGACGCGCGGCATCGTCTCTGTCAGTGTCCTTGGAGTCACCATGGCCGCGAAGCTCACGTACGTCACGAAGCAGACGATGCAGATCGCCAATGCGATCGCGTTCGTCTGTGATCGTCCGAACGACGAGCCTTAGCCCGCCAGCCGTGTCTCCCGGAGCCCCGGACGCCTGGCGTCGAAGAAGGGGTTCCGGAGGAGAGATGCGGAGATGGCGCACAGCGAAGAGACACGAGCCGACGAACATCGGTTGAGACGAGCGGTCGCCCACGACACGCGCGATGCCGACCGCGTCGCGCAGACGGCCGACCGCGCCGTCGTCGAGGGGCGACCGACGCGTGACGACGAAATCAGCGGGATGTTCCCGCGCGACACCCAGCGCGAGCTCGTGACGCTCGCGTGGCCGATCGCGGCGGCCCTCCTCGGCAACGTCGCGATGGGCCTCGTCGACACCAAGCTCGCGGGCGGCCTCGGCCCCAGCGCGCTCGCAGGCGTCGGCGTGGGGACCGTGTTCATGTACCTCGCCTACAACGTCGTGTTCGGGCTGATGCGAGGCGTGTCCGTGCGGACCGCGCACGCCCTCGGCGAGGGACGACCCGACGACGGCTTCGCCTACGCCCGCGCCGGGATCGTGCTCGGCGTGCTCCTCGGCTTCGTCGTCATGATCGCGTGCCGGGACATCTCGCCCGTCCTCGCGTTCGTGGGCGCCGATCCGTCGCTCGCGCCCTACGCGCGTGACTTTCTCGCCGCCGTGACCCTCGGCGCACCGGCGACGTGCGCGCTCGCCGCCCTCGTCCAGCACCGGAGGGGGATGTCGGACGCACGCGTGCCGATGATCACGGGGATCGCCGGCAACGTGGTGAACGCCGTCCTCGCGTGGGCGCTCATCTACGGGCACCTCGGCCTGCCGGCGCTCGGCGTGCGCGGCGCGGGGCTCGCGACCGCGACGGCGGACGTCCTCGCCCTCCTGGCGCTCGGAGCACTCTTCCTCCGCGACGAGCGGCGGGCGCGGGCGCGCGCGACGACGCTGCCGCTCGGGCTCCGCCGCGCGATGCGCGACGTCGCCGATCTCGGCGTCCCCACCGGCGCGCAGTTCGGCGTGGAGATGCTCGCCTTCGCGACCTTCACCGCGGTGCTGTCCGGCATCTCGAAGGAGGAGATGGCCTCGCACCAGATCGCCCTCGCGGTGATCCGCGTGTCCTTCCTCCCCGGGGTCGCCGTCAGCGAGGCCGCGAGCGTGCTCGTCGGTCAAGCGCTCGGGCGTCGGCGGCTCCCCGAGGCGGATCTCGTCGTGCGGAAGGCCCTCAGGCTCGCGGTCGTCTTCATGGCCGCGTGCGGTCTCGTCTTCGCGCTCGCGGGCGGCGCGCTCGCCGGGCTCTTCACGGCGGACGGCGCCGTGGTCGGGATCACGCGGCGGCTCCTCCTCGTCGCGGCGTTCTTCCAGATCCTCGACGCCGTGAACATCGTGCTCCGGGGCGCGCTCCGTGGCGCGAAGGACGTCCGCGTGACCGCGTTCATCGGCATCCTCGTCGTCTGGGCGTGCGTGCCGACGGCCGCGTACGTGCTCGGGAAGCTCCTCGGGCTCGGCGCTCTCGGCGGCTGGCTCGGCTTCGTCGGCGAGACGACCATCGGCGCGACGCTCTTCTGGCGTCGGTGGTCCCGCGGCGCGTGGCGGAAAGCCTACGCGAAATAAGAAGAGAGCCCACACGGCCGGGGTGCCGTGTGGGCTCGCTGTCGGCGACGCCCCGTCAGGAGGAGGGAGGAGGAGGAGGACGGATTCTCCTCCTGCCGGACGCGACGCCGAACACTGTGGGGGGCGGCTCTCAGCCGTTCTGGCGGCGGCGCCGCGAGAACACGAGAGCGCCGAGGCCGAGGAGGCCGAAGCCGGCCCAGCTGGGGAGCGTGGAGGGGGTGCCCGCCGTCTTGCAGCCGCAGCCGCTGTCGGCGTTCGGACCGCGGCCGATGCCGTCCTCGTCCTCACCCGTCGCGCCGACGTCCGCGCCGTTCGCGCCGATCTTGAAGACCTGCTCCGGCGAGTCAGGGTCGTTCGAGAGGACCGTGATGTCCGCCGAGGCGGGACCGGACGAGCTCGACGAGAACTGCACCTGGAGCTCGTACTTGCCCTTCGGCTCGATCGTGACCTGCGAGCCGGGGACGGAGAACTCGGGGCTCGAGCTCTTCACCGTCATGACGGCGGCCTTCTCGCCGGTGTTCGTGATCGTGACGGTCTTCGAGGCCGAGCCGCCCGCCTTCACGTCGCCGAGGTCGATGCCGGTCTTCGGCGCCTTCACGTTCGGGAGCGGGATGTGCACGAGGACCGACTGGTACGTCACCTTGGTCGGCGTCGTCGTGTAGTCCTTCGAGTAGGCGTTGATCGGCATCTCGACCGTCAGGTTCGTCTTCTGCCAGTCGTTGAACGGGTTGGGCACCGCGGTCAGCCGGAGGTACGCCTGCATGTCGAGGGTGCCGGCGACGATCATCTCGCCTTCGACCGCGGTCATGAGGTCGAGAAAATCGCCGTCCGCCGCGGGCATCGAGACCTCGCCGCCGACCGTCGAGATGACGCCGTCGGAGCCCGAGATCGCGACCTTCGCGGTCTTGTAGGCGAACGTCGGCTTCGTGACGGCGCGGAGGCCGATCGAGCCGTCGAAGTACTGGTTCACGGTGTCGAGGGCGTCGACCTCGGCGAACGCCTTCTCGAAGAGCGTGGAGTTCGCGAGCAGGGGCGCGTTGAGCTTGGTCTCGACCGTCGCGAGGCCCCACGGCGCGAACTGCTGGATGGCCTGCGAGTCGTAGTCGAACCGGGCGCCCGGGAGCTTCTGCGCGAGCTTGTTCGCGTCGTAGGTCACCGTCGCCGAGATCGGGCCGATGCCGAGCGTGAAGTCGACGTCGGGCGAGAGCGAGTGGCGGACCTTGACGCTGCCGTCGGTGGTCGAGCCGTTCGCGGCCTTGAAGACGAAGCGCTTGTCGTTCGCCCAGCTCGCCTCGAGGACGGCGCCCTTCGGCATGTCGACCGTGAAGAGCGGGCCGCCGTTCTTCACCTGGTCGATGCGCATGACCGCGCGGACGCCCGCCTTGAGGTCGGCGCCGAAGACCTTCGTCTTGTACTCCATGACCCCGGAGTCGATGGTCGTGTCGAGCGCCTTGTTGTGCTCGTACTTCAGGGCGGCGGTCCCGGTCGAGGTGTTCGGGCTCGAGGCGCCGGACACGTCGGCCTTGGCCTCCGTCGAGACGAACAGGGCGCCGGCGGCGACGGCCGACATGACGCCGAACTGGAACGCGGTGCGAAGCGAGGTGTGAGCGCGCATCTGAATCTTCCTCTCCATCCTGCCGGCCGTGGGCCGGGTCCTTGGTCCGCGACGTCGTCTCCGAAACCCCGTGGAGTCGTCGTCGTGCGATGGGGTATCAGCACGCACCGTGCCGCTGATGTAGGACACGCCCCGGTCGGACGGGATGACGCGATTTCCATCGGTTGCGGAGCCAATTCCGTCTTGGCCGGAAAACGGCGGACGGCTCGCGATCCAAGCCTGGATCCCGTCTGCGCCACCGCGCGCTACGGTCCGCGGGGTGTGCGGACGCGCGACCCTGACCCTCCCCGTCGACGAGATCGCCGAGGCCCTCGGCGTCCCGCCGGTGGTCCACGGGGTCCCGACGCCGGGGCCCCCGCCCCGCTACAACGTCGCGCCGACCCAGTCGATGCTCGTCCTCCGGACCCCGAAGGGAGAGTCCGCGGGGCGTGAGCTCGCGTGGGCGCGCTGGGGCCTCGTGCCCTTCTGGGCGACGGACCGGAAGATCGGGAGTCGCTTCCTCCAGGCGCGGAGCGAGACCGTCGCCACGACGGCCGCGTTCCGGAGGGCGTTCACGTCGCGGCGCTGCGTCGTCGTCGTCGACGGCTTCTACGAGTGGTCGCACCCGGCATCGAAGAAGGAGGCGAAGGTCCCGCACCTCGTCCGTCCCGAGGAAGGGCGCATCTTGCCGATCGCGGGCGTCTGGGAGCGCTGGCGGCCCGAGGGCGAGGAGCCTCTCGAGTCGTGCGCCGTCCTCACCGCCCCGGCAGGTCCGAGGATCGCGACCCTCCACGATCGGATGCCGCTCGTCCTCCGGCCCCACGAGATCGAGACCTGGCTCCACGGGAGCGTCGAGGAGGCCGAGGCGATCACGCGCGGCGAGACGACGACCTTCGCCGAGCGCGACGCCTCGCTCGTCCTCACCCCCGTCTCGACGTGGGTGAACGACGTGAAGCACGACGACGCGGCGTGCATCGCCGCCGTGGAGCGCTGAGCCGCCTCCGGACCGCCCCGTCGGAGTGTTGGCGGCGCCGTCCGCGTGGGGTAGAGAGCGGCGATGCGCCTCGGCGCGACGAAGGCGAGCTACCGCAGCACCCTCGCGCGCGAGCTCGCGATCGTGGCCGCCTTCACGCTGCTCACGCTCGTCGCCACGTACCCGCTCGTCCTCCGTCTCGCGACGCACACGCCCGGCGACGGCGTCGACGACCACGTGTTCCAGTGGAACGACGGCTATGCGGCGCGCCTCCTCCGCGGAGACGAGCCGTTCCTCGCGACGAAGGGGCTCTTTCATCCTGGAGGCGTCTCGCTCCTCCTCCACACGCACACGCTCCCGAACGGGATCGCAGCCGCGCTCCTCGCGCCTCTCCTCGGACGGACCGCGGCCCACGACGTGGTGCTCCTCGCGACGTTCGTGCTCTCGGGGTGGGGAGCCACCCTCTTCGTGCGGTCCGCGACGCGCGCGAGCGTCGAGGTCGCCTTCGTCGCCGGCCTCGTGTTCGCGTTCCTCCCGTATCGCTTCGCGCACCTCCTCGGGCACGGAAACCTCGTGTCCACGCACCCGCTCCCGTTCTTCGCGTGGGCGCTCGCCTCGGGGCTCGCGAAGGACGATCGGCGCGGCCAGCTCCGATGGGGCGCCCTCGCCGCCACCTTCTTCGGGCTCCAGATCTGGTCGGACTACGCGCTCGGTCTCTTCGGAGCGCTCTTCGCGACCGTGCTCGTCGTGGCCGCGCTCGCGCAACGCCGCCGTGTGCGGACGATCGACGGCCTCCGCGGGCCATTTCTCCTCGCGCTCGTCCTCGGCAGCGCGGTGTGGGTCGCGCCCCTCGCCGTCTGCGCGATCCGTGACGCGGCAGCGGGCGTCCGCCCGACGATGCAGAACATCGGCTCCGAGCGCTTCTACGGAGACCTCCGTGCGTACGTGCGGCCGTCGTATCTCCACCCGTGGCTCGGGGCCTTCGCGCACTCACGCGAGCTCGAGCAAGTCGTCACCCTCGGCTACGTCGCGTCGCTGCTCGTCCTCGCCGGCGCGTTCCTCGAGGTGCGCGCGCGCCGCTTCGCGCTCGTCGTCGCGGCGCTCCTCTTCTTCGCGCTGTCGCTCGGACCGGAGGTGCGGTGGAACGGCGAGTCGCTCGGTCCGAGGACGCCGTACGCGATCCTCCAGCGGACGCCCGTCCTCGCGTCGCTGCGCGCTCCGGGCCGGTTCGTCGTGGGTGTCGCGCTCGCCGGGACGGCCCTCGCGGCCGTCGCGCTCGTCGCGATCACGGCGCGTCTGCCGAACGCACGCGGTCGTCGTCTCCTCCTCGCGACCGTCGGGGGTCTCGTGTTCTTCGAGGGGCTCGCGATCCCGTTCCCGACGGCAGAGGCCGTCCGTTCGTCCGTGCTCGAGCGCCTCCGCGCCGACGAGGCGGGCTCGCGCGGCGCCGTGCTCGAGGTGCCGCTCCTCCTGCGCGACGGCTACACCGTCGTCGGGGTCGAGGATCATCGGCTGCACTCGGCGCAGGTCATCCACGAACGACCGCGGCTCGGTGGCATGGTGGCGCGGCTCGACCCGAGCGTCGTCGCCCGCCAGCGATCGCTCCCCTTCGTGGACGTGCTGCTCGCGGCGCAGACGTTCGGGCCTGTCGGGTTCGACGACGCGGCGCGCGCGCGCGCATGCGACCTCGTACGCGTCGCCGGCATCTCGTCCGTGCTCGTCGCGCCGTCCTTCCGCGGCTCGCGCGCGCACATGCTCGTGACGGCGTCGCTCCCGACGCGCCTCCTCGGCGACGACGGCCTATGGGTCGCGTACGCGATCGACGCGGACGCCTGCGCACGCTTCCCCCTCGTGCCGCTCCACCACGGCGTCGACGCCGCGTTCGTCAGCCTCGGCGCGGGGTTCTCGACGCCGGAGCGCCCCGTCCCCGGTGGCGAGGCGTTCGTCTGGGGCGGACCCGACGCGGAGCTCACGCTGTCGGCGCCGCGGATGTCGCACGTCGACCTCGGCGGGCGGCTCATCCCGGAGGTCGTCGGGCGCGCGCGCGTTCGCGTGTACGACGGGGATCGCCTCGTGGGCGAGAGCGCGCCGGGCGCCGAGCGCGCGTGGTACCCCGTCGACCTCGATCCGCCGCGCGACCACGTGACCTTCCGGATCGCGACGTCCGGCTCCTTCCAGCCACCGGGAGACGGTCGCACGCTCTCCTTCGCGCTCGAGCAGGTCTGGGTTCGAGCAGCCCCCTGACGAGGCTCGCCCTGCGGGGTTCACTCCGCGCGCTCGAAGGTCGGGCCTCGTGCGTCGTCCCAGCGGAACACGCGGAGCTTCGTTCGCGGCAGCGCGATCTCGCAGCGCGCGCGCTCGACGTCGAGCACGGTGGACTTGGTCGCGACGCGGAAGACACCCGCGTGGCCGGGGACCTCGTCGCGCGTGAAGCCCGTCATGGAGGGGCGGAGCGCCGAGAGCGTGATCACCAGGCGATCGATGCTCGGGTCGTCCGGACCCGCCAGAGCCGGGCGATCGTACGGCCCGAGCTCGGCCAGGGGCTCCGGGAGGGTGATGGTGCGCACGAGGGAGGCGCCGGGCCCGAGGCGCGTCGTCAGCGGGATGGATCGGGCATAGACATCGCGGTCGGGCGGGAGCGGCGCGATCCCCTGCCCGAGGTGCGCCGACGTGCCGCCGAGCCAGCTCAGGTAGATCGGCCGGAGCTCGACGTCGATGCCGGAGCGATCGGGCCGAGGGCTCGCGCTGAGGTCGAGGAGGTAGGCGTCCTCCGACGCGCCGTTCGTCACGGTGTAGCTCACCTCGAGGGGCGTGACGCTCGGACGGACGGCACACCGAAGCGTGAGCTGCGTCGCGGATCGACCTGGCCATTTCACGGGGTGCACCTCCTTGGACGGGGGCGAAGCGCTCGCCGTCGACGTGGCCGCCCCCTTGATCGCGCTCGGTGTGTGGCGCGCCTCGCACCCCGTCAGCGCGAGGCTGCATGCGAGGAGCGCCACGGGAAGCTGCAGCGTCATCGTCGTCCTTCCCCTCCCTTGCACTTGGACGTTCCGCGACGCGACTCGATTCGACGTGAAGGCGCGCGGCCCTAGGTTCCTCCGTCGGGACGCTCGCCGACGTCCTTCACGCAGCGGAAGCCGATCCCGTGGCTCTTCAGGGTCGGCGGCGCGCTGAAGCGGAACGAAGGCCGCACCCACGCGATGTCCGAGCCGTTCCAGCCGCCGCCGCGGACGACGCGCTTCTTCCCCTTGGCCGGCCCCGTCGGGCTCACCTCGGCCTTGGCGCCCTTCGCGTAGGGGCCGTAGAAGTCCGAGACCCACTCGCCGACGTTCCCCATGACGTCCTCGACGCCGAAGGGCGACCGGCCCTTCGGGAACGAGCCGACCGGCGCGGTGTTCGGGAACCCGTCGTCCGCGTCGTACATCGCCTCGAGGGGCTCGCCGTGCGCCTTCCCCCAGGCGACGCACTCGCTGCCGCACGCGTTGAGGTGCGCGCCGCTGGTCGGCGGGTCGTCGCCCCACGTGTAGCGGCGTCCGTCCGACCCGCGCGTCGCGTACTCCCACTCCGCCTCGGTCGGGAGGCGCTTGCCGGCCGCGCTGCAGTACTCGGTCGCGAGCTCCCAGTCGACGCAGTTGATCGGGTGCTCGGCGCGGCCCTCGGGATCGCGGATGTTGCAGAGCGGGTCGTACACCTCGTGTTGCTGCTTCGTGATCCCGGGGAAGTCGTTCTCGCGACTCGCGCGCCGGCACTCGCCGCGATCGCTGCACGCCTTGTACGCGGCGACGGTCACCTCCGTGCGATCCACGCAGAACGCAGCGAGGCCGACCTGATGGGCCGGTCGCTCGTCCTCGTCGTCGGTCTTCTCGTCGGAGCCCATGAAGAACTTGCCGGCGGGGACGAGCACCATCCCGGCGGGGCAGGCCTTCGCCTCGGGCTCCTTCGCGATGACGGGAGCGGCGACGTCGACGGAGGGCGCGGTCGCGGGGAGCGAGACCGCCGCAGCCGGACCCGACGTCGCGCTCGTCTTGCGCGTCGCGACCACGCCGATCGCGCCGATCGCAGCGAGCACGACGAGCCCGGCGACGAGGGCGACGCTCGAGCGCTTCGCGTGCGGCGCCTCGGACGGCGTGGTCGGCACCTGCGACGCCCGCGCCGGGGCGTCGTGCGACGCGGCGAGGAGCGTGCCGTGTCCGCCCGAGGCCGAGGGCTGGGAAGGTCGCGGCACCGGCAGCATCGGCGAGCTCGTGACGTCGCCGGGCGCGGAGAGACGGAGCGTGCCGTCGCGGCCGAGGCCGAGCGCGGCGCGCAGCGCCTCC